>CAYMLQ010000278.1:0-8284 GCA_964390795.1 uncultured Lentisphaeraceae bacterium
CTGCCCCAATGGCGGGCGCGGCAGCAGGAGCTGAACGCCGCCCCGCTCGCCAACGAGACGTGGGAATACTGAAGCGGAGTCGGCGGCGCAGGTGTTTGCTGCGCCCCCGCGGGGCGGGGGCCGCAGCTCGCGGCAGCGACAGCACTCGGCCATGGGCGCAACGGTCGTCATGAGCCGGGCATGTCCGCCCGAAGTGTTACACCTGTTACGCCCGCAGGCCCGAGGGATTGCGCTGCGGCACCAGTTCCCACGCGAATGGGCTGTGCCGCAGCGATATAGTTGACGGTCCGGCTAAGCGGCGGCGTAACGGCTGTAACAGGTCAAGCCACCAGGTAACGGGTGAACGCGTCACGGAAGCTCGCCACCGCGTATGACCTGCTCGGCACTTTGTCCACCCTGATCAGCTTGGGGCGGATTCCGAACGGCTTCAGCATCCTCGCCAGCTTGGGCGCGGTCAGCGGGCGGCCGTTCGAAACCTCGGGCCAGGGGCGGTCCTCCATCGCATTCAGGAGCGATACGATCGTCTGCGAAGTGATGAGCGCTCCGGGATTCTCGGCCGCGATCGTTCGGATGTCCTCAAGCAGCAGTTCGCCCATCGCCATGTTCTGCGTGGGGTCGACGTTGGCGAGCGCCGAGGCGGCCCGCACGGCATCCTTCGGCCAGGCGTCGCCGATGGACTCGGCGATCGCCAGCAGCGGAGCCCAGTTGTCGGCGGCCCGGTCGTTCAGCGCTTTGGGGATTTCCGGTTCGGCGTCGACGAGCCCGGACGCATTGTCCTTCGCCCAGCGTGCGGCCTTGCTGCCCAGTTCGCGGAACGCAGCCTCCGTCCGTGTGTTGAGCTTCTCCAGCCGCTCGGTCGCGGCCTTTCGCCGCAGGCTGATCACGATCGACCGGTCCTCCAGCGTGTCGGGCAGCGAGCCGATCAGGGCCAGCACTTTAGGGCACCACGTCGAGAACCGTTTGGCCTCGTTCTTGACCGTGAGCACGACGTAAGCGCTGTCCTTCACGTGGCCGCTGTTCAGGATGCCGCGCAGGTCCTCCCTGCCAGGGAGAAAGCTGTCGGCCTCGTCGATCAGCAGCGATGGCGCGTGCGCGTTGACCGCACGGTAGATCGCCGCAGGCGTCACTCGGGCAGCCTGCAGAGCCCTGGGCACCATGTAGCCCAGGATCGACAGCACGGTCGTTTTGCCGCACCGCTTGGTCGGGGACACGAGCGACAGGATCGCCGAGATCCTGAACGCCGAGTGGCAGTGCGCGAACAGCATCCACAGGGCGACCGCGACAGCCTGTTCGCGTGTCATGCTCACAAACCGCAGCAGCGTGCTCACGGTCTCCTTCAGGAGCGCCTTCCCGTTCACGGGCTCGTGCCACGGCAAGGGGCCGGCCTCCACGATCGACATTGACTGCACCGGCATTTCCTGCAATTCGACGTTCCGGTCCGGATTGGCGTTTTCGTGATTCGTAGTCATAAAGTAAGCAGCCTTTCGTTATAGGTCTGAATGAATCAACAGCGACCGCCGTCGGCGGGAGCTGCATGATGCGCGGCCGTGTGATCGGCCGGCGTGATGACCGTTGCTGGAACGGTGTGAAACCCCGGAGTGCGGGGTGAAAGGCCGCTTGCGCGGTGAAGGACTGGATCAGGCCAGTGTGCGGATCCGGCGGCAGGTGAACCCGTTGGCCGGACGCGTGAGGCAAATGAAGATTATTTGCCTGAATTGGCGACAATAATAGGGCACTCCGCGTTAGGATCAAGCGGAAAATGAGGGACTGCGCCAAAGGGCTGCAACCTATCCGCTTTACTCATGTGACCTTTAAGGGCATACTGGGGGCACTATGCGTGAGGGAACCCGAAAAGCCAAAGACGCGAAAGCGGGATGGACCGAAGAGAAATACCGTGCGCGTGTCTTCGACATACGCTGGCCCAACGGATTCAAATGTCCGCATTGCGGGGGAGTGAAGGATTGGCCCATGCGAAACGGCCGCGTGACCTGCGGCGGTTGCGGGAGGCAGGTGTCCGTGACGTCTGGCACTCTGCTGCAGGACTGCAGGCTGCCGCTGGGGAAGATATTCCAGGCGGCTCTGAATGTCGTGGCGGCGGGTCCGGGGATAAGCGCCCTCAAGCTACAGGCGGTTGCGGGACTCTCCAGATACGAGACCGCGCTGAGCCTGCTGGCGAGGTTCCGGATCGCCATGGCTTGGCCGGAGGGAGAGAAGCTGGGCGGGCGCGTCGCGCTGGTCACCAAGCAAATTCCCGTTGCCGGTGCCGGCGAGCGAGCCGCCACCGTTTTCCTTGCTTTGGCCGAGCGCCGTTGTCCTTTCGGACAGGGACTCGTGATCCGGGTGATCCTTGAGCCGACACGGGGTTGCGTATCGTTCGAAGTGATTACGCATGTCAATTCCGGCGCAGAGGTGGTTGCGAGGCGGGGAGGAGATTACGCGTGGCTTGCGGAGCGCGGCTACGGGTACATCTTCTCCGCCGTCGGTGACGGGGCCGACCCGCTGCTGGAACGGTGCGACAGTCTGGGTGACGATCTGGCGGAGCGGTTACGGAACGTCCACCGCGGCGCCGTGCGCATTGATAATCTCCAGGGATACTGCAATGAGTTCGCTTTCCGCTCAGACTACGGCAACGCACCTTCGAGGGCTTTTCGGGAGCTGATGCGCAGACTGGTGAACGGACCGCTCCCGTCGCCGAAAGAGTCCGATTACGTCGTGTGAGCGGACGCTCGTTATCGACTGCCCCGTCGCCTTTCTGTAATCCGGTGATGGCCGCTGTTGACAACGTACCCAGAAACTGTTATAGTGGGTATGTTTTCAATGGAAAAGTCCATCGTATGTCGAATGTTAACCCAGAGTTTGGCCGGAATCTTAAGGCGTTGCGAATCAGCCGGGATCAGTGCGGCTGCTCCCAGCTCGCCCTTGCTTCTGACGCCGGCCTCCGGGTCTCGCACTACAGCGACATTGAACGCGGGCAGCGCCCCTGCGGCCCCGAGGTCGCGTCGAGGCTCGCCTCGGCGCTCGGGCTGCAGGGCGACGGGCTCATGGAGTTCTTGCGGCTCGCAGCCGCCACAACCGAGCGCGGGCATCTGTTCGTCAGCTCGCCCGATTTCGGGGACTTGCTGGACATCATCGTCCGCCGGCTGCGGCGGCAGGGGATCGACGAGAGGCGGATCGTCTCCGTCTCGGCAGCTCCCTCGGCCTCCCGCGCCGAAGCCGGCGACGCTCTCGTCGTCCTTGTTGACGGCACCCGCGCCTTCGTGGACGTGAATGTCCGCGTCGAGCGAGCCACCCGTAGACCGCTTGGTCGTTAATCAAATTTGCTCAGGCGCAATCAGGCGCGCCGGCTTCCTTACGTTTATCTGATTCTTCAGCCTGCCCAAGACGTTCAACGCGTCATCTTTCAGGGCAGCATGCAATCTCAACATCCAACTGAACGTTTCCGCGAAGCCGCACGATCTGAGCCCGACCGCAACCTTGATTTATATACAACGCGCAACTGTGCCGCCTACGGTTCAGCAAACCATTTCAGGCGCATCAATGCTGACAGCACCGTTGACGTCATCGCCGTGCCCTGCGACCGCTGGTCTTGTACCCGCTGTGCCCCTCGGCTGCGCAATAACCTGGTCAGGGGTGTCCATGGCGCTGTTGTCCAGCACGGACTATTCCAGTGGCTACACCTGACCTTACGGCACGACACGAATCCGAGGCCCCGGCACTACGCTCTCAAGTTGCTTCGCAAGTGGGGGAGTCTGCGGGCTCTTTACCAAAAACAGTTCGGAGTGCCCCTTCCCTTTATCTGGTTGAAACAGGTCGAGGGCGGCTGGCCCCACCTCCACATCTTTACCCGTGGTCTGGACGTGACCTGGGTCAGCGCCGAGTGGCGTAAGCGAACTGGCGCCTTCGAGATCAAGCTTCAGGACATCGACCCTGCCACAATGCCCGTGCCCGCCCTGTATGCGACCCGCCTGATCCACGACAACGCCCTCGAATACGGGCGAGTCTGCGGACGCTGGTGCGGCGCTTCGGCTGGCATCCGGCTGAACGCACGCGGTCGGGGTAAGGGCGACGGCGGTTGGAAGTTCGTCAAAGGGCGGCTGGATCTGGGCGGCCACTCGGCGGATGAGTATGAGGTGGTCGCTACCGATATGGTCCAGCGGCCTACGCATGTGCGGTTCAAGCCGAAGGGAGGCGTGCTGTGAGCAACAGCGGTTTTGATGAGGCTTTTGACGGGGCCGAGCGCAGCGAGGCTCCGTATGGCTGCCCGCACCAGGCATCCCGCCGCGTGGACGGCGGGGCCGAGCGCAGCGAGGCACCGGCGGACCCGCCCGCGGGTGACCGGTACGGTGCGGGCTCGTCATTCAATTCCAACAGCAGCATGGTCGCCGAGCGGGCGATACGTGTCCTCGTTCGCGAACGTCTGAAGCTGGTCGGCGAGTGGAAGTACGCACGCGGCTTCTGCGACTGTCCACCCTTCGGGTCAGCACCTATGGCGGCTGCGAACCTGCTGGGCCTGCTCCCGGCCGGCCTGCCGCTGCTGGTGATGCGTGACCCGGTTCTGCGCCCCCTGCGTGAGCTGGCGCTGGAACGGGGCTTCCCGTTGGTCGTGCCCGACAAGGTCGGCGATCAAGTTTACCGAGTCCCGCGCACAACTCTGTTTGCACCCGACGGCCGGCGCTTAGTCGAGGCCCTGCGCATCGACCCGCTGCCGTTCGGATCCGAAGTGTACTCTGATCCTGTGGGCGCTGTTGTCGTCGGCTGCCTGGCCTTCGCCCCGTGTTGCCGTCGGCTCTGCTCGTTCGATTGCGACCGCACGGCTGCCGTGCTGGACGGGCTTCGCGAAGGGCTGGCGTCCGGTTTCACGCTCGGGCCTAACGTGCCCGTGATCGCGCTGGCGCACGACGTTCAGCAGATCGATGGCATGCCGGACTGCGCGTTCGGTTTCGCGGAGGCGGACGCGGTCGTCACGCCGACGCGTGTGTTTTTACTTGGAGGCGGGGAACAGTTCCCTGCTGCAAGATAACAGGAGGTTGGTCATGCTGGACGAGATGGATTACAAAGAACAATTGGACGAGTGCTTCCCCCTTCTTGAGCTGGATCTTTCCGGCCTCGACGAGGATCAGGACGG
Organism: uncultured Lentisphaeraceae bacterium; assembly: GCA_964390795.1. GTDB lineage: Bacteria > Verrucomicrobiota > Kiritimatiellia > RFP12 > UBA1067 > CAYMLQ01. The sequence goes on from CAYMLQ010000278.1 coordinate 5,126, forward strand.
CGCAGATGAGGTCGGGCGAATGCTGGAGTCCGAAGACATCGCCCGGCTGCAGCCCGTCCTGATTTGCCTGGGCGGTCAGGATGCCAGCTCGGCAGCCGCCAGATGCCTGCGGCACGGGCCGGAAGTCTACCTGCTCGACGCGCCCTGCGGAACCGTTGCGAAGGCCGTCATGTTTGGAGGGGCTGCCGTTGTGAGCGAACAGTTTCAGCTGGACCGGTATGGCGAGGCGTGCCGGTTGCCGAAGTTCCGGCTGCTCATTTGCGGCTGCGACGCCTTCCACGCCGACGGCTATGTTTACTCTGCGTCCTGCGAATTCAAAGAGCAATACGACCTGCTGAGGCGGCTCGGGAAGGTCACCACGGACACGTTTCGCGTGGTCGTGGCCTCCGAAGATCAAATGGTGCAAATGAGATGCGGCGATACAGTGTGTTTATTGCGCGCCCACGCCCGCTTGGGCGACGACGGGATCACCGGGTTCGGCTGGAAACCGGACAGGAATTTCCGCGTCTCTGCCGGTTCGGGCGGGCGCAGCAAGAAGCGCAAAACTCGCCGCAGGAGGAGACGGTCATGACCGCCTTCTCTGCAAGCGGGAAATACGGCGGCGTAAAGGCCGCCAGCAACGGCCACAGCGGTGGCCTTCACGCCAATCGTGCCGGCGGGTGCCGGCTCGGGGCACTGATGCGTCCGTCAACGGCGGGCGCGGACGGACAAACAACTTACGGAATAGTGAATGACAAAGTTACTTTTCAGAAATGGACAGGCGCCCGGCAGGGAGCCGTCCAGTGAGAGGATTAGTCATGAAGGACCACATTGTGGATGCTGGCAAAGCCGCGCATGCGTCCGGACAGAATCCGGATGATTTGCGGGCGCTCGAACAAATCGTCGAAATCGTCAGGCGGATCGACGGCGGGGCCGACAACCTCGGACTGGAGGAAAAGGTCGGGGAAATAAAGAGCGGCTGCCTCTTTGTTCTCAAAGCGGACAGGGTGGAATGGAGGTTCGAAAAGGCACTGGCGCTTGCAGACATTCTGAAGAAAGGCAGCCGAGAAGCCAAGGGATTCGCCGCAGGGATTTGCAAAGCCCTGCAGAGGGAGTTTCCGTTCGTTGCGGACATCCCGGTGGAACCCGCTCAAGGTGTCGCATGCCCGAACGCCGCAATGCGCGACATTCCGCCGCCTCACGAAAAAAAGAACGCGCCCGAGCCTCAGCCGGAGCAGCAGTCGCACGTAACCGGCGACGCGACTTACGGGGAAACTGTCCCCACCAAGGTGTCCGACCTCAAGACGGAGGAGCCGTTCTCCACGCTCTTCCCCATCCGCGAAAAAACGGTGGAGGCGATCGCGGAGGACATGAGAGCGCACGGCTACGACCGGGCCAAGCCGGTCACCGTATGGGCCGGGCGCGGCGTGGTCATCGACGGGCACACCCGGCTGGCGGCAGCCAAGCGGGCGGGGCTCACGGAGATTCCCGTCGTGTTCCGGAAATTCGACGGCGAGGACGAGGCGCTCGAATACGCTATCCACGAGCAACGGAACCGCAGGAACTTGACGGACGCCGACATCATCCGCTTTGTTGCCGCGCTCGACAAGCGCCGCAGCCGTGGCAGAAACCACAGGGCCGAAGAAGCCCGAGAAGAAATCGCTTCATCCGAAGTTTATAAAACTTCTGCGGCGGAAACAGCCAAGCGGATCGGGGTGTCGAAGACGCGGGTCGAGAATGCGCGGGCGGTGTCCGACTCGAATGACGCGGCGTTGAAGGAGGCCGTGGCTACGGGACAAATGAGTCTGCACAAAGCCGCGGTGAAGGCGCGGGCGGCGACGAGGCGGGTGAAACTGCCCGACCACGTCAAAGTCGCGGTGAAGATTGCAGCGGCGCTGAACACCCACACAGCCGAACTCAGGAGCTGCGGAAACTCGTACAAATGGGCGTGCGACATACTCGCCGACGTGTCAGCAAGGCTGCAGGAGGCGGCTAAGGCTCAGGGCACCGGGACGGCTGCCTGATTCGAGGCGGAGAAATCACAGGCCCGCCTGTACCGCAAGGCTGCGGGCGGGCCTGCCACAGACCATGAACACATCTGTAAACATAGCCTGACTGCCGCGTCACGTGCGCGGCAACGGGGTTGCGTCTCAGGTGGAACAGTCCATTTTGGACATAACCGCAATGGGCCGGCGAGGTCGGCACCGGGTAAAAACACATCTTACGTTTTAGGAGTTTTATGACGAAGGCGAATTTTCATGTCAGACGTAGTGAAGTTGAACGGCGCTGGCCCGGCCGGGCCATGCTCTGATTTGGCGCATCCGGCCCCTTGCAGCGATAATGATGCGCGGGCAATCACGCCCGAGGAGGCTGAAATGATCGGGAGTTTGGCGGAGATCATCGTAGACTCGATGATTGTGCTTCAGCAAAAGCATGGGCTTGCGCCTAAGCAGATGCTCGATTTCTTTAATGGAAATCTGAAACTGAATGAGGACAAAGAGGTGTGCAAATGAAGCGGACAGTACTGTACCTGCGAGTATCGACCCAAGAACAAGTCGAGGGTACGTCTTTAGAGAGCCAGGAGCGCTCTTGCAAAGAATTTGCCTCGCACAACGACATCGAGATTGTGAGGACGTTCACGGACAGGGGCGAGTCGGCCAAAACCGCCGACCGTCCCGAATTCCAAAAAATGATCCGGTTCTCAACGGATCGGAAAAATAGGATCGATCATCTGTTGGTTTTCAGGTTGGACCGGCTTGCGCGAAACAGTCACGATTACGAGGTGTACAACTCCTTGTTGGCGAAGTTCGGGGTGTCCATCCGGAGTGCGACAGAACAGCTCTCCGACAGCCCAACGGGGCTGTTCGTCCGGACCGTACTCTCGGCGATGGCTCAGCTTGACAACGCTGTGAGAGGGCAGCGGGCCAAGGATGGAATGCTGAGGGTTGCGGAAAAAGGAGGCTGGGCCTTCAAAGCTCCGCTGGGGTACGTCTTGGGTCGGGATGCCGAAAGGCAGCCGATCTTGGTCGAGCATCCTACGCAAGGACCTGTGGTGCGTGCGATGTTCGAGCTGGCGGCCTCGGGCCTGCACACGCTTACGGATATCAAGATGACCATGAATAGACGAGGTTGGAAGGAGGTGTTTGGCACCACTCTCGGTCCGTCGACAACCTTCAATAT
>CAYMLQ010000279.1:0-8260 GCA_964390795.1 uncultured Lentisphaeraceae bacterium
CTTGAGGCGGATAAATATTCTTTCAGGATGAGCCCAACTGGCGAACTCGGGCTAACTCCCGGGGCGACCGGACGGGCGCGTCCTTGCGTTCGCTGGAGGGACGGGACAGAGTGTCCCTGCTCCCAGCGGGGCCCGGCGGCGGGTTGCGGGGAACCCGCCCTACCCGTGACGGCACGACGCGCATTGGCGATCTGACGTTTAAGCGTGCTTCGTCAGCGACGGCAGCAGCACGGAGAAAGTCGTGCCCTTGCCGCGCTCGGAAGCCAGCCGGATATCGCCGTTGTGCTCTTTCAGGATCGAACGGGCGATGCTCAGGCCGAGGCCCGTGCCTTTGCCGCGCGGCTTGGTTGTGAAGAACGACTTGAAGACCTTTTCTTGCAACTCCTGCTGAATGCCCTCTCCCGTGTCGCGCACCTCGCAGTGCCAGAAGGGTTTGTCGTCAATGGCGTCCGCCCGGATGTCCACGGTCAGTTCGCGCAGGTTGCTCTGCGCCATGGCGTCGCAGGCGTTCGCGAAGAGGTTAAGGAAAACCTGTTGGATCTGGTTGCGGTCGCCGAGAACCCAGTGTTTGGCCTTGATGAGCGGACACCTGACCTGAATGTTGTTGGATCTGACCTTGTGCGCGAGGATGAAAATGGCGTCGTGGATAGGGTCGAACAGATCCACCGGCGAGTGCTGCTCCTTGACGCCGCGCGAGAAATCGCGCAGGCGCGTCGTGAGGTTCTCCATGGTCGAGGCGGATTCGCCGATCGTCTCGCAATAGAGCGAGGTCTGCTCGCGCAGCTCCTGCGGCGGGGTGTTGGGGCTGTCGGCGACCTTCTTCATGATGCTAGAGGCGAGGATCACGGCGGTCAGCGGGTTGTTGAGGTCATGCACAACACCGGCCGCGAGTTCGCCGATGGCGGCGAGCCGGCCCGTGTGGATCAGGTGCTCCTGCATCTCTTTCAGCTTGCGCAGGTCGCGCGAGACCGTGAAGGTCTGTGCGAAGCGTCCGCTCTCGTCGCGGATCACCAGCGTGCGAAGCTCGACCGGAATGCGGGTTCCGTCTTTGGCCATGAAAAGGCTTTCGACATGTTTCTCCCCCGACTGCTTGACCTCGCTGAACCCCTTCTCGACCGCCTCGATAATTTCGGGAGGATAAAGCTGGCGGATGTTCATCAGGCGCAGCTCGCTCTCCGTGTAACCGAGCAACTGCGTCGCCGTTCGGTTGAAGTAGACGATGCTGCCGCTTTCGTCCACGGAATGGATCATGTCTGGGAAATTCTCGATCAGGGAGTCGAAAAGACCTGCGGTGTCGAACGGCGTGCCATCCAGTTTGACGAACATAGCGGAGTCCTCATTTGGTGTCGGTTGGGATGCTGTCGGAAAGCTGCTTGGCGCTTTCAACGGCGAGCTGGCCGTACTTAGTGCCGGCGGCCTGCTGGGCGAACGTTTCCAGCTCTTTGACGAGCCTCGGCTTGTCGCGGTCACCGGCCTTCTGCACGCGGGTTTGAAGGCTTCGGTAGGCGGACTCGGCGCGCGCCTCTTTCTGCAGGGCGGGATCCTGCTTGGCCCTCGTGAGCAAGGGCACAATTTTCGTTGCGGCGGGAAGCGTCTTGAGGTCGCTGACCATGCGCGTCAGTTCCTGAAACGCGTCATAGCGCGCGGGCGACGGTTGCGTCGCGTCCCCGAGGAGGGCCGCGCGGTCGCTCAGCCGTTTCTCGACAACGGGTTGAAGGTCGGCCTTGAGTTCGGTTGCGGCTTGGCGCGTATTCATTTTGCTGATCGCGGCGCTGCAGAGAACGAGCGCCTTTTCAGCGTCGCCGAACTCCGCCATGCGGACGAGGTTGCTCAGCGAAGGGTCGTAGCGCTTGTCGGGCGGAAGCACGGTCGTCAGCTTGCCGCACTTCTTGAGCAGCGCGGGGTCTGCAAGGTTATAGAGCGTAACCTTGTCCGGGCCGAAGCGCTTGGACATGCCCGCCTTGGCCTGCTGGACGATGGTGCCGTCCGCGCCCAGGAGGGTATAGCACCAAAGGGAGTCGTCGCCGGTCACCTGGGTGTGGTATTTGGCGCCATCATCGCTGCCCACGATCCACTGGTCAAGGTTCACGCCTTTGGATTTGAGATAGGTTTTGGCACCGGCGATGCCGCCGCCATCGGTCTTGAGGGCAATGAGGACGACGGCGTTATTGGTGCCGTACTCGTTCTGGACGTCCTTGAAGAAAGCGGGCGCCCACTTGTTGCAGATGGGGCACGACGACTGGAAGAAGAGTATGATGACGGCCTTGCCCTTGAGCTTGGACAGGGCGGGTTGCGGGCCCGCGCTGTCGAACTCGACGGACGGGCCGAACTCGGGAATGGCTTTGCCTGCGGCTCGGGCGTTTACGGTGGCCAGCGCGAGCAGCCCCGCGAGGCAGACGGTCAGAAGAGGATGTTTGTAAAGACTCATCACAGGCACCTTTCTATGGCGGTACTATAGCAGCTTCTGCTGGGATTAGGCAGCAGAAAACGAATGGGTGAAATACCTTATGTGAGGGCGTGGATCTGTTCGGTAAAATCAGCGCTAATCAGATTGACCCAGGAAAGTGTCTCGGTGTATCTTTGCGAAAGTCAGCCGTCTAATTGGAGAAATGATTTGATGCAAACACTGGTTATGATGCTTGCGCTCGGTTTCCTCTGTGCCCACACTCGCGCCGCCGACGCGCCTGCGGCCAAACCCAACATCCTGCTCATCTGCGTGGATGACCTCAAACCGCTTCTGGGGTGCTACGGGGACACGCGGGTGAAAACGCCGAACATCGACCGTCTCGCCGCCCGGGGCGTGCTGTTCGAGCGCGCCTTCTGCAACCAAGCGGTCTGCGCGCCGTCGCGCAACTCGCTGATGACGGGGCTGCGTCCGCAGCGCATCGGCATTTACGACTTGCCCACCAACTTCCGCAAAGCCGTGCCCGAGGCCGTCACCGTGGCGCAGTATTTCCAGCGATACGGTTACCGCACCGAAGCGATGGGCAAGATCATGCATGTCGGCCATGGTAACATCGAGGACGCCGCGTCGTGGACCGTGCCGCACTGGAAGCCGCAGGGCGGCGGCTATCTGCTGAAGGCGAATCAGGACACGGTCAAGCAGGGGTTCGAGAAGGCGCAGGCGGCGGGCGTTCGAAAGGAGCTACAGGGGAGCGTGGCCAAGGGCGCGCCGACCGAGTGCGTGGATGTGGCCGACACAGCCTACGGCGACGGCCAGATCGCCGACGAGGCGGTGCGCCGCCTCCGCGCCGCGAAGGACAAGCCCGGCGAGCCGTGGTTCATGGGCGTGGGCTTCCTCAAGCCGCACCTGCCCTTCTGCGCGCCGAAGAAATTCTGGGATCTCTACAAGGCCGGGGATTTCCCGCTGCCGGCGCTCAAGAACCCGCCCGAGGGCGCGCCCGAATTCGCGCCGACGACCTGGGGCGAGCTGCGCAACTACAGCGACATGCCGAAGGTGGGGCCGCTGAACGACGAGCAGACGCGCCATCTGATTCACGGATACCATGCCGCAGTCAGCTACATGGACGCCCAGCTCGGACGCGTTCTCGACGCCCTCGATGAGACCGGGCTGGCCAAGAGCACGGTCATCGTGCTGTGGGGCGATCACGGCTGGCACCTCGGCGATCACGGCCTGTGGTGCAAGCACACCAACTACGAGCAGGCTGCGCGCATCCCCCTGATCGTCGCGGTCCCGGGCGCGGCGCAAGCCGGCGCCCGCTGCGGCTCGCTGGTCGAGACCGTCGACCTCTATGCGACCCTCTGCGAACTGGCGGGCCTGCCCGCGCCGCAGGCGCTCGACGGAGCCAGCTTCGCCGCCACGCTGAAAACGCCGGCCGCTCCGACCAAAGAGGCGGTCTTCCATGTCTTCCCGCGCAACGACCTCCTGGGGCGCGCGGTGCGCACGGCGCGATACCGGCTCGTGGAGTGGAAGAAGATTGGCGCACCCGAGGAGAGTGCGGTGTGCGAATTGTACGACTACGAGGCTGACCCGGCCGAGACCAAGAACCTCGCAGCGGATAAACCAGACGTCGTTGCCCAGCTCCGGGCTCTTCTCGCGAAGCAGTCGGAGGCCAAGCCGCAGGTGAGGGCGGCGGCGTCCGGTGACAAGGCGGCCGGCGCGGCGCCAGCGGCGAAAAGGCCGAAGCAGAACCGCGCGGCGATGTTCGCCACGCGCGACAAGGACAGTGACGGCAAACTGACGCGCGACGAGTTTCTCGTCGGCCAGCCAGACCCCGACGAGGCGCCGAAGCGCTTCGTCCTTTTCGACGCCGACAAAGACGGGTTCGTCAACCGCGAGGAGTTCATCGCCGGAGGCGTTACTGCGCGTAAACCTCGAGTTCGCTGAGCTGGGCGGCATTGGGGTAGGCGCCGTTGGCGCTCTTGCGGATGACAAAGCGCACGGTGTCGGTCTCCACAGGTGCGAAGGTGACGTTAGCGGCCTGGGCCGTGCGGTTGGCGTCGGACGTGTGGACGGTCTTGAAGGCGTCGCCGCTTTTCACCTGGATGTCGAAGGCGGTGGCGAACCCGTTCGGGTCGGCGAAGCGCGCGATCACGCGGGACACCTTGGCAGGCTTGGCCAACTTGACCTCAGCCCAGTGCGGCATGGGCGTCAGGGCCGAGTGCCAGCGCTTCTGCGCGTAGGCGGTGTAGGAGCCGGGATCGCCGTCGTTGAGCTTGACGGTGCAGCCTTTGGCCCCTTCCAACTCGCTGTCGGCCGCGGCCTTCGCGCCGCGCGTGGCCAGCGCGAGGTTGTCGCCCAGCGGCGGTTCGGCGGCGGACGTTCCGGCCGCCTTGAGCGCGGCGCGGCGCTCCTCGGCTGAGACCGGCGCGGCCATGCGGTTCTCGAAGAGAATGGGGCCTCCAAACTTGCCGGTGGAAATCAGGTCAAGGTCGCCGTCGGCGTCGATGTCCACGGGGACGATGTTGAGGCCCGCGCTGACGCCCTCGTCGTAGCTGATCGCGTGCTTACGGAAGACAGGGGTCGCGCCGGGCGTAAAGCGGTAGTAGAAGACGCAGAGCTTGCCGAATTCATCGGGGTCGTTGCCGTTGTGCGCCATGAAGCGCTTGCCGGAGATGAGTTCCTTGTTGCCGTCATTGTCGATGTCGGCGAGGGCGAGGTAGTGCGGCTGCGTCCAGGTGTCGTCGATGGTGTGCTGCGTCCAGGCGATCGCGCCGTCCGCGCCGCGGCGCTGCTCGTACCACCAGATGCCGTACTTGTGCGCGATGCTGGCGATGATGTCGTTGAGTCCGTCCTTGTTGACGTCGAAGACGATGATGTTGGAGGTATGATCGGAGGTGCCGTTCGTGCTGCCGAGGGCGATGGGGTGCTCTTTCCAGGTGCCACCGCGCAGGTCTTTGGGCGCCTCGAACCAGACGTCGGGGCGGATGATGTCGGGCCGGCCGTCGCCGTTGAGGTCGCCCGCGCCTGCGCCGAGCTTGCTGCGTTTTTCCGAAACCGTATGGCGCACGAGGCTGGGCAAGCCGTTGGTGTCCTTGCCGATCTCGTACCAGACGGTGGTGTGCGACTGCGGCAGGAACTCCAACGCTTTTCCGTCGCCGTCGATGTCCTCAAGGGTCCCGGTCTCGTGGTTGCCGAGCGGGTCGATCACATGCACCGGCCAGAGGCCCGGCTTGCCGCAGGTGTTCTCAAACCAGTAGGAGGTTTTGCTGAACCAGCCGCCCGAGACGATGTCGGGCCTGCCGTCCTTGTTCACGTCGAGCACGAGGTTGCAGAAGTCGTCGGCATAGCCCTTGCCGTCCTCGGTGACGTTCGAGCTGACCTCGCGGATCTGGAGGGGCTTCCAGTCGGGCGCGAGATAGAGGTAGGGGCCGGCGGCGATGTCGGGCCGGCCGTCGCCGTTGAAGTCCGCGACCGCGCAGGCTTCGGAGCGGTGGCTGTTGAGGCGGCGGGGCAGGAAGTGGATGGCGGGTGCCCAGGCGTTGGGGGCGCGGGGCGGCAGGTCGGCGAGGAGCGCCTTCTCCTCGGGGCGGGCGGCGAGTTCCGTGACTTGGGCGAGGACTTTCGCATAGACGGCGGGATCGGGGACGAGCGGGAGCAGGCGGATGGCGCCGCGCAGGGCGACGACGCGCAGGGAGTTTTTCGCGTGCGAGGTTGCCTGTCCGAGCAGGCAGGGAAGTGCGTCGCCCGTTTTCCAGACGTTGGAGAGCGTGCGCAGCGCCTCGTCGGAAACGTCCGGATCTTTCGCTTCGACGCCGGCCGCGAGCGGGGCGAGGCCCGCAGGGTGAGAGGCGATGGCCAGCGGCTGGAAAAACAGCACGGGCGGGGCGGGAGGGACGGTTTTGCAGGCGGCGAGCATGGCGAGCGTGGCGGCCTCGGGAGAGGTGCGGGCCATCGCGGCGAGGGCCTTTTCGGCGGCGCGGAGTTCGGCGGGATCGGTCGCCCGGGCGGCGGCGGAGGCTACGGCGGGGGCGGTGGTCGCGACGCCGAGGGCGGCCAGCGCGTGGAAGGCGGCGGCGCGGACGTCGGAACGCTCGCTGTTCAAATAGGGCGTGATGAGCGGCGCGGCGTCTTTAATGTCGCGTGCGGCGGCGACCGACAGGAGCGCGGCCGGGTTGGGGTTGTACTTGCGGGATTTGAGGGCGGCGAGGAGGGCTTTGCCGGTCTTGGGGTCTGCGAGTTTGACGAGGCTCATGCGTGCGGCGTCGGCGAGCGCGGGGTCGGCGTGGCCGAGCAGGGCGATGAGCGCGGGTGCGTCGTCCGCGTCGCCGAGGTCGCCGAGACCGGAGGCGGCGACGAGGCGCGTGGGCGCGTCAGACTCATCCTTGAGGGCGGTGCGCAGGAGGGGCGCGCCTACGCGGTTTTTGGCGGAGACGAGGGCGTCGGCCAGGGCGCGGCGGCCTTCGGCGGGAAGCGACGTCATGAGTTTCGAGCCGATCTTCCTGAGCGTCTTTTCGGGAAGTTGCGCGGCGAGGCGGGCGGTGGTGCCGCGCCATACGGGCGACGCGTGCGTGAGGCCCTCGGTGAGGCGGGCCGCGATGTGGTCGGTGTCGGCGCGGAGCAGGCCGCAGAAGGCGGCGAGGCGGATGTGGTCGGGAAGAGTGGAGCGGTAGAGCGCGTCGTAACGGGCGACAGACTGCTTCGTGTCGCGAGACGAATGGATTTCCGCCGCGGTCAGCAGCGCGTCGGCCGTTTGAAGGTCGGCGCTGGGGATGGGCTGCGATTTGCCCGTTGAAGGTTCTGCGACGGTATAGACATAGCGGGCCGCGGCGGAACGCACCGGCTCGGGCGCTTCGGAGCACAGCATGATCGCCTTTGTCGCGGCGAGGGGTGTCTTGCGGCGGGAGAGCGCGTCAAGAAGGCCGGCCTGCTCGCGCCCGCTGGTGCGGCCGAGGGCGTCGGCGAGGGCGACGTCGGCTTCGGGAAGCTTCAGGGCTTCGAGCAGGAAGCAGGCGTTGTCGAAGGTTTCTGGCGTGCCGAGTTGGGCTGCGAGTCCGGGGATCGCAGCCGGCGTGGCGCTCGCCAGCAGCGTTTGGCGGGCCGCGTCCTTCTCCTCGGGCGTGCCGGAGGCGAGCTGCCTGATGAGGGCGGACTCATCGGCGATGAGGGGGAGGGTGAGCAGGCAACAGGCGATGAGGCTGTAGGCTGCAGGCTGCAGCAAGGCGGGAGCGTGCACGCGCGAACGCGGGGACGCGGAGAGAGGCGAAGAGAAAGTGAGCATGGGTGAATCCTTTTGAGGATGTGACTTACAGAGACCACGGGGCGCGGCAGGGGCGGTTGATGAGACGGTTGGCCTCGGCGTCCTTGGCGAACGTCAGGGTTGCCGGATCAAAGGTCAGTTCGCGCTTGAGATGGTAGGCGATCGTGGCCGCGTGGCAGCCGACGTGAGAGAAGTGCAGCGAGGCGGGCGGCGCGGAGGTCGTCTTGCGCGATTTGACACAGGCAATGAACTCAGCGGGATGGGCGACGGGGCGCATCCAGGTCTCGGTCGTCGCTTTGCGGGCGTCAAGGAGGTTGGGGGCTGAAACGGAAATGTCGCCCGTGTCGTCGGTTTCGACCCAGCCCTCGTCGCCCTCGAAGCGGACGGCGCACGAGCCCCGGAAGCCCTGCTGCCTCATCACGATCTTGACGCCGTCGGCGTAGTGGGCGATGAGGGTCTTGTCGTCAACAGGAACATAGCGGGTAGGTGCGGTGTGTTCGCGGACGAGGGTGAGCTGGCAGAGATCGACCGTATGGCTGCCCCATTCGGTGAGGTCGCCGTGGTAGTCGTACTGGTTGTGCCAGCCGTGGTTGGCGTAC
>CAYMLQ010000280.1:0-8209 GCA_964390795.1 uncultured Lentisphaeraceae bacterium
GGATGCCTTCTTGCAGGCTCCCGACCGCGCTGACGGACATGACGAGATCCATTCCCAGTTTCTTGAAGCCCCAGATGTTGGCCTTGTGGTTGATCTCGGCCGGCAGGATCCGGTGGCCCCGGGCGTGGCGGGGGAGAAAATAGATGTCGACCCCGGCAAGGGTCCCCTGGATATAGGCGTCGGATGGATTCCCGAAGGGAGTGGTCAGGGACACTTCGTTTACATTCTCGAGTCCTTCGAGTTGATATAAGCCGCTGCCGCCAATGATGCCGAGTTTCATGAGCTGAATCTCCTGTAATGGGGTGGTAGGCCGTGTGGGATTCGAACCCACGACCCCAACATTAAAAGTGTCGTGCTCTACCAACTGAGCTATGGTCCAATGACGTGCAAAAGAAGCGGTGATTAAACCAAAAAAGAGGGCGCGTGTCAATTGACCTCCTGATTAAATCATCGTATACTGTTTCCGCATGCGCACTGGAAAGACGAGGAGGCCATGACCTTTATCGAAAAAATCTATTCGAGCCCCAAAGAATACACGCTCAACGTGGAGCGGCTCGGCGAGTGTACCATCGGCTCCCCGATCCGCAACCGCGACTTTATCGACGATGACGAGCGCATCCTCATCACCGAGAACGTCAAGAACCTTCAGATCGCCACGGAGCGGCTCGGCCTCACGCCCTCCTTTGAGCGCGCGGGCCCGCACCACAAGATCTTCCACGACCCGGCGTGGAGCCGCGTCGGCATCGTCACCGCAGGCGGGCTCTGCCCCGGACTCAACCATGTGATCAAGGGCCTGGTCGAGATCCTCATGTGCGACTACGGCATCCGGACGATCTACGGCATCCGCTACGGCTACGCCGGGCTGATCCCGCGGTTCGGCTATGAGCCTCTCATGCTCGACACCGACACCGTCGACACCATCCACGAACAGGGCGGCACCCTGCTGGGCTCCTCGCGCGGCCAGCAGGACACGGGCGAGCTTGTCGACACGCTGGCGCGCATGAACATCAACCTGCTGTTCTGCATCGGCGGGGACGGCTCGCTGCGCTGCGCGCGCGACGTCTCCGAGGAGTGCAAGCGCCGCAAGCTCGCCATCAGCGTGATCGGCATTCCCAAGACCATCGACAACGACCTGCATTTCGTCGGCCGCAGCTTCGGCTTTGAAACGGCCGTGGGCGAGGCGACGCCCATCATTCAGGCCGCCCACACGGAGGCGAAAGGCACCTTCAACGGCATCGGGCTCGTCAAGCTCATGGGGCGCGACTCGGGCTTTATCACCGCCTACGCCTCGCTGGCAAACCCGGTCGTGAACTTCTGCCTCATCCCCGAGCTGGACTTCGAGATGGACGGGCCGTACGGCCTGCTCGCCGCGCTGGAGCGACGCTTCGGCTCCGGGAAGGACCATGCCGTCATCGTCGTCGCTGAAGGCGCGGGGCAGCGCCACATCGCGGAAGAGCCCGAGCGCAGAGACGCCTCCGGAAACATTCTCAAAAAGGACATCGGCGAGTATTTGAAGCGCCGCATCACCGAGCACTTCAAGACAATCAAGCGTGAAGCGTCGGTCAAGTATTTCGATCCCAGCTACACCATCCGCAGCGTGCCGGCCAAGGGCACGGACGCCATCCGCTGCTACATGCTGGCACGGAACGCCGTACACGCCGCGCTGGCCGGACGCACCAACTGCGTGGTCGGCAACCAGGACGACTGGTATACCCTCGTGCCCATCCGCCTCGCGACCATCGAACGCCAGAAGGTCAACCTCAACAGCGACCTGTGGCGGGCCGTCCTGGACGCGACCGGGCAAACCCTCTATTTCGGCAACGGCACCCAAGGGGGCGTAGCAAGCAACGGAGTCGTACCATGAATACCCCCATTTCACCCGCCCCCCCCGGAAAACGCTGCGCGATCATCGGCATCGTCGGGCGAACCAACACGGGCAAATCCACCCTCTTGAACCGCATCGTCGGCGAAAAGGTCAGCATCGTAAGCCCCATCGTCCAGACGACGCGAAACACGGTGCGTGGCATCCTCACCGACGGCAAGGGCCAGCTCGTCTTCCTAGACACGCCCGGCCTTCACAAATCGATCAGCACGCTCGGCACGCTCATGAACCGAATGGCGCGCCAGGCCTCGTCCGGGGTGGACATCCTGCTCATCGTGTTCGACGGCGGCAGCCGCCCGCACCTGGAGGACGACGGCTGGATGCGGCGCGCCCTGCATGCCGAGCAACCGGTGGTCTTCGCCCTCAACAAGAGCGACCAGGTGCCGTTCTATGAGACGGCGTTCAGGGACATGTGGCAGAGCATCCAGGCCGAGATGAAGATCCAGCGCGAGGTCACGTGGGTCAAGACCTCCGCCATCCACCCTGCGGGCGCCGTGGAGCTGATCGACCTGCTCTATACCTTGGCCCAGCCCTCAGACCACTACCTCTTCCCGGATGACATCGTCACCGATTATCCGCGGAAGCTGGCCATCGCCGACGTGATCCGCGAAAAGTTCCTGGCCCGCCTCCACGACGAATTGCCGCACGAGCTGGGGGTCAAGGTCGACCAGATCGAAGAAACCCCGACCACCTGGGCGGTCTCGGCCACGGTCTACGTGAACCGCAACTCGCAGAAAGGCATCGTCATCGGGCCCAAAGGGCGAACCATGAAGTACGTCAAGCAGTGTGCGGAGCCGGAGCTGTCCGACATTTTCGGCGTGAAAGTCCAGCTCGAGCTCTGGGTGAAAGTTGAAAAAGAGTGGATGAAAAACTTCTGGCTGCTTCAGCAGATGGGTTATGCGGGCGGATTGTAGGTGTGAAACTGAACGAAGCTCAGCATTGACATAGGCCCTTGGGCTTATTAAGCTGTGCCTATTATTTTTAAACGAGGTGTGTCACCATGGCTTGTCTCACTGTGATGGACGGTCCCCTGAAGGGTCAACGCGTATCGCTGGATCAACCCGTTTCGCGCATGGGGCGGAGAGAAGGAAACGACTGGGTCCTTCAAGACGGCTCCGTTTCGGGAACTCACTGCGAAATCGAAAGAAACCCCAACGGTTTTCTGCTTCGCGATCTGGGCTCGACCAACGGGATCAAGGTGAATAACATGGCGGTCAAAGAGCAGTTCCTATTCAGGAACGACATCGTGCTGATCGGCGAGGTTCCCGTCATGATCGAGGGGGACGACGTGCCCCAGACGACGAAGGCGGAACCGTATGCCATTCCGCGCACGACCATCATCATCCCGCAGAAGCGCGGCGCCCTGGAAACCCCGAAGGTGTTCGTCAAGAAGACAAACTCCAACAAGATCTGGATTTCCGTGATCGCGATCCTGCTGCTGGTGATCGGCACCCTGCTCTATTTCTTCTTGAAGGGGTGACGCGACGCGCTGCGCGAGGGGTTAGGCGTATAAGCACTTCGTCTTCAAGGAATTTCAACTCCTAACTCCTAAATCCTAACTCCTAAATAGGATTAGAGCATCCAGCCGAGGAAACGCTCTCTCGGCAGCGGTGCCACGAGGCGTTCCTCCGCTTCCGCTCCGCGCTGGATCCTGACGGTCACTTCCGTCCGCTCGCCGTGGTCGCCATACGCGGCACACATGCCCGCCGCCACCGCAATATCCTCCGCGCCCGTACCAGACGGGAGCAGCATGGTCGGGCCGGGAACATTCACCGTATACAGGAGAACGTCGCCTTCGCGCCAGCTCTTTTTGAGGGCGGCGTTGTCGCGCGAGTCGCGGCCCGCCACGCATTTCGCACCGCCCGGCAGGCGGAAGTGCCGCCCGTGCAGCAGCAGCCACACCAGGCGCTCGTCTTCCAGCCCCTCGTGGCACTTGACGTCAGCCAGTTTGCGGCAGAAACCCTTCTCCGTCAGCAGGCAGCCGCCCGCGGGCGACGGATAGTCCTCCAGCCCGAAGCCCTTGGCCAGCTCCATCTGCGGTTTGCGCGAGCGCCCGTTCAGGCCGAGCAGCCGGCTGCGGTCGACCACACCCTCCAGCTCCGGCAGCGTGGGCTCCAGTAGCAGCGCGCTCAGCGGCCGCAGCAGCCGCCCGCTCAGCGCGGCGTCTTTCTCGACCGTGTCCAGCGAGCGCCGCGTCTGCGACATCGGGCGCTGATTCAGCACCTCGCCCGTGGCCACAAAGTCGAAGCCCTTCGAGGCCATCAGCTCCCCGGCGCGCCGGATCATCAGCGCGTGGCAATCGATGCACGGGTTGAGCGCGCCGCCGAAGCCATGGCGCGGATGCTTCACCAGCGCCAGGATATCCTGGGTGAAGGAGACGACATGCAGCGTAACCTTCAAGGTGTCGGCCGCCCGTTTCGCCGCCTCGATCTTGAAGAACGGACTCGCGAACACCACCGCCTCGACGTGCAGGCCTTGCTCGCGCAGCACGCAGATCGCCAGCTGGCTGTCGAGGCCGCCCGACAACAGGCAGAGCCCCCGCCCGCGGGGTAAGTCCGCCGGCCCCAAAGAAACACATATCCCGCTATCCATATTCATCGATGTATTCCCGCTACTCATGCGCCGACCATACGCCTGAACACTTCCCGGATCGCCGCGCCTCCGCCGACCAGAAGAACAGCGAAATAGATAACGGTGACGAGGTTGGCCAAGTGACCGAGCAGAACGCAGAGTCCGTCGCGCTGCAACAGCCCGATGGCAAGGAACAAAAGTGCGAGTGCGGGCAACGTGTTGCTGAAAGGAATCAGCCCGAAAGGCACCATGAGCAGAAGGGCTCCCAGGATCATCGCGCCGTTGTTCAGCGTGTCCATCACCCCGACGCCGAACAGCCAACCTAGGCGATGAGGGCGGCTCACGCGCTCAAGCCGGTGCAACCAAATGCTGCCTTTGTTGAGACCCGCCCGAACTTTATCGGCCGGCAACACGCGCTGCGCCAGACGCTTCGGCAGCCAAAGTTTGCGCCTGAGCTGACGGCTGATGCCGATCAGGAGAATGGCACCCCCGAACACGGTGCTGACACCCGGAATCGAAACTGGAACCATGAAGATGATGGATAGGAAGGCCGCGAGGAGCAGCAAGCCGTCCTGCCCGACAAGATCCCTGATTTCAGCCAGCGTCACTCCGCCACGCGGCAAGCGACCAACCACGGCGGCGAGCTGTTCTCCAAGGGAACCTGAACTCGATGCCGCCTGCGCTGGCGAGTGCGGGCGCCGGTGACGCCCGCCCCTCCCCCCATCCAGTGCCACGCTCATGCTTTCTCGTCTCCGTCCACGCATCATCTTACTCACATCTTACCCACATCAACTTTCATTCAATCCGAAAATCGGATAAACTATGACTCCGAAGTGAAGGAGAATAGACTAATGCCCGGTGCCCTGTCCATGCCGAACCTGCTGCACGCGCTGATTTTCTGCGGCGCGCTCTGCGCCCAGGCCGGAATCGGCGTCACGGCGATCCGGCAGCCGGGCGCGTCGCTCGACCCGTCGCTCCGGAATGAGGCCGACCACGCGGCGCGCCAGGCCGCGGCTTGGCTGGCGGCCCGCCAGCAGCCCGACGGCGCCTGGGGCTCAGCCGACCGCACGCGCCTCACGTCGCTCGCCCTGCTGGCCCTCGCGGTCTCGCGTCCGCAGCAGCACTCGGACGCCTGCGCCCGAGCCGCCCTCTGGCTGGACGCGGCGCCGGCGCTGACCAACGACGCGCTCGGCACGCACGCCTGGCGTCTGATCGCGCTCGCCCAGTTCCTGCCCGACACGCCCGCACGCACCAACCTCCTGCGCCGCTTCGCCCAAACCGCCCAGCCGCTGGGCGCCGAAACTTCGGACGCAACGCCCGGCGACCGCCGGCTCTGGCGCGAGTCACTGTTCCTCGCGGGCCTCGGCAGCGAGCCCCCCCCTCCGGACGCCCACGACCGCGAAAGCCTGTCACGCCTGGCCCAGGCATGGCCACCGGTCGCGGCCGACCCCGAGTTCGCCTGGCACTGCGCACGACTCATCAACCGCGCGGGCGCCGGCCAGCTCACGCGCGGCGGAGCCCCGCTCGACTGGCGGCGCGACCTCGCCCAGCACCTGATCAACACCCAGCGCCGCGCGACTGACACAGGCGGTTACTGGGAGGCGCCGTGCGCAGACACGAAAATCCGCGCCACAGCCTTCGGACTTCTGACCCTTCGGGAACTGTGACAAAAATATTCCGCTGTCCGGTGCTTTTTTAGTTGCTTCTGTTTCTTGGGATGATTTAAGATACGGCAACATGATTACGCGTTTTGGGATGTTTGAAAGTACCGGGTATAAGCTATGAGTAAGAGTACACGAGTCGGCATGGTCGGCGGCGGCGCAGAGTCGTTCATGGGCAGCATTCACCGAGCGGCCATCGAGCAGAGCGGCAGCGTCGAGCTGGTGTGCGGCGCCTTTGGCTCCACGCGCAACAGTTCGTTCGAGACAGGCAAAATGCTCAACCTGCCGACGCGGCGCTCCTATGGGACCTACCGCGACATGTTCAGGCGCGAAGCCACGCTGCCGGAAGGCGAGCGCATGGATTTCGTGGTCATCCTCGCCCCGAACACGATGCACTACCCGGTCGCCATGTCCGCGATCGATGCGAACTTCCCCGTGCTCAGCGAGAAGCCCTTCACCTGCAACATGGACGAGGCGCTCAACCTCACCCGGAAGCAGCAGAACAGCGGGCTCCCCTACGGGATCGCGTTTGTCCACGCCAGCTATCCGATGCTTCAGCAGGCCCGAAGCCTGATCCAGACCGACAAGGCGATCGGCAACCTGCGCAAGGTCGTCACCACCTTTCCGCTCGGCTGGATGGCCCAGCGCCTCGAAACCGCCGGCAACAAGCAGGCCGGCTGGCGCGCCGACCCCCGCCGCTGCGGGCCAGCCGGCAGCCTGATCGACCTCGGCATCCACTGCCTCCATCTGACGGAGTGGGTGACCGGCCTGACGGTCAGCGAGGTGTGCGCCGACCTGCGCGCCACCGTGGCAGGCCGGGTTCTGGACGACGACTGCAGCATCCTCGTGCGCTTCGCAGGCGGCGCGCGCGGGGTCTTTCTCTGCAGCCAGATCGCGACCGGCTCAAAGGAGGGCCTCACGATCGAAGTGTGCGGGGACAAAGGCGCCGTCCTCTGGTCGCAGAACCAGCCCGACCGCCTCATCCTGCGCGGACTTGACGGCGCACAGAAGCTCTTCACCGGCGGCCCGTCCGCCGAGGCGGCCCCCGACGCGCCCACGCCCTATGGCAGCAACGCGGCCTACACCGCCGCGCTGGCCGAGACCTACCGCTCCTTCGCCTCCTTTCTGGAGTCTCCGAAGAAGGCCGCCCTGCGCGACGGCGGCCTCTGTTTCGCGCGTATCGACGAGGGCTTGCGCTCCGTGGCTTTCGTTGACACGGTGCTCAAAAACACGGCGACGCCCGAAGAGGGCGCCCCGCCCCCCGCCAAGTGGGCGACGTTCACCGTGCCCCCCGTGCCAGAGCTGTAGGCGTAATCGGTCGGTGACCGGAGGATCGACGAACGCGCGGCGCGCTGGGAGCGGGGACACTCCTGTCCCCGGCGCGAACGGTTGTGCAACACCGAGCCGCAGAACGCGACGAGACGACCGCCTGCGGAACGACGCTTGGCCGACGTTTCGGGGACAGGAGTGTCCCCGCTCCCAATCTTGCGACACCGATTCACCCGCAACGCGCACCCCTCGAACACCACCGGCCACCAACCGATGACGCTGTAGGCCGAATTCGCCGAATTCACGCTTGAGTCGAATCCATGACCTGCTATACTGAAACACGATTCTAAATGTGGGCTTTTTGGCCGGATCACGTTTCCTCGGTTATGCGTTCCGGCCAACGATCAATAACACCAGGGAGAACGTATGAAATTGAGCCATTTGACCCAACTGACGCGCCGCAATTTTGTGAAGACCGCTTCGGCGGGTGCCACCCTTGCCGCGCTGCCCGGCATCCTCAAGGCCCAGCAGGCGCCGTCGCTGAATGTGGTCGGTGCCAACAGCCGCGTGCGCGTGGCCTGCGTCGGCTTCTCCGACCGCTTCAAGGACGCGCTGCTTCCCTCGTTCCTGAAATCCAAGGACGAACTGAATTTTGACATGGTCGCCCTGGCCGACCTCTGGAGCGTCCGCCGCGAGGAGGGCAAAGCCAAGCTCGAAGAGAAACTCGGCCACGGCATCGAACTCTACCGGAGCGACGACGAACTCTATGAAAAGGCCAAGGACGTCGACGCCGTGATCATCTCCACCGCCGACTTCCAGCACGCCA
>CAYMLQ010000281.1:0-8208 GCA_964390795.1 uncultured Lentisphaeraceae bacterium
CACGCCGTGATCGTCTGCGACCGCTGCACCGACATCCATAACCCCAACGTCGTGCGCGCCTCGACCGGCACGCTCTTCTCCGTGCCCGTGGTCGAGGCCGAAAGCGACGAGGCGATCGCCTTCCTGCGCGGGCGCGGCTTCTGCATCCTGGCCACCACGCCCCACACGGAGCACCTCCACAGCAGCGTGCCGCTCACCGGCAACGTGGCTATCGCCGTCGGCACCGAGCAGTACGGCCTGACGGAGAAATGGATGGGCGCGGCCGACCTGCGCGTGCGCATCCCGATGTTCGGGCTGGCGGACTCCCTCAACGTCGCCTCCGCCACCACCATCCTGCTCTTCGAAGCGGTGCGGCAGCGCATCGCCGCCGGGCAACTGAGCGTCCCGCCGGCCGAGGCGTGGCACGGCGAGGAAACCTTCGACGCATGATCACAGCCGTCCTCACCTCCATTCTGCCGGTCTGCCTGCTGATGGCGCTGGGCGCGGCGTTGTGCCGGTTCCGCTTCCTGCCGGACACGTTCTTCGCGCAGATGAACCGGCTCGGCTTCTGGCTGCTGCTGCCGAGCCTGCTGTTCAGCACCATCGCAAAGGCACCCGCCGAAGCGGGCGAGGCGGGCCTGAAGGTCGGGCTGCTGCTCTGCGCCTGCGCCGTGGCCATCACGGCCGCAGGCTGGCTGACCGCACGCTGGCTGGCCCTGCCCGGACCCTCCGCGCGCTCCCTCATGCAGGCCGCGATGCGCGGCAACCTGGCCTACACCGCCCTGCCGGTGATCCTCTACACCTTCGGCGAACACGCCCCGGCCTCGGCCGTCGCCGCCTTTGCGCTGGCCCCGACCATCCCGTTCTACAACTTCTGGGCCGTCCTGATCCTGACGCGGCCGGACGCGGCCTGTGGCATGGGCGTCCCGCCCATGAGAGGCACCGGCGAGAGGCCCGCGCCACCGCTTTCTGGCCGCCTGCTGCGCACGCTTGCGGCGGTTCTGCGCAACCCGCTGATCATCGGCTGCATCCTCGGGCTCTTCTGCATGAAAAGCGGCTGGCAGTTGCCGGCCGGCGTCTTCAAGGCCGTCGAGGCGCTGGGCCGCGCCGCGCTGCCCTGCGCGCTGCTGGCTCTGGGCGCCGACCTGACGCCCGCGCGGCTGCGCGCCAGCTTCCGACCGGCCTGCGCGGCCACGCTGCTGAAGCTGGCGGGCATGCCGCTGGCGGGGTACGCCTTGGCGCGCGCCTTCGGGATGGACGGCGAGCTGCTGCTGATCGCCCTGCTCTTTCTCGCCAGCCCGTGCGCGGTCACCTCTTACGTGATGGCCGACCAGATGGGCGCCGACAAGGCGCTGGCCGGCTCGGCCATCGCCCTCAGCACCCTGCTCTGCCTGCCGGTCATGGCGCTGATCCTCGTCCTGTTCCGGTAAAAATCCGCATTGCGCTATTCGGGCGGCGGTTCTACAATCTCCGCCATGTTCTAACCTGTGTCTCCTTTGAAAGGAATCGGTTCATGCGTCGTCAGCTCTCTCTTTCCCGCCGCGGCTTCCTTGCCTCTTCGGCTGCCTGCGCGGCCTTCACCCTCCCCGCATCCCGCGTGTTCGGCCAAGCCGTCACCGCGCCGCCCAGCGGCCAGTTCCGCTTCGCCCAGATCGGCGCCGGCGGCAAGGGCGAAAGCGATCTGAATAACACTGTCGGGGCCGGCGGCATTCTCGTCGGCATGTGTGACGTCGACCCCAAGAAGGCCGAGAAGAACTACAAGAAATTCGCCGATGTGCCGAAGTTCTCCGACTACCGCAAGATGCTCGACAAGCTGGACAAGGAGATCGACGGCGTGGTCATCTCCACGCCCGACCACACCCACGCGGTCGCCGCGCTCGACGCGATGCGCCGCGGCAAGCACGTCTACGTGCAGAAGCCGCTGGCCCGCACCTTCGAAGAGTGCCAGCTCATGCTGGAAGCCTCGCGCAAGTACAAGGTCGTCACCCAGATGGGCAACCAGGGCCACGCCGGCGCGGGCCTGCTCCTCTGGAAGAAGATGATGGAAGGCAACGCCTTCGGCGACATCCAAGAGGTCCACACCTGGTCCAACCGCCCGATCTGGCCGCAGGGCATGACGCAGGCCCCCGCCGAAGAGCCGATGCCCGAAGGCATGGACTGGGACGCGTGGATCGGCCCGGCCCAGATGCGCCCGTTCTCCTCGGCCTACGCGCCCTTCA
Organism: uncultured Lentisphaeraceae bacterium; assembly: GCA_964390795.1. GTDB lineage: Bacteria > Verrucomicrobiota > Kiritimatiellia > RFP12 > UBA1067 > CAYMLQ01. The sequence goes on from CAYMLQ010000281.1 coordinate 2,199, forward strand.
AGTGGCGCGGCTGGTGGGACTTCGGCTGCGGCGCCATGGGCGACATGGCCTGCCACAACATGGACCCCGCCTTCTGGATCCTTGAACTCGGACTGCCGACCTCGATCAGATGCGAAGCCTCGGCGCCCGCCGGCATCGCCTATCCCGCCTGGTCGATCATCGAGTACACCTTCCCCGCCACGAAAGCCTGCCCCAAGGGCATCAAGATGACCTGGTACGACGGTAAGAAGCTGCCGGAGAAACCCGCCAACTCCCACCCGGAGTACAAGCTGGGCGACAACGGCTGCATGATCGTCGGCTCGAAGATGACCGCCGTCGGCGGCTCGCACGCCTCGCCGCCGCTTCCCGTGGCCCTCGGCAAAGAAGCGTATGGACCGGCGGTGAAGGACGCCGAGCGCCAGTGGCGCGAAGTCTCGAAGCAGCTCAAGGGGTGCGATCACCACAAGCAGTGGGTTGACGCGTGCCTGGCGCACGACATGAAGACGCCCGGCAGCACCTTCGAATATTCGGTGCCGATGACCCAGGCGATCCTGCTGGGCTGCCTCGCGCTGCGCTTCCCCGGCAAGGAGCTGAAGTGGGACAGCAAGAAACACCAGTTCACAAACCTGCCTGAAGCCAACCAGTGGCTCGCCTCCAAACCCCGCGCCGGCTACGAGCTGAAAGTGTAAGCGAAAGGCCAACCACATTCTTAATCCTAATCCTAATCTTAATCTTAATCCCTTTCCAGGCAACCCAAGCAGCACGGATTAAGATTAAGATGACGATTAAGATTATGAAGAGTCAGTAATCACAACTCTTTATCATTCCAACCCAAAGGATCCTACCATGCACACCACCACCTCTCGCCTCCTCACCCTCACCCTCGCCGCGCTTACGCTGAGCCTCGCCGCCCCGCTCCAGGCGGAAGACAACGCCCTCACCGACCAGCAGAAGACCGACGGCTGGGTCGCGCTCTTCGACGGCAAGACGCTCGACGGCTGGGCCGTCAAGAGCGGCTTCGCCACGTACAAGGTCGAGGACGGCGCCATCGTCGGCACCACCGCCTCCAACAGCCCCAACAGCTTCCTGACCTCGGCCAAAGCCTACGGCGACTTCGATCTGACCCTGGACGTCAAGCTGGACGACGGCGGGCTGAACTCCGGGCTACAGGTCCGCTCCTCGCTCAAGGGCGACAAGTTCGGCGGACGCCTCACCGGGCCGCAGGTCGAGATTTGCCCCGGCGTCGCGGGCTACATCTACGGCGAGGCTACGAAGTACGGCTGGCTCTCGCAGGAGCGCAAGCCCCACAAGCTCTTCCCGCTCCAGCAGTGGGTTTCTTTCCGCATCCGCGCGGTGGGACCGAAAATCGAAACGTGGATCGGCGGCGAGAAGGTCACTGAGCTGACGCTTCAGAACGAACTCGTGACCGAGCACGCCGAGGGTTTCTTCGGCCTGCAGGTTCACGGCGTCGGCGCCAAGGGGCCCTTCACCGTCCGCTGGAAGAACATCTACCTCAAGCCGCTGACCGCGGCCAAGTAGCCTCCTTGAATCGGGATCGCGTGGGCCAGCGCAGACAAGACATGTTGTTACGGCTTCAGCCAGCCCAAAGCACCGGTTCCGAAGGGTGCCAAAACAGGCATTTGAGCTTTCGCACGCAAAGACCCGGAGACCCAAAGATGGGAGGGAGAGAATCACCTTGTCTCATCTTGGGTAACCATATTATTTTCCGTCGAGATCAGGAAACCTGAAGTTACAGAACAAGGTAGGCCGTGTCTCACATGCGTGCCGTGCGATCTCGGGGTAGGGCGGGATCCCCGAACCCGCCGCCGATCCCCGTGTCGCGGCAGTACCCTGCGGACGCCTGCGGGCGCCGCTCAGCGCAACCGTCGGATCTCGGTGCGGAGTTCGTCAGGAAGGGCGACCTTGGCGGCTTCAAGCGCCTTCACCTGACGCAGCACGGCCTCCGCGTCACCCTTTTTGAGCAAGACGCGCAGGAGCGTGAGTTGGTAGGCCGGGCGGCTGGAGTCCCTTTCAATGGCCTTTTCCGCCTCGCGCGCGGCCTCGCTTAACTGACCGAGGTCGCAGAGGATGCAGGCCAGCGTGTCATGGGCGGTCGTGAGCCCGGCATCCCGCTCAAGGGCACGCCGCGCGAAAGGCTCCGCCTCTTGCGGCCTGCTCAGGAGCCGGAGCGTTTCGGCCAGATCGTTACAGACGTTTGCCGACGGCTCCTTCGCGAGGCTCCTCCTAAAAAAGTCCTCCGCCTCGGGAAGTTTGCCTTTCGCCAGCAGGACGGAGCCCAGCAGGTAGTTGGCAAGCGCATGATCAGGATCCAAGCGCAGCAGGGCTCGCGCATCGGTTTCCGTGAACGCCGGATGGTTGAGCACCATGTCGGCCGTCAGCACAGATTTCCACACGCTCGGCTGCGCGGCGTTCATGGAGAGGGACTTCAGCAGCGCCAGGCGGGCCTCCTTAACCCAGGACGGGCCCTTCTTGAGGAGCAGCGTCCCGCGGATAGCCTGAACCAGATAGAGGTCGTAGGGCTTGAGGGCCTTCTGCATCTGGGGCAGAAGAGCCTGCTCGATCTGAACGGTGTCGCCCTGCTTCATGTGTACCTCGGCGAACTGGCCCCAGTAGCGCGCATTCTCCGGGTGGTCTTTCGTGGCCGCCGCAAGCAGCACACGAGCGCGGGGCAGATCCTGCCTGAGAAGGGCCAGATCAATGGTCAGGGAAAGCAGGTCGGCCTGCTCAGCCCCCGCCACAGAAGCTTGGCCCAGAAACTTCTCCGCCTTGTCGGCGTCGCTTCGGGCCAAGGCCAACCGGCAGAGCCCCAGCAGCGCGCCCCGCTTGCTCTGCTCGCCCTTCAGTGAGGCCTCATAGCACTCCTCGGCTCGGGCGGTGTCTCCCAACTGCTCGTAGTAGATGGCCTTCTCGAGGAGCGTGGCGGAACCCGCTTGATCGGCCAGTGAGAGCGCGTTCCGAAGCTTGGCAGTCGCCACGGCGTGCATGCCTGCAGCCTTCCACTGCCGGGCCTGCTGCTGGTAAAACTCGGGTTGCCGGATGGTTCCGTACCGCTGGAGGATACCCTTCAAGCCCAAAGCTGAGTTGCCTCGATCCGAAAACAGGCTCTTGACGCGCTTCTTGAGCTGGTCATGAGTCTCGGGGTACAGTTGCTTAGCGATAGCCAGCGCGCAGACGTTGAGCGCCGCGCTGACATTCTGGGGGTCGATCCTGAGCGCGTCCGAGTAGGCCTGGTAGGCGGCTTCTGGCTCTCCCAACTCCTCCAGCAGGACGCCCAGCTCGGTCGCGGCGAACCCCACGCGCAGGCGGAGCGCCTCGCGAAGCGCGTCATACGGCCTTGGCTGTCCGCCCGGCTCAGACGCCAGCAGGGGCGCGACCCGCTCAATAAAACTCCGGTTTTCTTTGACGAGGGCTGCCACGTCCGGTTTTTGCTCCGGGCGGAAGCCTCCGAAAGCCACGCCCTCCGGCACGGCTCTGTAGCCGCAGGCGGTCCACAGATCGGGCGTCGCTTCGATCAGAACGGCTGAACAGGCGTTCGTGTCTGTGTTCAGCCACTCTGCGACGAGCCGCAGCGGACTGAGCGAAAGCGCGTTCTGGAGGCGCTGGCGGTTTTGCCCTTCGAACAGCGGGCTGGCGTCGAGGACGCCTCGCAGCCGCTCTTGCTCCCTTACGCTATCCCGCGCGCGGAGACTGACGAGCACCAGCGGACGCTCGCACGCGAGGGCCTGGAGGCGCAGATGATCGTCGAGCATGCCGCTGGTGACCAGACAGGTCCGGCCCTTCAACGCCGCCAGCAGTTCGCGGGCCATGGCATCGGCAAAGGCACCGCGGCCAGCACGCACCAGGGGAAAGCTGCGCAGGGGCGACACGAAGGCTGTCAGCAGGAGCAGCGGGAGAATGACTTTGGCGAACGCTTGGACGAGCGTCAACTGGCGGCTGCGCACGAGTGTCCGCGCCTCGCCCGGCCGGGTTGCGCTCGCGGCCTGCGGACGCTTGCCTACAGCCAAAACGGTATAGGCTGCGGCAACCGCGACGGCGGCGCCCAGCGCCAGGACGGCATGGGCAAAGACGGGCAGATGGCCGATGGGCATGAAGACGAAATAAGGCGCCAAGGACACGTGCAGAAGCCCCGGCACAACGGCGAGCGTCAGCAGAACAAGCACGATGACCGTTTCGATCCGTCTTTGGCGAAACAGGGCCTTTCGACCAAACACCAATAGCCCGGACGCCATGCCAACCTGGATCAGGGGGAGAGCCCAGCCATAGGCGGGAAAGAAGGTTTTGGCCTCGCGGTAGAGGCTAAACGGGGCCGAGCGCAGGAAGGCGCCGCACAGCTCGGGGCCCGTTAGCGCTGCCGTGTTGCTGGCGTTCAGTTTATACGCGGCAAGCATGAGCGCGAGGCCGGCCACGCCGGCCAAGGCGAACCTGCCGAGCATGGCGAACCGCTGGCGCGAGGCGAGCCCGACCTTCAGCAGGAGAAAGGCATAGCCAGGGAGCATGAACAGAAAAACAGGCGTTTCAAAGAGACCGCAGGTGAAGAGGGCGGCGGAAGCCAGCAGCCGGGGGGTTCTCCACGCGTTCCGGGCGGTCGGAAAGAGGCTCAAGGCTACGAGCGCCAGAAGCAGGTCGAAAGGGCCGCGGTCGAGGCGGGTGGCCGCCGACCAGAACGGCGCTGAAACGACCAGGAGGAAAGCGGCAAGAAGTCCACTCCAGACGGCGACCCGCCGGACACGGGTATTGTAGACGGCAAACTCCGGCGGCATTTCGGCGACCGCCGCCGCCTCAGAAGACCGTTTGCGACCTTCGCCGCTTGGCTTGGCTGGCTCGACGTCCTCGCAGGCCGAGAACAGGACGAGACGCGAGACAAGGTGGTAGAACAGCATGGCGCACAGCGCGCCACAGAGCGCCGAGAAGAGGTTCAGGCGCACGGGCACCGAGAACAGCCCCGTGGCCGCGGCCAGCCGCGCGGCACACGCGAAGAGCGGATGGGACGCCCCGGAGGGAGCGCTCAGGCCCGCCGCAGTGACGGTCAGCGCCGCGGAGACGCCAGGGGTTGCGCCCTGGTAAAGCGTCAGCAGATAAACAGCGCCGGCGACCAAGGGGGGGACGGGCAGAAAAAGACGCATCCGCCGGGCCAACTGAAGAAGGGCGGGGGAGTAGAACATCGTCGGGGGCTTTCTATACGCGTATACAAAACAGTCGGACGGCCCGTTTCCGGACCGTCCGACCGGTCATTCTAAAACCCGTTTTCCAGCGCTTAGGCGCGCTTGCCTGCGCGACGGCGCGTCACGAGTGCGGCGCAGCCGAACGCCAGCAACATCAGGCTCGACGGTTCGGGCACGTATTCGACCAACATTTGACCGATTCCCGTGTCAGCCAAGGGCTGTGCCCCGAACGAATAACTGTCATAGCTAGCGCCCATCAGCATCATGCCGTAGTCGCCCGCCGCCGGTTCACCCATATACCACGCGCCCCAAGCGCCGAAGTTCACGGCGCCTTCGCCGTTGATCCACGCGAAGCCGGAACCACTGTAGCTCCCGCCGATCCAAGCTTGACTCCAAGCGTCATAATCCATCAGCCCCTTCACGGCGTCATACTCGGCCTGCGAGGTCAGCGTCGCGAGGTTCGCGGAGTTACCTAAGTAAGTAGGCAACGCTTGCGCCGCGGTGTTGGCCTGATCCCACGTCAGCCCCGCCACATTTACGATCGCGTAGTAGTGCCCGTTGAACTCAACCGGAGCGGCCTGCGCCGCACCCAGCAACCCGATCACGGCAAGCGCCGCAATACCCATTCTTTTCATTTACAACTCCTTCACTGTTCACTATTCCTGATTCAACAATGCGTAATATGTCTTCTTCATAAAGGAACTGCAAGCTGAAATTTTCTCCTGTTTATACGACCTTGGTCTTATTCGGTAATGTCGTTATGCCTGCTGAGGCTCTTGCAAAACCCCTCGTGAACCAACGGCTCGGCACAGCCTCGCCCTCCAGATTCGGGCATAAAGGCGGATTAT
>CAYMLQ010000282.1:0-8190 GCA_964390795.1 uncultured Lentisphaeraceae bacterium
CGGATCGTCTGCCACTCCGTCGTCAGCGGCACGTTCGTTCCCCACGGCACGCCGTCGGTCTCGACCAGCGCCAGCTCGAAAGCCGTTGTGCGCGGACTCGCCGCCCGCGCGCGGACGAGCAGAACGGCGCCCTCTCCGTCATTAGCGGTAGGGACGCCTCCCCGAGGCGTCCGCGGACGGTTCGGGGGACCGTCCCTACCGAAGCCAACAGCCGGCGGCGCGTCACACGGCACGCGCAGCGACACGCTGTCGCGCGCCCCGCCGAAGCCGTCCACGCCGATATGAACCGCCGTCCGCCCCTCAGCGTCGGTCGCGCGCCACCGGCGGACCGGCTCGGACCAGACCGGCGCGCGCAGCCATGCGCCCGTGTCGAACAGGCTCCACGGCGACGCCCCGCCCACCACCGCCAGCGGCAGCGCAGGCTCCAGCCGCACCCAGTCCACAGTCGCGAGGTCAACCGTCTGCCGGTCAACCCCGTCCCGTTTCAGCAGCCATGCGCCGGTGAGCACGCTGACCTGCACCACGTCCTGCCAGCGGAAGGCCTCGACCGACGGCAGCCCCCAGAGCGGGAGCAGCTCGGCGAACGGCACCACGGTCTCGCTCCAGCCTGCGCCGAGGCGGAGGTTCGTGCCGAGTCCCTGGCCGTTCCGCATGCGAAACCCGAGTTCGACCTTCGCCCCGTCCTGACCTCCGCGCGCCACCACGCGCAATCCCGCCTGCCGCGCGGCGAGCGCCTCGCCGCCCGTGTGGAACGGCAGCGTGTAGCCCGCCGTGGCACTCTCGCCGATACCCTCGACGCGCAGCCGCAGCGCGCGCGAGCCGGATACACGGCCTTCGACGACCGTCACCGCCGTTGTCAGGACACCGTGTTGGACGATCGCGAAGCCCGCAGCCGCCTCCGCTTCTTCCGGTACGCGCATGAGCGCCACTGCCGGCGCGGCCGGGAATAGGCGGCAGTCGAGCGTCGCATCGTCCGGATAGACGGTTTCGCCACCCGCGCCGGCCGCGCGGAAGGTCACCCGGCACACCCCCGGCGTCAGCGCCTTTCCGGGCACCTCCGCCTGATAGGGCGCTCGCTCTTCCCGCTTTGCCAGGGTCACTACCGTCACCGCGCCGTCCGCCGCCGTCAGCCGCGCCGTGACGTTCGTGGCGAAGGCCGCCTCGGCCCGGAGCGCGAGCGGCTGCCCGGAGCGCCACTGCGCCGGCACCTCGGCACGCAGCAGAGGCGTCGCTGTCGCGTCCGCCTGAGGCGCGACGTAGCGCGGCGCAGCGGCTGCCGCCAGATGAAGCTCGGAAGCTTTCGGCTGTCCGCCCGCGCGGATCAGCAGGTAGTCGCCGGGCGGCACCGTGAATGCGCCCTTCTCGGCCTTGGCCGTCTGTCCGGCTGCGGACTGCCCGTCAAACGGACGCACCGCGAACGCCTCACCTAGATCCGGCAGGCGTACCGTCATGGCATGCGCGCCCGGCAGGACCCGCACCTTGGTCGCGTCTGTCCCGGAATAGGGGTCAGCCACGGTGAACACGTCGGGGTAGAGCTGAAGGCGCCACACGCCCGGCGCTGCGCGGTCGAGGAAATAGGCGCCGCTGCCGCTGTAGGACGCGACGGGAGATGGTCCGCAGCCCCACACGCGTGTCAAGGCTTCGGGTTTCGGCGGCGGCGTAGCGGTCGCGTTGCTAGACAGATAGGCCTCCTCGGTCACGAACTCGGAGAGGTCGGCCTCTGCGGAGCTGCGGAAAGGCGGGAAGACCGCAGCCTCCGGAAGGGTGCCGAACGGCGTGCCGCGCGGCACGCGTGCGAAGACCTCGGCCGCGATCGCCAGCGAGAGCGCCTTGCCCGGCGTGTAGACGAGATTGAGGTGATGCGTCATCCAGTTGCGGTTTTCCGCAGCCAGCGCCAGCGGGTCGTACTGGAACTGCGCCGCCACCTGCACGCCTTCGGAGCGGAAAAACTTCGCCATCGACGGGTACATGTGCGAGCCCGGCACGTCCGCCGCGTCGAACTCGTAGATCATGCGCGACTTGCGGACAAGGGCGGCGTCCGGCTGGAGTGACGACCCGCGCGCGCGGTGGAGCTGCGGCCCTTTCAGCGCGCGGCCCGAGGCGAGGCCGGTGGGGTAGGTGGAGCCGGTCACGCCGTCGATACGCGCCGCGCCCGCCGCCGCGTTGCGCCCCTGCCACGAGTTGTAGTAAACCGGCTTTGCCGTGCCGCTGGCGCGCAAGGCATCCGCCAGGGTGTTGATGTAGGCGGTGACCGTGCTGTCCGGCGTGTCTTTCGGGTAGAGCGGCTCGTTGATGCACTCGAAGGCCAGCACGCAGGGGTCGTCTGCGTAGCGCTTGCGCGTGTAGCGGTTGACGTGCTCCGCGAACTGTTTGAGAAACCGCGCCTGCACGGCCCACGCCTGCGGGTCGGTGGTCATCTGAGGCATGTCGAAACGGTTCGAGAAGCCGCGGGTTGAACCCGGCGCGTAACTGCCGCCCCACCACGCGATGGGCGTCAGCACGGTGTAGACGCCGTTGCGGCGGCACTCGTCGATCAGGAAATCCAGCAGGGCGAGGTGCTCGTTGTCGCTGAGGTTGCCCTCGGCGTCGCTGATTTCGCGGTCGAAGCAGTGGACGCGCAGGCAGCCGAGCCCGAGCCGCCGCAGGTGCGCCACGTCATCGCGGATCGCCTGCCGGTGGTCGCGCCCGAGCCGCCGGAGCGCGGCGTAATCGACCGTGAAGGGCGTGTAGTAGTTCACGCCCAGCAGCGCCACCTCGCCGGCGTCGTCCGTCCAGCGCAGCACGCCTCCGGCGTCGACGCGCACCTCGCGGTCCGCCTCTGCGGCCCACGCAGCAGCGGCCAAGGCGGCCAGCCCCATCCACAGATTCTTTTTCATCGGCACGTCCTTCGCCCACGTCCTTCACCCAGCAATTTCCAGTTTCCGCCTCAAGCCAAATAGTCTATACTCTTTACCTTTGAACTTCGAAGTGAAAAACCTCGAATCGGGAAAAATGAATGACCAAGCAGACCCTGACAGCAAGAATTTCCGGAGTTGGCATGGCGCTTCCGGAGAAACGCCTGACCAACGCAGACCTCGAAAAAATGGTGGAGACCAGCGATGAGTGGATCACCAAGCGCGTCGGCATCAAAGAGCGGCGCATCGCGGCCGAAGGCGAGTACAGCTCGCTCTTTGCGTCGCGGGCTGCTGCGGACGCGCTAAAGATGTCGGGCGTTCCGGCCGACCAGATCGACCTGATCCTTGTGGCGACGTCCACGCCCGACACGGTCTACCCCTCGGTTGCCTGTCTGGTGCAGAAGGAGATTGGCGCGGTCAACGCGGGCGTGCTGGACATCAGCGCGGCCTGCACCGGTTTCATTTACGGTGCGAGCCTGGCCTGGGGCATGATCCGATCCGGCATGATGCGGCATGTGCTGGTGATCGCGGCGGAGATCAACACCTCGGTGGTGAATTGGAAGGACCGCGACACCTGCATCCTCTTCGGCGACGGCGCGGGCGCGGCGGTCTTCAGCGCACACGGGGTGGAGGGCGAAGGCGTCCTCTCGATGAAGCTCGGCGGCGACGGCGCGTACGGTTCGTTGCTGACCATGAGCAACAGCGGGTGCCGCCCCTTCCCTGACGTGCCCGGGCGCTTCATCCTGATGCAGGGCAACGAGGTCTTCAAGCAGGCGGTGCGCAACATGGCCGAGTGTGGGCTCTCCGTGCTGGAGCAGGTCGGCCTGACCGCCGCGGACGTGACGCTGCTGATCCCGCACCAGGCGAATATCCGCATCATCGATGCGGTCGCGAAGCGGCTGAACGTGCCGGAGGAAAAGGTTTTCATCAATATCGAAAAGTACGGAAACACCTCGGCCGCAACGATCCCCATCGCCTTGTGCGAGGCGCTGGCGCAGGGCCGCATCAAGACCGGCGACGTGGTGGTGGTCGACGCCTTTGGCGCGGGCCTCACCTGGGGCGCGATGGCCTTCAGGTGGGTGTGAACGGCGGCGGTAGGGCGGGTTCCCCGTAACCCGCCGCCGGTCCCTGAGCCCTGCGGACGCCTGCGGGGAGGCGTCCCTACCATGCTCCGCACGTCCGTTGTACTGCCTGTCGTGCCGCAACGGGTAGGGCGGGTTCCCCGTAACCCGCCGCCGGTCCCTGAGCCCTGCGGACGCCTGCGGGGAGGCGTCCCTCGATCACGTATTCACGGTCTTGGGTTCGAATGTCGCTAAATTAAGGAAGCAAGCTTCTCGTACCTAATCGTAATCCTAATTTTGCTCCTAATCGTAATCTTTTCAGCAGAACGGATTATGATTAGGAGTAAGATTACGATTAAGTTCTGGCAAGACGCTTCTCTTTGCGTCATTCGGTGTTGGGCCCTTGGCGCACCGAGAGTAGCCGCAGCGCGTTGAGGATGACCAGCAGCGAAGCGCCCATGTCGGCCGCGATGGCCATCCAAAGCGTGGCCCGGTTCGCCAGCGCGAGGGCCATGAACAGCAGCTTCAGACCCAGCGCGAACGCGATATTCTGACGGATCACGCTCAGCGTGCGCCGCGCGTGGCCGATCAGCCACGGGATTTTGGTGAGATCGTCGGACATGAGCGCGATGTCCGCCGTCTCGATGGCGGCGTCGCTGCCTGCCGCGCCCATCGCAATCCCGAGCGTGGCCGCCGCCAGCGCGGGCGCGTCGTTGATCCCGTCGCCGATCATGGCCGTCGGCCCGACCTCCCTCACAAACGCCTCCACCGCGTGCAGCTTGTCCTCCGGCAGCAGCTCGGCGCGCACGTCCCCGATGCCGACCGCCCGCGCGACCGCCTGAGCCGTGCCCTCGTTGTCGCCGGTGAGCAGGGCGATATGGCGGACGCCCGCCGCCTTCAGCAGCCCGATCGCCGCGGCGGCGTCCTCGCGGATCGTGTCCGCGATGCTGATCAGGCCGCAGACATGCGCCTCGTTGCCGAGCACGACCACGGAGTGCCCCAAATCTTCCAGCGCGGCGATCTGCGCGTGCATCTCCGGCGTCTCTAGCACTTTCTCGTGCAGAAACCGGTGACTGCCGAGCCAGAAGCGTCGGCCGCCGATCAAGCCCTCGGCTCCCTTGCCCTTGAAGATACGGAACTCCTCGGCGGGACGGAGGGGAACGTGCCGCGCGGCGGCGTAGCGGAGAATGGCCCGCGCCAGCGGATGGTCGCTGTGGGTTTCGAGCGCGACCGCACGCTCCAATAGCTCCAGCTCCGTATGGCCGGTCAGCGGAAGGATACGCTGGATCTCGGGGCGTCCGCGCGTGACCGTCCCCGTCTTGTCCAGGGCGACCACCCGCAGGCCGGCGGCGGCCTCCAGGAACATGCCGCCTTTAATCAGCACGCCGTTCCGGGCGGCCGACGCGAGGGCCGACACGATGCTGACCGGCGTCGAAATGACCAGGGCGCAGGGACAGGCGATCACGAGCATCACCAACGCCTCGTAAAACCAGGCGCCCCACCGGCCGCCGAACAGCAGCGGAGGTATCAGCGCCACCCCCACGGCGAGCAGCATCATGGCCGGCGTGTAGACCCGCGCGAACGTTTCGACCCACTGTTCCGCCGGCGCCCGGCGCGATTGGGCCTCTTCGACCATACGGATGATCCGGCTCAGCGCGGTGTCCTCCGCCGGCCGCGTGACGCGGAACTGGAAGGCGCCGGTCTCGTTGATCGTTCCCGCAAACACCTCGTCGCCCGGCTCTTTGCGCACCGGGACGGACTCCCCCGTGATCGGCGCCTGGTTGACGGTGGTCGCGCCTTGGGTCACCACCCCGTCGAGCGGCAGGCGTTCGCCGGGCCGGACCAGCACGGTCGCGCCGACGGCGATTTCTCCGACCGGCCGCTCCATCACATCCCCGTCGTGCGGGCAGAGGGTGCGCGCGGTCGGCGGGGTCACGCTCAGCAGGGAGGTGATCGCCCGGCGCGCCCGCCCCACGCTCCACGACTCGAGCAGGAGCGACAGCGAAAAAAGGAAGGCGACCGTTGCAGCCTCAAACCACTCGCCAATGGCCATGGCGCCAATCACGGCCAGCGTCATCAGGAGATTCATGTCCGGCCGCAGCCGGCGAAGGGAGGCGAGCGCCTTCGGCAGAATGAACCAGCCGCCCGAAAGAGCCGCCGCCGCATAAAGCAGGATGGAAATAGGCGGGAACTGGTGCGCGGCTTCGCCTTCGCCCCCTGCGAACGCATGGAGAAATCCGGCGTGCAGAAACGCGTGCGAGAGGAAACCGGCCAGCAGCAGCAGCCCGCTCGCCGAGCAAAGCAGAGCCCGGCCGTTCGTCAGCCAGGAACCCGCCCCGTCCGGTGGGCTTGGGACACCTCCGGCAGTGGGATCGACCGGTTGGGCGCTGAGCCCCGCCTTCTTGGCAGCGGCGAGGATGGCTGCGTCGTCGAGGGCCTCCCCCGAGAACGCGACCTCCATGGTGCCGTTCAGCAGGTTGAAACTGAGGCCCGCCACGCCCGACAGTCTTCCGACCGTCTGGCGCAGCGCCTCTGTCTCCTCGGCGCAGTCCATGCCGCTCACCCGGTATCGCCGACTCGCATTCATAGCGTCTGTCTCAACCGGACTACGGCAAAGACAGCAGGAAGTCGTATGAGCCGTTATAGGTGAAAGGCGTCATGATCGGAAGGCCGTTCGGATCGTCTCTCCCCGAGTCGAACCATCCCTTTTCCGCCGACAAGAAGAACCCTCGTCCCTCCGTGTCGCCTTCCTCCCGCACCGGCGTCAGCACGCCCGCGAACGAAAAGGTCTTCGACGTGTGCGTCCATGTCTCCACACCGGTCGTCGCGTCCAGCACAGACGCGTAATCGTACCACGCCTTGAACGAACCGCTGAACAGGCCCGTCGCCCGCAGGTACGTAAAGGTCAGCCCGCTCATGTTGGCCACGCCGTCTCCCGTCGTGTCGACGGTGTAGTCGTAGGAGGCGGACAGGCCCTCCCGGCGCGGCGTATCGGCGCGCGGCGCGGCCAGACCCGTGCCCACACTTGTGGCGGGCGTGGCGGGCGTGACGCCCAACACCAACCCGTTGGGCGTGGCGTCCTCCACAGCGGACATGGGCAGCTCAACCGTCTCGGTCATTTTACCTGTGTGCGTCTCATCCCGCCACTCCGTGTTCTTAACCAACGCATTCAGCACGGGAAGCGTCACGCCGCCCACCGACAGTCCGTGCTCATAGAAGGTGCGCAGATTGATCAGGGCGTTGTACCATCCGCCGCTCAGCGCAAGCGTGCGGGCGAAGCCCGTGCCGTAGAAGCGTGTGGCCTGCGGGCTGCGGCTGTCCCATTTCCCCTCCAGCATCCGCAAGAAAGGCACCGAACTGTCCCCGGTCCTGTCGAACTCGACAACGCCGAAGACGCAACCGCCCTGATAGGCGACAGGCGAGCTGTACAGCACCGCTTGGGCACCCATACTCTCGTCGGTGAGCAACGGCCCGCTCTGCGACACCGCTGTGCCGTCGGCCAGTTTGCCCGCGACCTTGACGCCGCCGACCCGGTCCACGGTGAACGTCAGATAGCCGCTGCCGTAATCGGCGCCTCCTGCCAACGTGGCCGTATAGTAGCCGGTGAAGTTTGTGGCTACGGCCGCCATCCCGGCGTCCCTCCAGGTGTTACGGTACAGGTGGACCTCGCAGGTGCCGACCACGCCATCATGCGCTCCGTTCGCCATGCCCAAAAACTGTAGCGCGCTCCCGTCGTATGGGGGAGGCACCAGTTGGACTCTGAAACTCAGGGGCATGACCACCTTTCCTGCCTTTGCAACGGCCTCAAAGCCAAGCTCGTCAAAGCCTTTTTCCGTTGGCAGATAGGAGGCGGCGCTGAAGGCGAAGTTGGTTCCTCCGCAGAGGAATTTTCCGGTGATCTTTCCCTGCGCGGTGACGCTCATGGACGCCACGCCGGGGCGTGCCTTCGTATCGACAAAAATATATTTCAAGAAGGCGACTCCGTCAAACGTGCCCTGTGCCCATTTCGGCAGCGGCGCCACCGTGAACGTGTAGGTCTGCGGGGCCGCAGCGCCCTTGGCGTTCGTTGCGCCGAGGGTCACGTTGCGCGTTCCCGCCTGGGTTGGCACGCCCGAGATCACCCCCGTCACCGGATTGAGCGCCAGGCCGGCCGGCAGCGTGGTCGCGGTGAACTTGGCCGGCAGCGCGCCGTCGTCCACCTCGATCACCGCGTGGTACGCCACGCCGACCATGCA
>CAYMLQ010000283.1:0-8171 GCA_964390795.1 uncultured Lentisphaeraceae bacterium
CAATGTGCGCGAATGGAACGCAGCGTATTGATTCGCGATATTCGCGTGATTCGTGTGCAAATAAGATAAGCTCATTCGCATCTCATTTTGACGGCTCAGCACAGCTTCGCCCTCCAGTTCTCAAGCGAATCCGCAGGTTGGAGGGCGAGGCTGTGCCGAGCCGCCGCCACAAGATATTAACTGCATATCCAGTTCACTTTATTAGGGCTGGCCTGAAGACACTTCGTTTTGTCGCTACGCTCTTAGAACTTGCCACTTTCGATCAGGCTACGTAGTTCCGCCGAGGTCATTCCGCCATACCGCCGGTACATTTCAATTGTGTTCGAGGACGCGTTTGCGGGCTCATTCACTCCAGCAACAGATTTGTAGTTGCTCACCTTTGCGCTGAGATTGCCAACGGCAAGACCCGAGATTTCCTTAAGTTTCCTGCAGAGTTCACTTTGTCTGCCTCGCGGGAACCCTTCTTCTTCAAGCGTCTTGAAGATAGCCAAACAACGAAGCTCCATTTCGTCATTCCACATTGAATCTTGCCGATAAGTGGTCATGAGTGCTCCTTCCATTCTTTGCAGCTCATCTTGGCACGACCCACTGGGACAACTTTACGCCTTTGCTAATTTCTGCATAGTATTTCTCTGAGATTCCTGCTGCTCTCGCAATCGCTTGCTTCGACTCGCCAGAGGCACGTATCTCATCGGCGTACGTAATGCCGAAGAGATGAATCATTACAACCTTCTCACCGGCACCGGCACCGCGATACATTTGGCGGAGTTTCTCGCCGAGTTCCTGAAGTGTCATTTGATGTTCCTTTGCTTGACGCCCAACATGAGCGGTTTCCGTTCCTCACATATTCCCAAGTTAATCGCTATTGCGCTAGGGCAGGCTCCTGGCGGCGCGGAAGCCGACACTGCTGTACCGGTCGACAGGAGAATGGTAGCCGCGATACGCCGACCGGCAGTAGTTCGCGTCGCCGTCCCAACCTCCGCCCCTTTGCACACGTTCCGACCCTTCTAATCCAGGATACCAGTCGAAGCACCACTCCCACACGTTGCCGCTCATGTCGTACAACCCCAGCTCATTCGACGCCTTTGTACCCACGGTTTTGTCACCGTCAGAAGAATTGTCCCAATACCAACCCACCGCGTTCAAGTCGTTGCCGCCGCTGTACTCGTAACCGAGGCTCTTCATGCCGCCGCGAGCTGCAAACTCCCATTCGGCGTCCGTCGGCAGGCGGTAGCCGTCGGCGGCGGCGTTCACGTACGGGTAGAGGACGTTCGCTGTCTTGTAGACCAATGTAAGGCCTTCGTCCGTATAGTACACCGGCGTGCGGCCTTCCATCTGACTGCGGGCGTTGCACCACTTCACGCAGTTGTACCAGTTCACCCATTGCACCGGATGGTTCGTCGCGCTGCCCGCGCCGGCGCTCCCGATGTCGTAGCCGTTCGTCGCAGACCAGTCCCGCACCGTCTGCCACTCGGCCCACGTGACCTCGCACCTGCCGATGCAGAAGGACGCGACCGTGATCGCTCCGTTACCGATGTCCGGCAGCGATCCGCCCTGAACCAGCACCATGTCGGAAGGTATTGACGGTATCTCAAGCCCTCCCCGCATCCGGTAGAAACAGGACTGCTGCCCGGCATTCGGAACCACCGTCGCCAGGAACCGGAAAACGCCGTTGGTCTCCCCCTGCTCCTGCGGCACGACGGCCATGGGCGCCCAGCCCGACTCGCTAAGCGTGGCGTTGCTGTAGACCGTATACGGAATCCCGCGCTCGCCCAGGAAACTGATCCCGAAGAGTCCGCCGGCGGCGGCGACCGCGTGGATATCCGGCGAGATCACCGGATCAGGCGCGTCACCCGTCCACACGATATCGTCCACCCAGCCCGCGTCGGTGCTGCTGGCATTCGACCCGTTCTTGGCATACTCCCAGCGTAGCGTGTGCGTACCCGCGCCCTCGACTCTGTTTGTGACCTGCGCCCACGGCCCCTTCGTGCCTGAAATGGCATTGACCGGCACGCCGTCCACAATGAACTTCAGGTAGTCGGCGCTGCCTTCGCTCGACACCCTCCACCAGAACGTGACCGTGCCGCTGCCGGATACGGCGGTCTCGAACGCCGCGAAGCCGTTGTCCGGCACGATGCCCGCGCCGCCGAGCCTCAACGCGGGCGTTCCCGAAGGCGACGCAGCCCCCACGTCCGCCGTCACCCCGCCTGTCGTGCCGGCGACCGTGAACGTGCGCCCGTAACAGCCCGCGACTCGCGAGATTGAATCCCGGTAAGTGGCTGTCAGGGTTGCGGGACGGGTTGGAATAGTCAGAGAGGTTGCTGGCGCATAAGCATTGGCCAGCAAATCCGTGGCATCGCCCGTCCAGACGGCGAACTCCTTGTAGAGCGGATCGGGATCGGCGGTCACTGCCGCTGTTGAGCCCTCGGGATACCAGCCCCCGCCCATGCCAGCATTGACCGTGAGAGGCACGCTGTACAGCGACGTGAGCGAAAGCGCTTCTCCGGCGATAAAGACCGTTGTCGTGGGCGCGTTAACATCCGCCACTTGATTTGTCGTTCCGGCCCAGCGATAAAAGCGTTTGCCCTCATAAACGGCCGCCGTCAGATCAAGCTGCGTTCCATAGGCATACGAGCCGTTGCCAAGTCCGCCGCTCACCTCGACTGTGTAGAGAATCGGTTTGAACGTGGCCGTTATTGTGATGCCCGTCCCCTGTACTGTAAGAATCGTATTCGCCGATAAAACAGCGGATATACAGTTGGTATTGCCCGTCCAGCGATCAAACGCGTAGTGCGCAGGCGGCGTGTCCGCCGTGATGGTCACCACCGCGCCGTTGGTGTAAGCGCCGCTGCCCGTGCCGCTGTTGACCGTGATGGGGTACAAGATCGGTTTGTATGTGGCGGTTACAACCGTTGCCGATCCAAGCATGACGAGCGCCGTGGATGGGGCGAACACATCAGCAACGCCGTTGGTGTTGCCCGTCCAACGGTCGAAAGTGAAATATTGTGGCGGCGCGTCGGCGGTAATCGTGACTGACGCGCCATTCGTGTAAGCGCCGTCACCGCTCCCGTTTCCAACCGTAAGGGAGTAGAGAATCGCCTTGTACGTGGCCGTCACGGTCGCCTCACCGGACGGCATGCGCATGGCCGTACTTGACGCGAACACATCGGACACCGTATTGGTGTCGCCTGTCCAGCGGTCGAAGGTGAAATACTGCGTCGGTGCGTCGGCCGTGACGGTCACCACCGTGCCGTTGGTGTACGCGCCGTCACCGGCGCCTCCGTCCACCGTCAGCGCGTAGAACGGCGACCAGCTTGCGGCATCGATCCAGCCGCAGTCGGAACCCACATAGTCGCCGTAGGGGTCTTTCTCGTACTCCCAGCGGAAGGCGTGGACGGCGTCGGAAGCGCCATTAATGGTCATGAAGACCCGGCTCCAGCCGCCGGTCGATCCCGAGATCCGGTTGGTCGCTGCGCCGCCGACCTCAAAAAAACGCAGCCAGTCGAAATCCGCCTCGCTCGACACCTTCCAGTCGAACGCCAGCACGCCCGAGCCCGTGACCGCCCACTCGATTCCGGCCATCTCACCGTCCGCCAGCAGACCGACACCGCCGAGTTTGACCGACTCGCCGCCGTCACCGGAATTGTCGGCCGCAACTTGGACCGCGTTGGTGATCCCGACAGGCACCACGGAAAGGCCGACCGCCAGATAGGACGGCGACAAGTCATATACAGCGGCCGGCGAAATGTCGGAAGCGCTCCCCGCCGTCAGTGGCAGTACCCATCCCAACGACATTGCGCCGCACATCTTGAAAATGGCTCTCATATTCATGCGCTCCCTTTCACCTGTTCATTCTGCAGCAATTTCAAAAAACGTCCGTGACACGCGCAAAAGCGGCGTCGCGCGGGATACCGCTTGCCGCCGCTCCAAAACCAGACTTCGCACGGGAGTCGTTCGCCTGCGCTACCGCGCGCTCCGCCTCCCGCTTTTCTTTGCGCTACTGCGCCCTCCGTGTTTTCCTCCCCCGGCTGGGGGAGCGTCGCCGTGCCCGGTTATGGCAGAGTCCTGGCGGCGCGGAAGCCGAAGAAGTAGCTCCGGTAGTCCGGGAAGCCGTCGTAGCGGCGGGCGGAACGGCAGATGTCCGCGTTGCTGCGCCAGCTCCCGCCCCGAAACACGCGGAACGACCCCGAAGCCGCACCCGCCGGATCACTCGCCGTACCCGGATACTCCCCGTACCAGTCCAGGCACCACTCATACGCGTTGCCGTGCATGTCGTAGAGTCCCCATGCGTTCGGCAAATACGAGCCCGCCTTTGCCGTCGCCACGCTGGTGTTCCCGCCCTGCGTGCTTGTTGCACTCCCGCCGTTGTACCAGTACCGCCCCACCGCGGCCATGTTCGCGTCGTTGCCAGTGCTTGTCAGATTCTTGCCGCTGTTCAACGCCGTCGTTGTCCCCGACCGGCAAGCGTATTCCCACTGCGACTCGGTCGGCAGGTCGAAGGTCGCCAGACCGGTCTTGGCCCGCAGCTTGCCCATGAAGGAAGCCGCATTGACCCCGCTGTTCGCGGGCCAGTCCGTCGCTGGATCATCGCTGTTCGCCGGGTTTTCCCGGATGTCGTAGTAGCTCACCTGCTCAACCGGCCGACTGGCGTAATAGGTGGCATTGTTGAAATAACTCGGCCGGTTGCCCATCACCAGTTCCCACTGCCGCTGCGTCACCTCGAAGACACCAAGGTAGAAATCCTTGGTCAGCGTTACCGTGTGCTGAGTCTCTTCAGAACCCTGCCCCAGTTCGCCCTCCGGGCTGCCCATGGTGAAGCTCCCTTTCGGGATCAGCCGCATCAGCAGCCTGTCAGTCTTGTAGGCGTCGCTGTTCACGCCGCCTGGCACTGCGTTGCTCGTGGCATAGTACGTCACCGGATAACTCGTGGCCGCCGTGCCGCCGGACAGGTTGATGAACATATAAAGCGGAGGAGCAGGAGTGTCATCCGCTGTGATCTTGGCTGTTACGGAAGGGAATAACTGGGCCGGCAGCTCGCGGCTGCCCTGCCAGACAATTGTCTTCCCCGTTCCGGGCGACACGGCGAATGCCCCCACCGCGCCGGTCAAGTTGCTGGAGGCAGCCTCGAACCACGACACTCCGTTGTTCGTGGAGATGGAGACCATGACGGAAAGAACGGAAGAATCGGCATCAGCCAGATCGTAGGTGATGTCGAACAGCCCCGTCCCCGCGCGCTGCGCCGCCCGCACGTTCGACACGACCGGGTCGGCGGCGAGGGTCGCCAGCCCGACACACGCCACAATTCCGGCACACACGAGATCCAACCAACGCTTACACGAACGCATACCTGAGTGCTCCTTGTTGTACCTGTATGTGCAAGTATACGCCTTCCGACGGAACGAGGGCGAGTGATATTTTCGGGCGATTTCGCAATCGGTTGGCGGCAGGGGTGTTCGAGGAGTGAGCGTTGCTGGCGAGCCTGTGTCGCAAGCTCGGGAGCGGGGACACTCCTGTCCCCGAAAGGTCGGCCAAGCGTCGCTCCGCAGACGGTCGTCTCGTTGTATCCTGCGGCTCGGTGTTGCTCAACCGTTCACAACGGGGACAGGAGTGTCCCCGCTCCCAGCGCTACGCGCACACGACGCGCGTTCCTCAAACACCCCTGCCACCAACCGATTACGGGCGATTCGTACTTTGCTTTTCGCTCACAGAGCTACGCTGAAATCCCTCGCAGAACGAGTCCGAAGCGATCACCCATGCAGACATGGTACCCTTTCGATCTTCACAGGACGGTACGTGAACTACGGCCTGCGGCAGGCGCCGGGCGTATATTTCTGGACCAAGTGAAAACTGCCGAGGACGCGGGTCAGCGACCTCGTGGAACGCGGCACCGCCAGAAGATTGGCGGTAGCGGTCGGCAACACACGCATCCGCCTTCGCCAAGGCTATGGCGGGACAAGAGGGGCTTGGCGGCTCTGCAAGAACGGCACGGTATGCGCGGCGCGGCCTGACGTCTGGTTCACCCGCTCGGCGGGAGTCATACTTCGCGGTTAATACGGTCATTAGCATAACCGCTGGTTATTAAATTTCTTGAAAATGAAGTGAAACCTTGTACCTGAATAGTTTGACATGCGGTAATCCTTTCGCCGCATAAACAACTCTCTGGTCAAATTCAGCCGCAACCAAGATGCCTCGTGTCTTGGCATGATCCGCCGACATTTCTCCGACGCAACCCATGTAGCCCAGTAACTGTCCCAAAGCGCCATCCTTTGCTTTGCCAGCCTTGAGTTCGATGACTACATGGTTGCCTTCATTGTCTTTGGCGAGTATGTCGATTCGACCGGCGTCGGTTTGGTATTCAATGCCGTTTTCGACCACAACCAGACCATCTTGGACTTCGTTGATACGGCTCGCGAGATATGCGTGTATATCCCTTTCAAGAGACAGACTTGCCTCGATTGATTCCTGAACCTCGGTTTCGGCTTCTTCCGAATTTCCGAGAGTAGCTACGGCATCCATGCCTGGGACTTCGATATCCCCTGTCTTGATTTTTGACTTGTACCACGCGTAATGAGACCTTTTCCATCTGCTTTCTGGAAAATGCATCAATACAAGCGATGTAAGCTTCTCATATGAAGGGAAGCCACCCTCAGACATGCATGTTTAAATCATCAATTGCTTGATGGTCCCGTATTCGCACATCTCTTATCCTCCCATAATGTCGAGCATCAGGCTCAACATGGGCCGCGTCCGCGCGGCCCCTGTTGTAGTCCTGCATGCTCCTGTTGGTGCTTGCCGTTTGACCCAGCCAAGTCATTCACTTTGCCAGCCACCTGAAAACGACGACGATGATTGAGATAACCACCAGACCCACAATTGCCCATTTTCCGGTCGCAGAGTATTTCCCCAGTGCAAGCGTTTCCTTCACGCTCTCGACGTTCTGCTGCAAGTCCGAACCGGAGGCGTCCTTCACGGTCTGCGTCGCGTCCTCTGCATCGCTCGTTTGTTTCATTGACCCGGTGAATCGAACGGACTCGGCTGTCTGTTTCGACTTCCCGGCGCTGGTTGTGTTCTTGTTCATCTCACAGGCCCTCCCGTTGAAAATCTGGATGATGTCTCCTCCAGCTTGTGCGTTCGTGATCCCTTGGCATACTGCTGCCGTTGTCGAGGACAACTCACTCACCTTTCTGGTCAGTTCGTCGGCGCTCTGTGGCGACAAGGGGGAATTGCTCTTGTTGAGTTCCGAGAAGACGAGTCTTAAGACATCCCTGAAAGCCGAATTGTTACCGAACGGCGCCAACCGGAGTCGCACGAACGCCTTCTCAGACCATATGTGAAGTGCGGGAAGATCACGTGCGTCGAAAGTAATCAAGCCGGGAATGCTCTTGATTTCATCAAACTGCGAGTAAGCATCTTCCTCTCCACCCAGTTGCCAGAGGGAGATATGGATGTCGCATGACTCTCCGCTCAGCCCGTCCAAAGCTAACCAGTGATCGCGAATGTAGGCATCAAGTACGGCGTCCTCGCTTGTGAAGAGAAACATTGCATGATTCGGGACGGCTCGGTATCTCGCCAGGAGGTCAAACTTCCTCCTGTCGGGATCACAATGCGCAGGGACATGCACGCCAGCCGCGGCAAGTTCGCTTGCCGAGGCGTTCTCGCGTAGCCCACTGTATTTCACTTCACTGACCGCAGGCTCTGGAGTGCAGCATGGTCACTTGCGCTGACACTGAACACATAGTGCGTGCTTCTCCACTTCCCGTACAGTTGGTGGTTCTGGTCGAGTATCAACCCCTTCGACGCCTCGAACTCAGTTGTCAGGGCAAGGAACTGGTCTTCCGGCATGTCGTGTAGCGACCGAACTTCCGGGTGTGTTCGGCTAACCCAATCGACGAACGCGATTACACCAGCATAGCGAATAGGATTCATTGCTTCCTCTCGGTTAGTGATTTCTGCCTTTTCTCGTTTCTACGGAGCCCCAGCGTGGTATCTGCAACAGAATTAGCAAACCCTATACCACCGCAAGGCGTGCTATGCGACAACGCAACCGGCAACCATTTTCCACTTGAATTTGTATATTAGCATGCGCCCTATGGCGTTTCAAGCCCGTAGCATCAGAGGGCGAAGTGCAAAATGAAATGCACGCTTTTCAAAAGTGGGGTGGACTGCTGGCA
>CAYMLQ010000284.1:0-8043 GCA_964390795.1 uncultured Lentisphaeraceae bacterium
CTCCTCGTGGTACATCAGGTAGATGTTGAGCGTGCCGAGATCCTCGGGCATGGTGAAGGGCGATTTGACGGAGAGCGGCGCGGTCTTGATCCACTCGCCCTCCTGCCAGTAGCGTCCTTCGGCTGTGACCTCGCGGATGTTGATCTCCGGGTTGAAGTTCGTCGCGAAGGGCTGGCCGTGGCTGCCCGCGTTGCAGTCGATGATGTCGATCTCGTCGATCTGCGGCACGAAATGCTTCTGGAGGTAGGTACAGAAGACACTGGTGACGCCGGGGTCGAAGCCCGAGCCGAGCAGGGCCATGAGTCCTGCTTTCTTGAACCGGTCCTGGTAGGCCCACTGCCACTTGTACTCGAACTTGGCCGTGTCGAGCGGCTCGTAGTTGGCGGTGTCCATGTAGTTCACGCCGGCTTCGAGGCAGGCGTCCATAATGTGCAGATCCTGGTAGGGCAGGGCCACGTTGAGCACGAGGTCGGGCTTGTGCTTCTTCAGCAGCTTGACGGTCTGCGGCACGTTGTCCGCGTCCACCTGGGCGGTGGTGACCTTGCGGGGGAGCTGTTTGGCGAGCGCGTCGCACTTGGCCTTGGTGCGCGAGGCGATCACGATGTCGGTGAAGACCTCGGGGACTTGGGCGCATTTGTGGGCGACGACCGAGCCGACGCCGCCGGCACCGATGATCAGGACTTTAGGCATGGGGAGCTCCTTCGGAGAGTTAGAAGTTAGGAGTTAGGATTTAGGAGTTGGAAGAGCCGGGGGTCAGGCGTCCTGTTTCACTGTTCGAAATACGTGTAGCCGCGCAGGCCGGCGTCGTAGGCGGCGAGAATCTCGCGGCGTTCGGCCGGGGTGATCCGCTTGGCCTTGACCGCATCCTCCGCGAGGGTGCGGAACTGCTCCATGAGCCGCTCGGGGCGGTACTCGACGTAGCTCAGCACGTCGCCCACCGAGTCGCCGTGCAGCTCCTGCACGTAGTCGATGTCGCCGTCCTCGTCGACCTGCACGCTGACGACGTTGGTGTCGCCGAAGAGGTTGTGGAGGTCGCCGAGCGTCTCCTGATACGCGCCCACGAGGAAGGCCGCGAGCATGTAGGGGTCGCCGCGGCGCATGGCGTGGACCGGCAGCACGGGCTTGACGTCGTGCTGGTCGATGAAGTTGTCGATGCGGCCGTCGCAGTCGCAGGTGATGTCTGAGAGGCAGGCCATGCGCGTCGGCTTTTCATTCAGGCGGTGGATCGGCATGATTGGGAAGAGCTGGTCGATGGCCCAGGCGTCCGGCAATGACTGGAAGACGCTGAAGTTACAGTAGTAGACGTCGGCGAGCAGCGCGTCGAGGCCGAGCAGATCCTTGGGGACGTTCTTGAGTCCGGGCAGCAGCTCGCGGATGCGCGTGAGGATGTACCAGAAGATGCAGTCGGCTGCCGCGTGCTGGCGCAGGGTGATGTCGCCGTGCTTGAAGGCCTTCTGGATCTCCTCGCGGTAGTAGAGCGCGTCGTTGAATGACTCCTGAAGGTTCTTGAGGCTTAGCGTGCGCGAGACGTACATCATGTTCTCGAGCGCCTCGGGCCGCGGCTCCGGCACGTTCTCGGGCAGCTCCTTCTCCTCGTAGACGGCGGTGTCGAGCACGTTGATCAGCAGCACGGAGTAGTAGCCGATCAGCGAGCGGCCCGACTCGCTGATGACGACCGGGTGCGGGATCTTCTCCTCGTTGCAGGCGGTCATGATGCCTTCGATGACGTCGGCGCAATACTCGGAGATATCGTAGTTGGCGCTGCTGGCGAAGTTGGTGTGCGAACCGTCGTAGTCGATGGCCAGGCCGCCGCCGATGTCGAAGATGCCCATGCGGGCGCCCTCGCGCACGAGGCCGACGTAGAAGCGCGAGGCCTCCTTGACGGAGTCGCGGATCTCGCGGATGTTGGGCACCTGCGAGCCGAGGTGGTAGTGGAGCAGCTCCAGACAGTCGAGCATGTTCTCGGCGCGCAGGCGGTCCACGGCGTCGATGACGTGCGAGGGGGTGAGCCCGAAGACGCTGCGCTCTCCGCCGGACTCGGACCACTTGCCGCCCACGCGGCTGGAAAGCTTGACGCGGATGCCCATGCGCGGCCGGATCTTGAGCGCGGCGGCGCGCTCGAGGATCAGCTCGAGTTCGTCGGCGGTCTCCAGCACGAGGATGGTCTGGAGGCCCATCTTGAGGGAGGAGAGGGCGAGGTCGATGAACTCGGCGTCCTTGTACCCGTTGCAGATGAGGAACGCGTCAGGGTCGCGCATGTAGGCCAGCGCGGCGATCAGCTCCGCCTTGGAGCCGGCCTCGAGCCCGTGGTGGTAAGGAGCGCCGAAGGTCACGACATCGTGAACGGCCTGCTGCTGCTGGTTGACTTTGATCGGGAAGGCGCCGCGGTAATAGTTCTGGTAGCCGTAATCTGCGATCGCTTTTCTGAAGGACTCGTTGATCAGGCGGATGCGGTCGCCTAAAAGGTCGCTGAAGCGCAGCAAGAGGGGCAACCCCATGCCGCGGTCGTGGATGCCGCTGACGATGTCACACAATTTGACGTTGACGGTGCCTTTGCCGTTCTTCAGGTTCACGGCGACAAAACCATCGTCGGTGACCGTGAAGTAGCCTTGGCCCCAGGCTCCGATTCCATAGAGTTCAGCGCTCTTCACACTGCTCCAGCCATCCAGCGCATCCTGCAGACTACGTGACATTTCGGGTACTTTACCTCAACCTTTCTGAGTGTTGGAAGACGGTTCTCAGTCGCGCCCCGTTCAACGCGCTGATACGGCGAAAAAATGACAGAAGAAACATGCCAAACCCCGGCCCAAAGCGCAACAGAAAACTACGGCGTGGGAAACGTGTGATGCCGGTGCTGCGTGAGCGCGTCCAAGGAGAGCACCTGTCTACGCCAGCATCACCTGCCCGCCGGTGACGGGGATCGCCTGGCCGGTTTCGTAGGTCTGCTCCATCAGGTAGTAGATCGCCTTCATCACGTCGGGCGTGGTGCAGCCGCGGCGCATCGGCACCTTGGACTCGTAGAACGCCTTCACGTCCGCGAAGCTCTTCGCGCCCGGCACCTTGCCGCTGTCGAGATACTGCTTGAAAAGCCCGCGCTGCGGGTCGGACCAGAGCGGGCCGTCGTAGAAGTTGCCGGGGCAGATGGAGTTGACCTTGATGCCGTCCTCGACCAGCTCCATGGCGAAGCTCTGCGTGAGCCCGATGCCGCCGAACTTCGAGCCCGCGTACGCGCCGTTCTTGTTCGAGCCGACGAGCCCGGACTTGCTGTTGATCTGTACGATGTCGAACCAGACGTCCGGCAGGGCCTTGTGCTGCAGCGCCATGATCGGCGCGACCGCCTGGACCGACAGAAAGTAGCCCTTGTAGTTCACGTTGGTCACGAAGTCGAGGTCTTTAACGGACAGGTCTTTGACGCTGCCCGCGCGCAGCACGCCCGCGTTGGCCACGAAGAGGTCCACGCCGCCGAAGGCCGCGACCACCTGCTCCAGCGCCGCCTTGAGCGAATCGATGTCCGCGACGTTCACCGCCACGCCGATGGCGGCGTCGCGGCCGCACGCCGAGTTGATCTTCGCTGCCGCGGCGGTCACGCCGTCGACGTTGATGTCGGCCAGCGCGACCCACGCGCCCTGGTTGGCGAGCGCGGTCGCGATCTCGAAGCCGAAGCCTTGGGCGGCGCCGGTCACGACGGCGATCTTGCCGGCCGCGCGTCCCTGCCCCGTGGAGAACTCGGCCTCGTAGGCGCCCTGCACCACGAACTGCACACACTTCGCGCCGGCGGGCAATTGAGCGCGCAACTCGGCCAGCACGTCGCCGCAGCCGGGCGGAATGGAGACCACGGGCTCGCGGCCCGTGGGGTTCACCAGCTTGAGGCGGGGGAGGCGCTGTTGTTCGTCAGCCATGAGCCCGCGCAGGGCGGGAAGAATGTTCGTCAGCATTGTTCTGGGTTCCTTTAATATAGATCGGTGCTGCGCCGGGAAGATCCTTAGCGCAATGGATGACAGTTTACGAAAAACGGGGACGGAACGAAACCTGAAAACGCCGCAGGTTTCGAAGTAGAGCCGTGCCCGCACGGCCTGCATGTGAAGTCCGCTTTCACTCCGTTAAAGAGTCCCCCTTTGCGATTTTCCACCGCTTACCTTCAGCACGTTTCAAGCACACCCATTTTTGAAAGACAATCCGCGGCTCCTTTTGCTATAGTCCTTGCAAGCTTTGGAGGTGTGAATGTCAGTGCGATTAGTTGTGTGGGCGGTAGGCGTGTGCTCCGTTGTGTCCCTTGTGGCGGGCGAGTCCCAGACTGAGGCGCGCGCGGCGCTGCTGCGCAATGTCCGCGCCATCGACAGCGGAGGCCTGCCCGGCGCCGTGCTTTGCGGCGGCGACCACGCCTTCGCGGTCGTCGGCGCCAAGTGCGGCAAGGCGGTCCTGCCCGTGGCCTGCGCGGCCTCCTACGGCAAAGGCCGCGTCGTCGCGGTCGGACACCCCTCGTTCTACTCGGCCGAAGGCATCGCCAAAGCCGACACCGCCGCCTTCGTCACGAACGCCCTCGCCTGGCTCGGACAAGGCCGCAAAACCGTCGCGGTCTACAAGAACGCCGATTTCGCCAAGGCGCTGCGCGGCCTCGGCGGATTCGAGGTCGCGGAAATCCACTCGCTCGACGCGCTCACCGCCGCCGCCGTGCTCGCGGCCTATCCCGACAGCCTGCCAGCCGCCGGCCTCGAGCGCGTTCGCGCCTACATCACCTCCGGCGGCGGCCTGCTCGCCTCCGGCATCGGCTGGGGCTGGCAGCAGGTCTCCGGCGGCAAGTCCCTCGCCACCGAGAACCTCTTCAACCGCCTGCTCGGCCCCGTCGGGCTGCTCATCAGCGGGGACATGGCCGACCGCACAGCCAAGGAGGGATACCTCGCCGACTTCGCGCTCCCGCAAGGCGTCAACGTCACCGAGGCCGCTGCGCTGGCCGCGGGCGGCAGCAGCGCAGACCCCGTGTTGCTGCGGCAGCTCAACGTCACGCTCTGCGCGGCCAAATCGGTTCTGCCGTCCGACGGCGACGGCCCGCTCGCCAAGGCCGTCAACGCCCTGCTCGCCTCGCCGCAAGCAACCAAACTGCCCTCCACTGCCACCCCGCTCAAGGCGACCGACATTCCCGCGCGCCTCGCCCTGCTCGAGCACCAGAGCGCGTGGCGCGCCCGCCCTCTCGCCACCTGGCCGGCCCACCCTGCGGCAGCGGCGTATCCGGGCCTGCCGCCCGCCGACGCGCCGCGCGGCAGCCGCGCCCTGACCGTGAACCTCGACGTCCCCCGCTGGCACAGCACGGGCCTCTACGCCGCAGCCGGCGAGCCGGTCACCGTCCGTCTGCCGCCCGGCGCCGAGCGGCTGGGCCTGCGCCTGCGCGTCGGCTCCACCACCTGCGACAACACCCGCCACGACACCTGGACGCGCGCCCCGAAAGTCGATCTGGAAGTCGCTCTCAAGACCAACACGCTCGCCGTGACGTCGCCGTTCGGCGGGCTGCTCTACGTGGTCGTTCCCGACACGGTCGACGCGCCCGAGCGCACCGTCAAAGTCACGCTGGGCAACGCCAGCCGCGCGGCCTGGTTCAAGGCCGGCCGCGACACGACCGACGCCTGGCGCGCGTCCCTCCGCTCCTCGCCCGCGCCGTGGGCGGAGCTTGAGAGCGACAAGATCATCCTCACGGTGCCGGCCGACTCTGTGCGCGCTTTGGACGATCCGGCCGCGCTGCTGCGCTTCTGGGAGTCGGTCGCCGACCTCGACGCCAAACTCACGGCCCTTCCCGCCACACGCCGCTCCGCCGAGCGGTTCGTCTGCGACACGCAGCTGTGCGCGGGCTGGATGCATGCGGGCTATCCGCTCATGATTCCCACCGTCACCGCCAAAGAAATGGTCGATCTCCAAACCTTGAAAACCAAAGGCGACTGGGGCTTCTTCCACGAGCTCGGCCACAACCATCAGAACGGCGACTGGACGTTCGCGGGCACGGGCGAGGTTACGGTGAATTTCTTCACGCTCTACGATATGGAGCGCCTCTGCGGCATCGTGCCGCGAAAGAGCCGCATGGGCGAAGAGGGCATTCAGAAGCAGGTGCGCAAGTGGGTCGCCCAAGGCAAGCCGCACGACGAGTGGTGCCGCGAGCCTTTCCTCGCGCTGGAAACCTTCGTGCGCCTGCAGCAGGCCTATGGCTGGAGCGCCTTTGAGAAGCTGTTCGCCGAATACCGCACGCTCTCCAAGGATGAACGCCCGAAGAGTGACGGCGAAAAGCGCGACCAGTGGGCAACCCGCCTCTCGCGCATCACGGGCCAGAACATCGCGGCCGTTTTCGACGCGTGGAGCATCCCGCTTTCCGACGCCGCCCGCCAGGCCTGCTCCAAATTCCCTCGCCCCGACTCCGCCAACCTGTTCGACGGGCTGTGACGCCCCCGCCGGCAGTGACGCCTCCCCGCCCGGCGTGCGCGGAGCACCGCATCGCCGCAGGGAGGCTGGGGCCGGCGGCGGGTTCGGGGAACCGCGCCCTACCAGCCGAAACGACGCGCCTTTCGATCACGACACTCGGATCTGCCCCTTAGTTTTCTGCTTACAGTCACTCGAAGGCGACCAGATTCTTTTCGCGCAAGCTGACGTAGCCGGGGGTGGAGGGCGTGGGCTTGCCGACGACCAGGTGGTCGACCACGCGGATGCCGAGGATGCGGGCGGCCTCGATCAGGCGGCGCGTGATGTCGATATCCTCCTTGGAGGGCGTGGGGTCGCCGGAGGGGTGGTTGTGCGCGAGGATGACCGAGGCGGCGCTGTAGCGCACGGCCTTTGAGAAGACCTCGCGCGGGTGCACGGGGCTGGTGTCGAGCAGGCCGCGCGTGGTTTCGACCGGCTGGCCGATAAGCTTGTTCTTGGTGTCGAGCAGCAGCACCCAGAAGATCTCCTGCTGCAGGGCGCGCGCGAGCGGGCTGAGGAGGCGGTAGACGCCTTCGGGCTCGCGGATCGCGGAGGATTCCTGGCGAGGGGCCTGCGCGTGCTGGGCGGCGCGTCGGCCGATCTCCAGCGCGGCGGCCAGCTCCATGCATTTGACGGGGCCGAGGCCTTTGATCCTCAGGCCGCGCAGCTCCTCGAAGTCGGACTTGGAGAGGTTGGCGAGTCCGCTGTAGCGGCGCAGCAGGTCGCGTGCGAGTTCGGCGACGTTCTTGCCGGGCACGCCGGAGCGCAGGAGGATCGCCAGCAGGATCTCGTCGGGCACGTTTTCTGCGCCGCGCCGCTGGAACTCCTCGCGCGGCTGCATGGCGAGGGGCAGCTCTTTGACGGTCATGGGCGCGTCGGGGTAGACGGCTCGGTCAGGGGTGTACGAGGGGTGTGGGTCCATGCTGTCTCCAGGTGTCGAGAACCCGCTGGGCGACGCGCTCGGGCGGGTCGTTATCGTCGATCTCCAGCCAGACCGCCTGCGTCTGGTGGCGGAACCAGGTCTCCTGCCGTTTGGCCAGCTGGCGCGTGCGGATCACGATGCGCTCGGCGGCCTCGCGCAGGGTGAGGGTGCCGTCAAGCACGGCGCCGGCCTCGGCATAGCCGATGGCCGCGGCTGCGGTGGGGGACCAGACGGGGTAGGCTTGGCGCAGGGCGCGGACCTCGTCGACGAGGCCCTGTCCGAACATGGCCGCGACGCGGCGCGCGATGCGCGCGTGAAGCTGTTCGCGCGGCAGGCGCAGGACGGTGACGGGGGCGGCGGGAGGGGTGCGCTTCCACTGCTGCGGGAGGCAGCCGCGGGTTTCGAGGTGTTCGAGCGCGCGGATCAGGCGGCGCGGGTTCGAGGGGGCGACGAGCGTCTCCAGCGCGCCGGGCGCGCGCTCGGCGAGCGCGCGCTGGAGGGCGGCTGGGCCTTCGCGTTCAACGAGCGCCTGCCAGCGGGCGCGGCAGGCGGGGTCGGAGGCCTCGCTGTCGAGCCCGTCGGTGAGGGCCTTGAGGTAGAGGCCGGTGCCGCCCGCGACGATGAGGCTGGGAGACATGGGCGAGACGCCCATGCCACGGGAGGCGGGAGACATGGGCGAGACG
>CAYMLQ010000285.1:0-8032 GCA_964390795.1 uncultured Lentisphaeraceae bacterium
GCGGCGTGGCCGACGTCTTCTGCGGCACCACGCCCACGCGCTGCTCGTGGCAGCCATTGCACATCAGCGTTTCGCCCGGCGCGGTGTAGGTGGCGCTGCGCATGCCCTGGATCGCGAGGCCCTTCTCGTCAATGGCGTGGAACAGGATCGGCACGTTCACCGGGACCTCGAAGAGCGCACTACCGTCTTCCTCCACCGGCACCGTGCCGAGGCACTGCCTGCCGCCCTTCTGGTCGCCCAGCCCGATGCGCGGCTGGTTCACGATCGGCGCCACTTTCGGCAGCACCTGCCAAATGCGCAAGGCCTTGACCTTCGTGCCCGCGGGCATGGGATAGCGGGCGTTGTAGACGTTCACGACGCCGACGCGCGCGGTCTTGGGCAGCTGCGCCGCATCGATCTTCTCGGGCTTCTCGCCGTCGGGCTGCCGAGGCCGCCCGACCAGCGTCTGATGCGCGTGCACCGGCGGCTTCGCCCGCGCCTGCACCGGGATGGGCGAGAGGCACGAAATGTCGGGGTGCGTGTAGAGCACCTCCTTGTTGCCGAACGCGTCGACCAGCGCCAGCGAGTACCGCCGCGCCTTCCAGTCGATGTAGCCGTACTGCGCGTTGGCCAAAGGATCATAGACGCAGAGCGTGTACTTCTCGCTGAGCGGCCACGGGGTGGCATAGGCGCCGGACGCCTTATCGCACTTGAGCGGCGACTCGGCCTCCGGCAACACCTGGTCCGGCGTAAAGCGGCGGACCTGCGACATCTCGTGATCATCCGACACCGACGGATCGATGACGATCAGCGAGCCGCGCGTCTGCGTGTGGTGGCCGCCCGCCACCGCCATGTACTTGCCGCTGTTCGGGATCGAGCGCCCGTCGCCGATCAGGTGCGGCGCGGTCCGTTCCGAGCGGTGCTCGTTGCCGTTCAGCTCGCGCGCGTCGCGACCGTCCGGCGTGGTCAACCAGAGGTGGTGCGCCTGGTTGAAGCCGCGGTCCACGTAGTCCCAGCGGGTGTAGACCAGCATGCCGTTGTTGTCCACGCTCGGCTGCCACTCGTTGGTTTCGTGCGAGCTGAGCCGCTCGATGTCTGTGCCGTCCTCGAACATCGAGAAGAGCGTGTAGTTCGGCACCGGGCGCGGGTGGCAGCGGCCGAAGCCGCGCCGCCGCTCGGAGATGAACGCGATGCGCCCGCTCGGCAGCCAGCAGGGGTCGAGGTCGTTCAGCGGTCCGTCTGTGAGCTGAACCAAGCCCGAACCGTCGGCGTTGCAGCGGAAGATGTGGAACGTGCTCTCTTCTGTCCACGCGCGGTACGCCCACGCGCCGTCGGTGTAGCAGAACACGATCTGCTTGCCGTCATACGAGACGTCCGGAGCGAGGTAGCCGCCGTTGCCGAGTTTCTGTCCTTTGCGCAGCCCCGATTCCACCACCGACTTGTCGAGCAGATTGCGCACGGCCGGCTGATCCGAGAAGGGCTTTTCGAGAACATATAGGCCGTTGCCCTGCGTCGTGCCTTTAAGCGTCGCGTGAAAGCCGAAATACTGATCCGCCATGTGCGTGCCGAAGTTCAGCTCCTCGGGCGGCAGCGCCTCGCGCGTGATGAAGGCGAGCCGGTCAATCCCTTTGAGCAGCGGGTTCGCGAATGCGATCTTTCGCCGCAGCTCGCACAGCTTCAGATAGAGGTCGGCCCGCGCCACGCCGTCCGCCACCGGCGTCTTCTGCACGGCATCCTCAAGCGCGACCAGCGCCTTACCCTCTTTCTTCAGGCCCGCCGAAGGTGCGAGATCCGCCCACAAGGCCCGTGTGCGGCGCGCCACGATGTCGGCGGGATCGCGGTCCGAGGCCAGCACGTTCGCGCTCGCCTGGCACGCCTGGCTCTCCCGCGCGTCGCGCGCGACGCAGCCCTCCTGTACCCGCGTCTCGAGGAGCAGGCTCTTCCACAGGCCCTCGTAATCGCGGGCCAGCGCCGCGTCACAGCGGCCTTTGATCGCGGCAATCAGCGTACGCGTCTCCAGCGGCAGCACCTGCGGCAAGTCCAGCAGCGCCGTGACGCCTTTGCTGGGCAGCCCAGCCAGCACGACAAACTGAGCGGAAGCCTTCGCGCCTTGCGGATGCGTCGCAGTGACCTCGTCCATCATGCCCTTGGCGACCAGACGCTTGGCGCCCAGCGGCACTTTTACAACGAGCAGCGACGCCGCATGCACGCCGAAACCCTTCGCGAAATCCTTGCCGCCACAGGACAGGCCCGTGTCGAGAACCGAGCGGTCCTTGCGCGGCTGAGTCCTGTAAAACTCCGTGCAGCGCCACTGGTCTCCGCCGAACGTCCAGGCAAACTCCCACGGCAGATCGGACACGTAGAGGGCGGCGCCATCCCCTTCGAAGCGCGCCTCCAGCCAGTCAGCATAATCGCACGTCGAGGCATCCCCGCCGGTCCACGTCACGAGCGCCACTTCACTGAGGCCCGACACATCCGCCTGAATTTCAGCCGTCTTCGGCTCTTTCCCCACATAAACCGTCGGGCTCAGATAACGCACCGCGCCAGCGGCCGAACGCTCCATCAGCTCTTGTTGGGTGAGCGCCCCCTGCACGAAGGACCCCATGACAACCATCGGCACCGCAAACCAAACTCCGCGCATAACGTCCCCCATTCCCTTCATTTCCACATACGATCAGAATGTCACCAGAAGATTATCACGCCGTCCCCTGTATCGCAAGGGCATGCCCTGATCAAGCAGCACTTCAACTTTTGACTGCTCCATTTGCAATCAGGCGCGATATCAGGCGCATGGCGCGTCCGGAGGCCGCGCGCCACCCCTGAAAGAAGCGCCGCACAAGGTGGCACGCGACCGGGCGCGGATGCGAACGGGAACGAGTCTTTGGGCTGGAGCGCCCCCGCCGCCAGAATCTTAAAGGGCTGCACCAGCTTCCAGAGCCCCTCGTACAGAAAATGCCAGCCGATCAGCATCCTCAGAACAGTCATCACCAACTTACTTTTCATTCCTTATCCTCTGTACTGCGGGATCTTGAGGGTCTCCCCTCCCTTCACCGCCGACTGGTGGGCGACAATGCCCGCCACCGTGGTGTTGAGCGCGCACGCCACGTCGCAGACTGGCTGCCGCTTGAGCAGAATCGCGCTGATAAAGTCGTCCGTAAGATACCCGTGCGACCCGCCGTGCCCGCCCGCCTGCATCTTGGGCGGCAGTTGCGGCTTCGCCTGGCTGACCTTGGACACATCGGCCAGCCCCTCATAGCGCGCCTCGTAGCTGCCTTTCTGACCGTATACGCGGCCTTTTTCGCCATGCGCGCCGGGCATGTCCCAGCTCACGGCCATCCGAGCCATGCCGCCTTCGCTGGTGCGGAATAGCGCGACCTCTGTGGCGAACGGATTCTTGTAGCGGTTATTACCCGGCTGGAAGTCGGCCAGCAGGCTCGGCATGGCGAGGCAGGAGACCTCGGTGAACGAGCCGCCTGTGACGCAGGTATAGAACGCGTTGGAGTGAGTCGGATAGTACTGCGGCGGCAGCCCCACGCGCCAGTCCTTGTACGAGCCGATGTGCTTGTCCATGTAGTGATAGTACTCGCCCTCGGTGAAGATCAGCTTTCCGAAGCCGCCCGCCTTATAGATCTCGCGCATGGCATATCCCTCTGCGCGGAACGCGGAGGTCTCGAAGAGCGCATAAACCAGCCCCGTCTGCCTCACGGTCGCAAGCAGCTCGTCGGCCAACCCGAGCTGCTCCTCGCCGAAGACCGCGGGAACCGCCGAGGCCACGTGGAGACCGCGCTTCATTCCCTTGATGCAGAGTTCGACGTGACTCGGCGCGTCGGTCGCGATGTAGACCGCCTCGATCTCCCTGTCCTTCTCCAGCATCTCCTCGCACGAGGCGTAGGTCTTCTTCGCGCCCGTCACCTTGGCCAGCTCCGCGCAGCGGTCGGCGAACAGGTCCGTTGCCGCCACCACCTCCACGTTCGGATGATCTTGAAACCCGAACTGGCCGCCGAACTTGCACACGCCGTAACCGGCGATCCCAACCTTGATCTTGCGATCAGAGACCGGCTGCCAGACCGCGCTCCGGACGTTACCCGCATTCGTCTCGTCGAAACCCGCAATCGGCTTTTCAGCGGCCTTTGCCCCCAGCGCCGCGACACCCGCACCGAGCAACGCCTGACTCACAAACTCTCGCCTCGAAAATGAAAACGCCATTTGGACTCCTTCCCTTATCTTGGCCACGCTGTCCCCCTGTGTCCGCTCGGCTGCTATTTAGACCCCTTCTCGGGCTCGACCAACATGTATTTCGTTGGCTGGATCGCCTTGCCTTTGTACGTGAACGTTTCCTTGCGGTAGTTGGAGATGATTTCCGAACCGCTCGAATACCGTGTCCGATAGACTTCCTTGTCAACGGCCTCGTGCCGGTCCATGAACTCGGTCTGCAGATGCGACAGCGCGCTGAACTCGTCGTAGCCCTCTTTGATCTTGGCGACGCTGGCCGTCAACGCGGCGGCGTCCGCACAGGTCAGGTCCTCTTTGCCCATCCACGCGTCGTTGTTGTCGCGATAGTTCGAATAGAAATAGAAAAATGGCCGGCCGCCGAATTCGATGAGCATGAGCCGCGTCACGTCGTCCTTGATCGTGTAGTTACAGGTCGGAGGGAAGGGATTGCTGAGGATGATCCCGTGGTACACCAGTTGCCAGAAGGGCACGAAGCGATCCACCAGCGGATGCGGCTTGGGCGGCACGATCGAGGCGTACAGGGCGTAGTCCAGTTGGCCGCAGCAGAAGTCGTGGCCGCCCTCGGAGGCGCTGCCGCCGAGCACAGCCTGGGCCTCGCCCATGATCCTGCCGACCCACATCGCGCCCTGGTCCGGATTCAGCGGGTGGCGCGGGTCGTAGCAGGCGCGCGGCTGAACCACGGTCAGCACATCGTTATAGTGGAGGCCCCGAAAACCGAGGTCTGCAATGGCCCGAAGCTCCTTCTGCGCGAACCGCTCGAAGGCCCGCTGCGGACAGATGTCGTACATCCGGCCGCCACTGTAGACGCTGTGCGTCGAGAGCGAGCCGTCCGGCTTCTTGATGATATACTCGGCGTCCCACGTGTCGGCGATCATGTAGGCGTCGTAGCTGTTGTTATGGCAGACGATCTGGAAACCCATGGACTGAGCCTTCTTGATGAGCGCCCGCAGTTTGGCCTCGCCACCCAGTTGCTCTTCAACCGGAAAGAGTTCCGGGAAGCGGCCGTCGTGGCCCTTCTGATTCCAGCCGACCAGGCAGATCTCGGCACGTTCGATGCCTTGCCGCTTGAGTTCGTCCAGAATGTCACCCACCCGGTCGAAAGTGACGGCCACCTTCATGGGCGGCTCGTTGGCGCGCGTCTGCTGCTCCACGGGCGTGGGCATGGGCTTCCAGCCCTGACGGATCCGAAGCGCTAGGCTTCGCGCGGCGTAGGCGAGTTCGGGGCGGGTCTTCATCCGCTCCTTGAGGGGCACGCACGCCTTGCGGCCCAGCTGAATGTTCCGATAGACCTGAGCCATGCCGGAGTAGTCGGCGCGCTCTCCTGTCAGCAGGTGATACTCGACTGCGATGTCACCGTGCGCGGCCCGGCCCGCCAGCTCGAAGCGCGGCGCGATCGTGTAGACGCCTCCCTTGGCGCGCGTCACGAGCGTGAACGCGTAGGGCATGCCGGTCACGATGGCTACAAAGGTCGCGCGCGGGTTCTTCATGCCGAAAATCGGCATCGGCATGTAGTTCCGCGCAGTCCGCTCGCCGTTCTGTTCGCGGAAGGTGCCGAGTTCGCCGTTGGGCATCACGAAATAGCCCTCCTCACCCGCCTTGGCAGAGGCAAAGTCGGGAAGGATCGACACGCTCTTGAGGCCCGCCGGAATCTCGTCCGCCTTCCAGCGGAAGGTCAGGACATCGCCCGCCTGGCTGAGCGCGTTGGTCCTCCGCTCCGTACGGCCATCCGTGTAAATGCACGTCACCTCGGCCGTCACGGCCGCAAGTTCAACAGCAGGTGCCAGCAGAGCCCCAAGCAGAAACAGCGAGCGAGTCATGTTTTCGCCTCCCGCGCCTTGCGCACATCACTTGCCGAGCACGGCGCGTTTGACGGCCTTCAGCCAGGCCCCGTCGGGATCGTCCTTGCAAGGCACGATCCAGCCGCCTTCGCCGATCTCGTTCCACGCGTAAATCAGGCCCAATCGATCCTTGGTCGTCTGCTTCGGATTCGCGTCCATCCAGTCAGCCATGCGTTTAATATAGGCCTCGAACTCCTCCGGGGTGCCCCGCGCGAAGTGTTGTGAGATTCCCGATCCCTTGCCAAGCCCTTCCCCGTTCTTCGCCTCCCACGGGCGCCGGTCCCAGCCCTGGGTGGCCACCGGGATATAGGGCATGTCGGGACGGTCCGTGCGGTTCCACACGTCGACGTTCCAGTCGACCAGCAGCTTGTATGGATGGATCTCCTCCACATTGAGCCCCTTGCTCGGCTTCGTGTTGTACGCGGTACGTATCTGGAAGCCGTCTTCCCGGATGCCGCCGCCACAACCCGCGACCCAAACGCCGGGGAAGCCCGCCTTCTTGGCGGCCTCCTGAAGGTACGCCAGCCCGTCTTTGTCAGCGCCTTTCGGCGAGAAGATCATGATCACCGGCCTACCCTCGGAACGCAGGTAGCGGGGGTGTTTGAAATAGTTAGCAATCCAATAGTCCGTCGCTTGTTTCCAAGCGTCGATCCCGACCATCTCGAAGCCGCCGTGGTTCGCGACCAGCAGACAGTACTCCATCCGGCTGTTGTTCTTCGCCTGCATGAACAGGCGCATCGGCAGGTGCTTCGGATCGTCTTCGATCTCCTTGACGTTGATCGGCTTCTTGTTGTCGTGCCAATACCAGCAGAACGAGAAATAGGCCAACCCGTTGTCCGCAGCGACGTTAATTTGCCGCTCCATCAGTTCCGGCGTGTCGTCGCGCCAGCCCCACACCGGCGTGCGCCCCGCATACTCCGTCGCCAGCTTCTTGGTGAAGTGCGTCGGCATGCCCTTGGCCCACGCGTTCGATACCGAGCCGTCATCGTAGGGGCATTTGCCCGACCACCCCGCAAAATAGTACGCGCCCAGCTTCATGCGTGGTTTTGGCCCGCCCTCGGCCGCACACGCGGCCCCACTGAAAAACAGCGCTGTCACTAACGACATGAACAGGATCGTCCTCGTCATATATTCCCTCCTACAGCCATGCAGCCAACTGCCACTGCCTACCGCATCCCCTTCACCGCTCCCACGATCGCGTCAGCAATGGCCTGCATACCTTGGTCGCCCGGATGATTGGCGACGCCCGCATGCTTGAACTCGCGCTCCGATCGCGCGAAGTTCTTTTCGTCTTTGCAGAGCGCGCTGATGTCAACGAAGGTGCCGCCAACTTCGGCGCACGCCTGCTTGAGCGCGCCGTCCTTAGCCGCATTTGCCCAGAAGCTGCTGCGCACGACGATGACAGGCTTGCGATCGGCCCTGATGCCGTTCAGCATCTTGACGACGCTGTCCTTGAACTGCGCCTTCGCAACATCCGTCGCAAGATTCGGCACATTCTCGCCGATGCAGAGCACGATCAGGTCGGCGCCGAAGGCGGCCGCGTCTTTAAACTGCGCCGCATCGTATGCCGCATACTGGCGTTCGAACGTGGCGATGTTGTTGACCAGCGTCTCAGGGGCGGTGCCGTCATTTTTGGCCAGTGCTTTCGTCACAAGATGCACATAGTCCTTGTCCTGCGCGCTGGCTGCCATGCCCCAGTTGCCAGACCAGTCGACTTTTTTCGAGGGCCCGTGCCGCGTGATGCTGTTGCCTAAGAAAAGGACCTTCTGAAACTCCGCCGCGTGCGCGATCCCCGCGAGCGCCAACACCAGTGCGAATGCGATTGCTTTCATGATTTCGATTCCTTCGATTCTTTCGACTTCATCGACGCCCCACCTAATAGTCTAACAGCCTTCAGCCTAACACCCTATTTCTCACACCTTCAGAGCATACCCCTTGCGATACTCCGGCGTGACCATCGCGTTCGCCGCGTCGCAGTTCTT
>CAYMLQ010000286.1:0-7985 GCA_964390795.1 uncultured Lentisphaeraceae bacterium
CCGTGTAAAGCGCGCCTGTGACGCTGCCTCCGACTGCGCGGGGATCGATGCCGTTTGTGGTGAAGTAGACACTGCCGGAACCGTTGGGGTTGCTGATCGCGATCTGCGCGTTCGGCGCGACCGTGCCGCCGTGCTGGCTGAACTCCGGCGCCAGCGTCGCGGGCCAGAGACCGTACTGGGAGAGCTGGCTGAAAAACTCGACGCGTCGCGTGTCCGCAACGATCCAACTGGTGTAGAAACTCTGATTCACCGTCTGCTTGAGGGCCTCCTGCATAATCGGGTTAATTCCGTCGCGCAGCATGAAATAGATGGGCTCCATGCTCTCGCGCGTCAGACAGCCGCCGTGGAACAAGTGCTTTTGTGTGCGGTCGGCGAAACGCAGCCGGAACTCGGGAGATGACCTCAGCCGCGTATAAAAGGTACGAACGTCTTTCGGCGCGTTGCTGGCGATCGCGGCAGCGTCACCGATGTCGATCCTGGACGTGCCAGCGTCGCTACCAACCCCGTCGCCGTTCACGTCTCCTATGAAACTGTCAAACGTGGAGGGGTTCCAACCTGTCGATCCGAAGCCCCCCTCCGCGTCCCACATGTAGAACCGCCACCGGCCCTGCGTGCTGCGCTCGCGCGCGGCCACCCAGTTGTTGTGGGGCCAGTCCCACATGGCCGCGTATGCGTTCACCATCACATAATCAGCGATGTTTTCGGCATCCACATACTCCTGGGCCTTCACATAGTTCGCGGCGCTCGTGAGATCGTTGGTGCGCAGGAAGGCGAACGTGTTGTTCCAGTGGAGCGGGTCCCCGCTCGCGAACTCTCCGACCTGCACCACATCCCAGAGGGCTGGACTGTTGTAGTGCTGCTGCATGAAGGCCTCGCGCAGGTGCTCGCAGAAATTGTAGTAACCCTTCCAGATCCCGTTCATAAAGATCGAGACAAAGGTGCCGCGCGAGCCCTCCTGACCGGTGCCGATGTAGATGCGCCGCATCAACTCATCCTTGATAAACGGGTTCGACACGTCGTTTTTGCCGGCCCGCAGCCGCATGTTCTCGAATTTCGTGACACGGCTTTCGGGGAAGAAGGGGTAGTCCTGCAACGATTCGCCCAACTCGCCCCTGAAAAAGAAATTGAACGATGGCTTCTCATAAAACGACGTGATACTGAACGTCGCGGAGGGCATGAGCGTGAGCCTGTAGCGCGGCCTGGCGTGCGGGCTTCCGGAGATTCGAAGGCCGGCCTCCGTGCGCAGCGGCACGCCGCTTGTGGGATAGTACTCGAAGCCCATCGCCCGCTCGGCGGATCGCCCTTTCTGCATCGGCATATTAAAGGCCGACATATCGCCAAGGTTGTTCCACTGGTCACTGACGAAAGCCCCCCCTTTGATCGCCATGACGCCCTCTCCGTTCGCGGGCCCGCCGCTGGCGTTCGGCCCGTACAGGCCGAGCGCCAGGTCCGCCGTGAAACAGAGCGCGGAAAGCGACCTGCGCGCGGCGGATTGGCCAACCAGATAGTTGTGCGTGCAAACCGAAGAGGGGACTTCGCCGGCCTTGAAACTGCGCGCCTGCAGCGCCGTGTTCGTCGTGATCGCGAGCGGCCCTGCATAGAGAGTGCTTGCCGAGGTCGGTTCGCTTCCGTCGACCGTATAGCGGATGACCGCCTCGGGGTCTGGCGCAGCCATCTGCAGCGAGAAACTCGCCGGATGGAAACCGCCTAAATGGCTGAACTCCGGCGGCGCCGTCATCACCGTCAAATACGGCCCCTGATTGGCCGCACCCGGCGTCGCGGTTCCGGAAAACACATATTGCCCGTCCCCGGTTCGGGCGTAGGTGTGGAAGTAGCTCTGCGGCGGCAGGGACGGGGCGATCTCGCTGGCGATCAGCCCGGCCGCGTCGACCAGCCCCAGGTACTCGCCCTCCGAGCCGAGCTTGAAATTGGTGTGCAGGTAGGTTGCGCCGCTGAGCGGGCCCACGTCGAACCCGGTTGCCATGACGATCAGGTAGCCGCCCGCCGCGATGCTGCTACCCGCGGGGAAGTACCACTTGCGGGGCTTGCCGTCGTCGTCGGTCAGAGACCACCCCGTGAGATTAACCGCCTCGCCGCCCGCATTGTAAAGCTCGATCCAGTCACTCTCGGAGTCGGGCGTGTCCTCATCATAGTCCACGTCCTCCCCTTCCTCCTCGCCCGTTCCGGCCTCCTGCGGCTCGCGCGTGCCGACGAAGTAACGTCCCGTGTCGGTAGGTCGCGCCAGCGTGCGACCGCCCGCGCCCGTGGTCGAGAGGGTCACGCGTCCGATCAGGTCGGAGCTGTTGAGCGGGGTGTTGTGCGTCTGGACGCCGAGCACGTTGTCGCCTCCGGCCAGCAGCGTGTTGGCGGGCCCGAGAAAAATCGTTTCGCCCACACCGTCGGCAGTGTGACCGATGGTCGCCAGCGTATTGTGAGGCGTGACCGTGTTCTCCGTCCCGACGTTGCGGCGCGCCACCTCGCGGCCGTTGAGGTAGACGATAATGCCGTCGTCATAGTCGATCACGAGCTGCAGCGGCTCTGACGCGGACGCCTCGGTCGGCGTGGCCAAAAAGAGCGTGCGGCTGTAGAGCGAGGCCGCGATGTTGTACATCTGGGCGCTCAGGTTGACGCCCAGGAGATAGGAGGGGGGCACCTTGGTGTCATAGCCAAACGGTCCGTTTCCTTCGGCCCAGGAGGAGTCGTTGAACCCAAGCGCGGCCCACGTCACGGTCTGCGGCAGTCCGTTGATGAGGCCGTAGTCGACCAGCCCACCCGAGGGCTCAGACACCCCCGCGAAATACTTCCATGCGGCGTTGTTCGTGACCAGCGACACCGGCGCAGGTCCGCCGATGCGCAAGTCGGCCATGGACAGGAAGTCGCCGCTTGTGGTCGCCTTGTTGTGCGTCTGAATACACAGCGTGTTGGTGCCCGTCCACAAGCGGTTGTTGACCATGCCGAGGTCGATCGTGATGGCCGCCGCGCTCGGCACGTTGGTGTTGAAGGCCGTCTGGTCGCGGTAGGCGAACATGCCGGGGTTACCCATGTTGCGGCGGGCCACCTCGACGCCGTTGACGAACGCGATGAACCCGTCGTTGAAGCGCGTCACGAGCTGAAGCTGGTTGGTCGAGGCGGCCAGGCCCGACGTTACGTTGAACGCCTTGCGCACGTAGAGCGAGGCCAGTTTGTTCTGCATGGTTGAGGAGGTGTTCTTGCCCAGCGTGACGCCGGTGAACGTGCCGAAACCGAAGGGTCCGTTTGCCGTGCCCCACAGGGCGTCGTCATAGCCGGGCATGATCCATGGCGTGGTGATGCCGAGTCGCGGATAGCCCGGCGAGGTGCGCTGCAAGAGCCGGTCAGAGTTGGCGGCCACGACCTCGTTGATCACGACCTGGCCACTCACGGAGACGCACCCCAGCACGAGAGCAAACAGCCATGCCGCTGTCCGCACCTGAGCCTGAAGCGCAGAAAATAGATCCCAACAACCTGCGCCGAGGCACCGCCTCCCGCCGAAGTATCTCCGGCGACCACCGTATTTTAACGCTTGCGCACTCATGAGCAAACCTACCTCGGGGCCTGACACGTCAACCCGCCCCGTTTACCAACTCTGCCAATGACTATTTTACAAGTGTTAAATTATACTCTGGAACCGGGGGACGAAGGCAAGTCCTTTGTGAGTCGGGCCAAAATGCCGGAACCCAACGTCGGATTCCAGATCGTCACCAAGGTGGAGGACGGCGCGGGCGGCGCGGCCTTGAGAGTCAGAGACCCCGCGCTCCAGTCGAGATACATCCAGCCTTCGGTTGTAAGAACAGTCCCCTTTGCACGATAGAAGCCCTCCTCCGCCTCCGCGAATGCGGAGCGAAGGCTCTGCAGATCCAGAGGCCTCTGAAACTGCAGCGTCTCCCGCTCGAACTGCGGATCTTTGCAGGCACCGAACGCGGCGTCCACTTCGGCCGCGCGGGCGGACATGCCGTCCGCCAGAATGATCGCGGGATCGACCGCGCCGCGCACACAGCGGATCACCGTCGCATGCGGGTTGATCGCCACGAGTTTCGTTCGCACCTTCTCAACCATCTCCGGCGTGTGCAGGTCTGTCTTGTTGAGCAGGATGAGATCAGCCGACTCGATCTGGCCGCGGATGTTCGGCAAGACCAGCAGCAGTTTCATCAGCGTGCCGGGATCGACCACCGCCGTAACCCCCGCCACATGGAAACGGGCGTCCAGGCCGCTCTCTGCGAGCAGCCGCCGCATCGAGCGAGGATCCGCCAGGCCGCTCGCCTCGATTACCACGCCCTCGGGCTGCATCACCACCCCGTCGCGCCCGGGCAGACCGTCAGACACCCGGCGCAGCACGCTGACGAACTCGGTGACCAGGCAGCGGCAGAAGATGCTGCCGCCTGCGACCGCAAGCGCCGTTCCGCCCTCGCGCTCGATCAGCCCCGCATCCACATCCACGGCGGAGAACTCGTTGACCACATAGACCAGACGCCGCTCGCGCGTGGCATGCACCAGCCTGCACAGCAACGTGGTTTTGCCAGCCCCCAAAAAGCCGACCACCAGCCAGATGGGACACGTTTCAGGCATGGCTATGCCTTCGCAGAAACGGCTTGCCCGATCCGCGCGACCAGCGTCCGCAGATCGGGGATGAGCGACACGAAAGCGACCGAGCCGTCGATGCAGATGGTCGGGATGTTCTTCACACCCAGTTTCTGCATCGCGGCGATACCTTCGCGCGAGGAAATCCTGTGCTCCTTCACCACCACCGGCGTGCCAATAGTGGCCACTGCGCGGTGAACCGCGTCCATCATGTACTGGCAGGGCGCGCAGGAGGCCGAGTCGAGCGTGACCACGTCGATCACGACGTGCGGCAGCGCCCGGTAGTCGATCGGCAAGTCGCACGCGGCGGCGCTGAGTTCCTTGGCGATGATCGTGCGCTTGCAGATCTCGCGCTTGTAACTGTCATGCACCATCTCGGCAACCGCGACCAGGTTCAGGGGCGGCACCGAGAATGGCAGATCGCACCCAGGCGCCAGAATGAACCCCGCCCCGCCCGCCACGTCGATGCAACGGATGGCGTCGAGCCGGCTGTCGTCCTCGTCGCCGAACAGCAAAACAGACGTCAGCTTCAGGTTGCCGCCGAAACTCTTGCCCGTTGTGCGCGACGTGTCGCGCAACAGCCCGAGCG
This sequence comes from uncultured Lentisphaeraceae bacterium, assembly GCA_964390795.1. Taxonomy (GTDB): domain Bacteria; phylum Verrucomicrobiota; class Kiritimatiellia; order RFP12; family UBA1067; genus CAYMLQ01. The sequence goes on from CAYMLQ010000286.1 coordinate 5,186, forward strand.
GAATGTTCTCGTCGATCGACAGGTTGTCGCAGGAGGTCTTTGACATTTCGGCCAAGTTGCGCGACGCGTCGCCGCAAACGAAGAGCGACGAGAACCGTCCGCCTTCGCGCACGGTATCGAAGATCTGGTTCACATACGGCGCAACGAAATCGGTGAAGTGCGCGGGAGAGATCTGGCTGGTCATCGGATCCACCACGGCGATCACATCCGCTCCCGCCTCGATGTACGCCTGCGCCATCTTGGTGCCGATGGCGGCGCAATAACTGACCACCGCCTTCACGTAGTCCGGATGGTCGTACATCTGCATGAACAGGTCGTTGCCCATCAGATGCATCGCCAGCGTGAAGGGACCGCACACCAGTCCGTAAAGGCCCACGCGCTCGCCAACCCGCTCCTTCATGCGGCGCGTGACTTCAAAGGCGACCGGCAATCGCCCCGCGCCCAGGTCGAAGGGCGGCAACTGCGCCAGCGAACGACCGCCTTCCAGCGGATGGCTCTTCACCGAGGGCGGCGTCTCAGCGGCCCAAGCAAGTTCACAGCCCATGGCCTCGGCCTCGAGCTGTAGGTCAAAGAGCATCGGTATTCCGTCGGGCGCGTAACGCTCAACAGCCTCGGACAACCCCTTCACAATCAGGTCAGCCGAGCGCAGATACTCGGATGCTTTGACGCCGCTCAGATGCGCGCCGTGTACGCCCACAAAAGGCACCCACGCCGGGCGAGGCGTCAGTTCGTTACGCAGTGCCTTGAACAGAATCTCTTTGCCGGTCATGGACATCCTTTTAGGCGATCAGCCGCCTGGCCAGTTCCGCAGCCGACGCCGCATCCGGCGAGTAACCATCCGCGCCGATCGCGTCGCAGTAGGCCTGCGTCACCGGCGCTCCGCCGATGATCACCTTGGCGGGTACGCCCGCCGCCCGGATCGCGTCGACCGCGCCCTTCATGCTGGGCATCGTGGTCGTCAGCAGCGCCGACAAGCCGACGATCTTCGCGTTGTGCTCCTGCGCCAGCGCCACGAATTTCTCCGGGGTCACGTCGACGCCCGCGTCGACCACCGCGAAACCCGCGCCCTCGAGCATCATGATCACCAGATTCTTGCCGATGTCGTGGAGGTCGCCCTTGACCGTGCCCATGACCGCCGTCGCGACCGCCTGCACACCCGCCTTGATCAGATGCGGCTTGAGCAGCTCCGTACCCGCTTTCATCGCGCGTGCGGCCACCAGCACCTCGGGCACAAACACCTCGTTCCGCTTAAAGCGCTGCCCCACCTCGTTCATCGCATCGAGAAGCCCGCTGTTCAAGATTTCCTGAGCCGCCGCTCCCTCAGCCAACGCAGCCTCCACCAGCCTGCGGACATCCACAACCTTGCCGCTCTTCATCGCCGCCTTCAAAACGTCATAGTCAGGCATGACTCGTTCCTTTCGTAATGCGCCAAATTTAACACGTAAGTCGATCTCATGATACGCGCTCACCGACACAAAATCCAGCGGATTCGATTGTTCTTGCTTTTCCAATAACATGCCCTATATTTGCCACATGAAAGCGGAAGAACCGAGTCAGCCCTTCACGATCCAGCAGGAGCGCTTCCTGAGCGAAACCCGCACCGCCGTGTTTCTCTACATGCTACAGGACGGCGAAGTCTACGCCATGAACAGCTTCCCGCACTTGCACAAGCGCGGCTTTCTGCTTAACGCGGAGGAGATTCAGACCTTCCATCTTCACGAGTTTGCCGAGGTGCTTCTGCTGGTCAAAGGCTATCTGCTCCACGAGGTGAACGGCAGCCACCACATCCTGCCGCCGGGGTCTCTCGTCTTCGTACGCCCCTACGACCTCCACCGCCTGCTGCCCGTCAACTCCGAGCGCACGATCTTCGCCAGCCTGGTTCTCGACTCGGCCGTCATCCGCGAACTCATGTCTTACCTTTGCACCCCCGCCATCCTGCACCGGTTCAACACTGCGCCGGAGGCACCGTGTTTCCAACTGCCGCCGGACGACGCGCGCAGCCTGATGCTGCAGATGGAAAGCATCAGCAACGAGCAGGCCGTCGCACCCGAGACCAGCACCCTGATGGCGCGCGTCCTCGCCGCCCAGCTTTTCGCCGGCTACCTCCTGAATCCGCAGACCCAGGAGCGCGCCAGGCCCCTGCCGCCGCCCTGGCTCGCGAAACTCCGCGACGAGGCCGAAAGCTGGCCCAACCTGAGCAACGCGCCTCACCGGCTTCACGCGTGCTGCAACTGCCACCCCAGCCACCTCTGCAAGAGCTTCCAGCGCTATTACGGAGAAACCCCCACCGAATTCATCAACCGCCTGCGCCTGCGGCAGGCGGTCCGCCTGCTCAACGAACCCGACACGAAGGTCACCGCCGTCGCGGCGGAACTGGGGTTCGAAAGCCTCAGCCACTTCCACCGCCTCTTCAAGCGCCACTACGGACTCACCCCCGCCGAGTACCGCCGCTCGCACAACGTGCCCGTGTGACGCGCGCCGGTCACTCGAGCATCAGCAGAATCATGGCCGCCAGACTGTTCGTCAGCTTCATCCGGCCCCCTGCCGCCGATGCCCTGCGGATGCCTCACATACGCTTGATTTCAAGCGGTTTCGCGGACTCCCCGGCCATGTCGGACGGAAAACGCCACAAGCGGTCGCCCGCCTAGCTCGCGAAGGAGAGGTACCAGGTTCGGCCCAGGTCATCGGTCTGGAGAGTGTACTAACATAAAGCTATTAAACACTATTAAACACTGGCTTGACTTCTTTTCCGCTCCAGCGGCATACTTGATACTGACTCTGGTTTCCGATATGCGTGAAG
>CAYMLQ010000287.1:0-7958 GCA_964390795.1 uncultured Lentisphaeraceae bacterium
AAAATTTTGGCATTGTTGCACACGCAGGCGGACGGCTCCCTGCACAAGGCGTCGCTGGAGACGATCACGGCGGCGGTGAATCTGAACGCGCAACTGGGCGGGTCGCTTACGGTGGGCGTGCTCGGCGCGGGCGCTGCTGCTGCGGCTGACGCGGTCGCGGGCTGCGGTGCGGTCGCCTTTCTGGCGGTCGGTGACGAGGCGGTGGCGCAGCCGCGCTACGCCACAGATGCTGCGGCGGCTACGGCGCTGATTCAGGCGGCTGGCGCGGAGCTCGTGCTGGCACCGGGCACGTCGCGTTTCGCGCGCTGCCTGCCGGGCGTCGCGCACCGCGTGGGGGCGCAGATCGACACGCACATCGTCGCGGTGTGCGGCGAAGGCGGCGCGGCACACGCGCAGCGCTGGTTCTACCGTCAGCGCATCCTCGGCTCGTTCAGCCGCGCGGCGCGTCCCTGGATGCTGCTGGTGGACGGCGGCGTGAATGCGGCGTGGCAGGGCGCGGCGGGCGCGGCCAACGCGCAGGCGGTGGCCGTGGCCTTTGGCGACGATGATTTGCGTACGACGGTGACCGGCATTCAGGCACCTGCGGCGGACGCGCAGACGATTCGTCCGGACGCGGCGCTGCTCTTTGTGGCGGGCGCGGGCTGGACCAAGAAGCAGAAGGACGGCCAGGCGCACATCGGCCAAGCGGGCGTGCTGATCCAGGACTTCCTGCGCAAGGCCAAGGCCTCGCTCGGCAGCAGCAAGTCGCTGGTGGACCTGCACAGCGAGGGGCAGGAGACGCTGAGCTTCATGTCGCACATGAACCAGGTGGGGCAGACCGGCTCCACGCCGCGCCACGCCAAGGGGCTCTCGACCTGCTGCCACGGCGAAGAGCCGCACGCGGTGGGCTGGCGCTTTATCAACGAGCGCCGCGCGGTCAACCTCGACCCCAACTGCGGCTGGGCGCAGGGCAAGGCCGACGTGCTCTACGTGGCCGACGCCTTTGAGGTGATGGCCAAGGTCAACGCGCTGCTCGACGCCTGAACGGGAGCTTGAGCGTGTAACAAAAATCCGCGTCCGGCACTGCCCGGGCGCGGATTTCTTTTTTTTACCGCCGCCTCATTTTCTGGAGGTGAGCATCCGCAGCGATTGGCCTTGGGCGAAGACATCCTCCACGACCGCCTTTCCGTTCAGGATACGGACGGTCGCCCAGCAGTTGGTGCTGCGCGTGGCGTCGCGGACGGCCTGCTCGGCGCGCGGGGCTTTGGCCTCGTCCATGTAATAGCGGTCAAAAGGAAGGGCGATGCTGAGCCCCGTTCGAGTTGATTTCGTGGTGGCCTGATCCCATTCGCTGTGCTCCCCGAGATACCGGGTCTTCAGAAAGGCTCCCGCCGCAGGCCGCTCCCGAGACCAGCCGGAAAAACGGGCGAACCCCTCTTCATCGTTCGTAATCGTGGCGTAGATGGGCTCCCTGTACTCCAGATCGGTCGCCGCCCCCTGGGCAAGGGGGATGTAGTCCGCCTCAAATCCGAGCCGGACGTAGCGGCCCCGGAAGGGATCCGCCGGGTCGATGGGCTGGGTCTTGAAACGGAACGCCTCTCCCTCGCGCAGGATGCGCTCTTGACTGTGGATCATCGAGGCGAGAACGGCGAACTGGGCGACAACCAGAGCGCCGAGCAGAATCGCGAGTGATTTTTTCATGCTGCCAGCTCCTTCTGTTTTTTGCGGCGCGCGATGACCAGGTTGACCGTCAGGAAGACGGTTCCCAGTCCGATGAATACGAGGCCGCGCGCCAGATAGTCGAAGTCGGTGTCGAAGAAACGGGTGACAAGTAACAGAGACACGATGGCCATGCCGCCGTTGAGCTGCCGCAGCTTGCCGCTCCTGCACCCCAGGACGATGTACATGAGGCCGAGGCAGAGCAGGAAGGCGTTGAAGATCAGCGCGTTGAGCGGGTCCGCCTTAAGGGACAGCGAAGCGATGACGAAGCAGAGGGTACTCAAAAGGGGAAAAACCGCCAGCGTCACCGTTTCGATGGAGTCGCGGCGGAAGGCTTTGACGGCGGCGAGGACCCAGCCCGCGAGCAAGGCGAGCGTGACGCCGCTGTCCAGCCAGACGCCCCACAGGCGGTGCTGCTGGCCGTGGCGGAGGTGCTCCCAGCCGATCGCATGCCACATGTCGGTCCAGGTGAAGAGGTAGGCCAGCACGGTCATGCCGATCACGCCGAAGGTCTTCGGAAGGTTGTTCCAGCCTTCGCGCTCGCCGTATAGGCAGAGCCCGAGCAGCCCCGCGCCGCTGAGCAGGGCGGAGTAGGCGACGATCCACAGGCCGGGAACGGTTCGCTCAAACGCGATGCCCGTGCCGACGCAGAGCGCGGCCAGCAGGCCCGCCAGGCTGATCGCGGTTTCCACGCTGTCGCGGTTGGTGCGCATCAGAAGCGCTATGCGGAGGGTGGCGGGCAGAACCAGCAGCCAGAAGGCGGCAGCCTGCCCATAGGTGTCTTGCGCCGCTCCGCTCCACCCGCAGACGAGCGCCAGATAGAGCAGATAGACGCCGGTGGAGCGCAGCAGGAAGGACAAAGGTAAGACGAGCAGCGCCCAACTCAACAGGAAACCCGGCATGTCGCCGGACAGGTGATAGGTCTGCCCAGTCAGGGCGATCGATGCGCCGACGGCCAGCGCGTGAAAAAGTCCCGCCGCTTCGCGCCAGGCTGTCCCGCCGTTTCTCAGCAGGGCAGCGGCGCTCAGGGCTGCGCCGAGCGCGAGCGGAAGCGCGGAGAGAACGGCGCGCGTCGGCCGCGTGAAGGCGTCCCAGTTGTGGGCGAACATCAGGATGATCCCGGAGCCGATCAGCAGCGAGCCCAAAACCGCGAACGCGACGACGGCCCAGTGGAGCCCGCTGCGCGTGTTCGCATCGTAGTAGGTTTTAATTTCGCCGGACTTCTCCGGCGACAGGATGCCCACGCTTTCCAGGATGGGCAGTTCCTTCATGAGCCATTGACGGTGTCTGTCGGATACTTTTCGCATACTATCTCCTCGTTTGAACTTAAGCAGATTTCAGAGCGCGAGTCCAGCTTGGGTGCGATTCAGTTGAGTTGAAACTGAATCGCACCCAAGGAGGAGTTAGGATTTAGGATTTAGGAGTTGAATGCGCAACAACCTGCTAGAACAGGGCGTCCTTTTGAGTTTCCAGGCGGCGCTCATGCTTAGGAAGGCGAGGAGCCCGCCCAGCACGCCGCCCGCGTGGCAGATGGCGACCGGGCTGGCGACATCGCCGAGGTGGAGGGCGGCGAAGGCCACGTGGCCGGTTGCCGCCTCATACGCGCTCTTCGCCAGGACGGCCAGCAGAACGGCGAGACCCGTCCGCGCAACCGTCCGATCACCGCTCGCCCGCATTTCGAGCGCCGAAAAGGCCAGCAGCCCGTGGGCGACGCCGGATAGGCCGCAGAGGCTGCCGTCGGGTGCCAGCACGGGCAGCGAGGCCAGCAGGCTGCCCGCTGCGCAGGCGGCGGCAGCGCACAGGCGCTTCGCGCAGGACGGTTCCCGCAGGCCGTGATACAGCAGCAGAAACGCGCCCGCGTCGAGCGTGAGGTGATAGGCGCCCACATGGACGAACGGCGCGGTCAGCACGCGCCACCACTCACCTGCCGCCACGCGCGAGGGCACGAACAGCAAGGTCTCTGAGACATGGCCTGCTAACAGGGGCAGGTTCGTCAGCGCGAGAACAAGCGCAAAAAGCCAAAGCTCGCGGCGTGCTGAAGTTGGAGTGGTGTCGCTCATGTTGGGTTCCGGTTCGGGGTTTGGGCTCAGGCTTCAGGAACGGGAGAGTTCCTGAAGCCTGAGCCTGTCAACGTCACGCCCGCTTTTTGCGGCAGTTGAGCCAGCCGGCGAGGATCAGGAAGAACGGGCCGACCGGGCCGGTTCCGATGCCCGGTGCGCTGAGGTTGTTAAAGGGCGCTCCGTTGTCCGCGCGATAGCTCTTGGCCGGCGTGGCGGCGCGCTGCTGCTGGGCCGTGCGTTCGGTCTGCACGCGCTGGAGGTTGCGGCGCTGCAGGCCTTCGCCTTCGAGCGTCTCGTCATCCAGGACCACCATCGAGGTGTAGTCGGTGACGAGCGAGAACTCGGTGCCGAGGCTGATCACCTGTTCGCGTAACGCGGCCGTCTCGCCCGTCTCGCGAAGGGTCTCCATGCGTTCGTCAATGGAGGCCAGGGCCCAGAGCCGCTCCAATTCCGGGTTGTCCGTGTCGGCTTCGGGAAGCGTCGCGGTGCAACGCCACTCGCGCGGCTGGCCGGAGATCTTGGCGGTCAGCTTGAGGTCGACCGGCCCGTGTCCGGTATAGCGTCCGAAAACGACGAGCTGCTGGCCGACGAACAGGTTGCCGATTTTGGCGGGCGTCAGGTCGCGTACCTTCTCGCCGTCAAAGGAGAGCTTCACGTCATGCATGCACTCGTGCAGGACGTGGATCTTGGCCTGCAACAGTCGGCCGACGATGTCGTCGGAGTCCGAGATGTTCATGGCGAAGCCGCCGGAGTCCTTGGCGAGCCGGTCCATGAGCGGCTGGTTGGCGCTGTTGCCCATGACGAAGGTGAAGAGGCGGAGGTCATAGGTCTTCAGCAGCTTCAGAAAGGCCGAGTGCTCGGTGGGGCCGATGTTGCAGACGCCGTCGGTCACGAGGATCACGCCGCTGGTGCGGTCATCGTCGAGCCCGCAGTAGGCCTCGCTCAGCCCGGCGAAAAGGGCGGTGCCGCCCTCCGCCTTGAGGCTGCGGACGTTCGTGATCCAGGCCTGAGCGTTCTCGGGCGTGGCGTTGACGAAGCCGCCGGTCTCGTCTCTGGCGCTGTTGTTGAAGGTGACGATCTTGAAGCGGTCGTTGGGCGACATCTTGCCGAGCACCTTGCCGACGCCGTCCGCAAGCGTGCTGAGCTTGGCGCCCGACATGCTGCCGGAGCAGTCCAGAACGAAGATCCAGTCGGAGCCCTCGGCGATGCGCTTGAGGTCGGCGGCCGGCGTGATGACGGCCATGAACGTGCCGGTCGCGTTCGGCGTGGCGCGATAAGGGATCAGCTCCACGCGGGCGGGCGCGGCGTCGTCGAGGCGGTAGTAGAAGACGATGTCGCGCGAAAGGGTCGCGCCGCCTTCCTTCACCTCCAGCACCGCGTCGTACACGGTCTGCCCCTCGGCTTCTCCCGACTTCGTGATTTGGGCCGTCTGGTCGTAGCCGGGCATACGGGCCTCTTTCACCGGGAAGGCCGACTTGAGTTTCAGCTTGAATGAGAAGGCTTCGCGCACGCGGTCATCGGTCGTCCAGAAGGCGATGCGCTCCTCGTCAACGCCGCCTTCCGCCAGAGGGTAGACGTAGCGCCCGACGTTGAGATCGATCTCCAGCGGCTGGTAGTAGACGAGGCGTACGCGCGTGTCCTGTCCGGCCTTGACGCGGCCGACGCGGATGTCGAAGGTTTTGAAGTCGTCCTTTTCGGCGAGCGCGGTCTGCTTGCCCTGCTGAACCTGCTTCTCGTAGATCTCGCGCGCCCGTTTCTTCTCGACCACTTCGCCGATCACTTCTTTGCCGTCCATCCAGAGGCTCAGCTCGGACAGGCTGGCGGATTTGGGGACCGGGAAGGAGTAGAAGGCCTCGAAATCGCTGTCGGCCGTGTTGCCGAAAACTTGGTCGACGACGGTTTGGGCGAAGCCATTGTTGAGTGTGACCTCGACGCTGTGCGTCTTGATGGTCGCGCCGACATCCCGTCCTCCGACGGGTTTGATCAATCCGGCGGCATGGGCGGCAGGTGCAAACGCAGCGGCGAGCAGCGTGGCTATACACACCGCATGAGAGATGCCGCACTTCATCGTTCTGTGAGTCTTGTTCATCTGATCCTCCTTTGTTGATGGGAACGGAGGCTTAAACGCAGGTAGCAGGCCAAGTTCAGATTGTGTGATATAACATGTTGCAGTGCATTAAATTACGAAAAACGACATGCTTGGATGTCCATCGTGATAGACATCCAGTGACTATTCATGCTACATTTAATGTATGCCTATCAAGCAAACACTATCGGAGCGGGACCGGGCGTTCTTCTCCCGCGTGGCGGAATCCGCGTTCACGAACCCGTTCGGTGTCGAGCGGGCGCAGGCGGACCGGCAGGCCGCCGGTTCGGCTTCGGACGCCTCTTACGAGGAGGTGCTGACGCGCCTGCTGTCAGAGCTTGAGCAGAGGCTTCAGGCGCTGGAACGGTCGGGCCCGCTTGAGGTGCGCCGGTTTTCGGGGCCGGACAGCGAGTGCCTCGCGAGCGGGATACTCTTCGCGGTGTTTCACCGCTTCATCGCACCGTTGGATGCGCTGATCCAGCGGCAGATTGCGGCGGGAGACGAGTCGTGCGTCGCTCCGTTCACGGGCGACATGTTCGCCGTGCTGATGCGGTATGGTTTCACGCGCGAGGCGGCCGGGCAGTATGTGGCGATCTTCTATCAGCTCCGCCGCGCGTTCTACTTCATCTCCAACAGCCTGACGGGGAACAGCGCCTGCATGAGGCAGCTTCGGCGGAGGCTGTGGGACAATATTTTCACGCATGACAGCCGCTGGTACGTGCGCTTCCTCTGGAACCGCATGGAGGATTTCTCCACGCTGCTTTTGGGCGACACGGGGACGGGCAAGGGGGCTGCCGCGTTCGCGCTGGGGCGCTCGGGTTTCATCCCGTTCAACCCGGCGAAGAGCGGCTTCGCAGAAAGTTTCACCCGCGCCTTTGTGCCGATCAATCTGTCGCAGTATCCCGAGTCGCTGATCGAGTCCGAGCTGTTCGGGCACCGCAAGGGCGCGTTCACCGGCGCGGTCGAAAAGCACGACGGCGTGTTCTCACGGTGCAGCCCGCACGGCGCGATCTTCCTGGACGAGATCGGCGACGTGTCCGAACCGATCCAGATCAAGCTCCTGCAGGTCTTGCAGCAGCGCACCTTCTCGCCGGTGGGGTGTCACGAGGCGCTCCGGTTCGAAGGCCGCGTGATCGCTGCGACCAACAAATCTCTGGACGGCCTGCGGCGCGCGGGCACGTTCCGCGACGACTTCTACTATCGCCTCTGTTCGGATCAGATCGTCGTGCCGCCGCTCTGCCGCCGCCTCCAGGAACTGCCTTCCGAACTCGACCTGCTTGTGGGTCACATGCTGCGGCGCCTGTGCGGAGAGGCCTACGGCGAGGTGCTGCCGCGCGTGCTGGAGGCGCTGCGCAAGGATCTGGGGCCGGGCTACGCCTGGCCGGGCAACGTGCGCGAACTCGAGCAGGCGGTGCGCTGCATCCTGCTGACCGGACGTTGCCAAGGCGACAGCGGAGCCGCGTCGTCGGGCGAAGGTCTGGCGGCGGCGCTGGAGCGCGGCGAACTCACGGTTGCGGCGCTGACCGCAGCCTACTGCAAACGGCTTTTCGTCCGCTTCGGCCGTTACGAAGAGGTGGCCAAACGCACCGGCCTCGACTGGCGTACCGTGAAGAAATATGTCGAGGCACCAAGTTAGAAGCTCTTTTCCACACTTCCAGATGTGTGGAAAAGAGGTCGAGCCTCAGAGCACTGCCGGCCGAAATCTTAGCGGGCGGCGTTGCGGGCGATGAGCGAGGCCTTCAGCGCGGCGAGGTCGGTGCCCGCCGGCGCGGCGCCGGAGGTCACGGCGGCCTCGGCCACGGCGTAGGAGATCTCGGCGAAGAGGCGCTTGTCGAACGGCTTCGGGATGATGTACCCCGGGCCGAACGCGAGGTTCTCGCTCGGGTAGAGTGCCTGCACGTCGGCGGGCACGGGCTTGCGCGCAAGTTCCGCTAGGGCCTTGGAGGCGGCCACCTTCATCTGCGTGTTGATCGTGCGGGCGCGCACGTCCAGCGCGCCGCGGAAGAGAAAGGGGAAGCCGAGCACGTTGTTGATCTGGTTCGGGTAATCCGAGCGGCCCGTGGCCATGATGTAGGGCTTGCCGGCGAGCGCGTGGGCCACTTTGTCGGGGCGGA
>CAYMLQ010000288.1:0-7931 GCA_964390795.1 uncultured Lentisphaeraceae bacterium
CCAATATGACGCCCATGCTGTCGTGGCTGTCGGGCTCGACGTGGGCGCTCACCGATCCGGCGCAGACGAACCTCTGTCGGTGGGTCTATGATTCGTTCGAGCCGATCATCTATCGCGGCGCGGCGTGGGATCTGGTTCGGGGACGCGAAATTTCCCGGTCGGGCAGTTCGCCGCAAGGCACGGGGCACAGCATCTTGCTGTCGATCCTGCAGGTCTCGCAGTTCGCGCCGCCGGCCGATGCGGCGCGTATGCGCGGCATGGTCAAGTACTGGGCGCAAAGCGACACCGTGCGGAACTTCGTGGCCAGTGCGCCGCTGCCGCTGCTGGCCGCCGCGAAACAACTCGTGGCCGACACGACCACGGTGCCGCGCGGCGAACTGATCGGCCACTACGCTTTCGGCGAGATGGCCCGCGTTATCCATCTCCGTCCGGGTTACGGTTTCGGACTGAGCCTCTCGTCCAGCCGCATGGCTAACTTCGAGTCGATCAACGGCGAGAACATGCGCGGCTGGTACACGGGCGACGGCATGAGCACGCTCTACAACGCCGACCTCAACCATTACGGCGATTCGTATTGGCCGACCGTCGATCACTACCGCCTGCCGGGCACAACAGTGGACACGATGGTGCGGACGCCGCCCTCGAACCCGACGCGAGCCAACGGCCAGAACTCGCGCAGCGCGTACGCGTGGGTCGGCGGAGCGAAGCTCGGTGATGTCGGTGCTGCGGGCATGCAGTTCGACGCGTGGAACGCCACGCTCACGGCAAAGAAAGCGTGGTTTATGTTCGACAACGAGGTCGTCTGTCTCGGTGCGGGCATCACGAGCACGGACAGCCGCACGATCGAAACGGTCGTCGAGAACCGCAAATTGGTGACGGTTGGCGGCACCAACAGCTTCAGGGCGAACGGGCTTGTGAAGCCCGCGACGCTTGGGTGGAGCGAAGCGCTGACCAACGTGGCGTGGGCGCACCTCGCGGGCTCGGTCGCGGGCACCGACATCGGCTACTACTTTCCGCAGGCAGGGACGGTCAAGGCGCTGCGCGAGGCGCGCACGGGCTCGTGGAATGCGGTCAATACGGGAGGCTCGACCAATGCGGTCACGCGCAACTACCTGACGCTGTGGATTGACCATGGAAGCAATCCCTTGAACGCGACGTATGCGTATGTGCTGCTGCCGAGCCAGAGCGCGTCGAACGTGGCGGCCTATGCGGCTGCGCCGGAGATCGTGGTGCTGGAAAACTCGCCCCGCGCGCAGGGCGTGCGAGAAACCGGGCTGGGCTACACGGCCGTCAATTTCTGGGCGGGCGGCACCAACAGCTTGGGAGGAATCACGGTGAACAGGCCGTCCAGCGTGGTCGTGCGCAACGACGGCGTCTATCTGGACGTCGCCGTGTCCGACCCGACGCAGACCAACTCCAGCAGCGTCGCCGTGGAGATCGACGCGGCCGCCACGGGCCTCTTTTCGGCGGATGCGGGTGTCGCCGTGGTGCAACTGGCGCCCACCGTCAAGCTGTTGGTCGCCGCCACCTCCGCAGACGGGCGCAGTTACTGCGCCAAACTCTTTCTCGGAAAGACCGGGACGCTCGCGCTCTCGCCGGTCGCCGACGCCTATGTCGAGAACGGCAGCAATGCCACAACCAACTACGGAACGTCCGCCGGTCTGGTTGTCAAGAACAATGGCAGCTCCAGCCTGACGCGCGAGTCTTACCTGCGCTTCGACCTGTCGGCGCAGACCAACGGGCTGCTGCTGGATGCGGCGCTGCGCCTCGTGTATACGACGTCGAACGGCTCGGATCAGCATGTGGTCTACCCGGCGACGGAGCAGGCGTGGGCCGAGCGAGGAATCGTTTGGACAAACAAGCCGGCCTACGGCGCGGAGGCGGCGCGCTGGAGCGTCTCGTCCAGCGTGCCGGCCGCAGTGGAGGTGCCCGTGGGCACCGCCGCCAAGGCTGCCGCAGGAGAAGCTTTCGGCCTGCGCGTCGCGGCCGTCGGCAACGCCTACGTCACCTATGCCTCGCGCGAGCACGGCACGGTCACCAACCGGCCGCAGTTGCTCCTGACCCTTGCTCATCCTCCGCCGCAGGTCGCGCTCACGAGCCCGGCCCGCGGCGCGACGCTTCACTGGACGCAGGCGGTGACGCTGACCGCCGCCGCTTCGGCGCCCGGGGGCAGCGTGACGGACGTGACGTACTTCGACGGCGGCGCGGAGGTCGGGCGCAGCGCGCTGCCGCCTTACTCCGTGACGGTGACCAACCTTGCGCCGGGTGCGCACAGCTTCACGGCGGTGGCGGTCGAGAGCGCCGGTGCGGCGGCAACGGGTATGCCCGTCGTTGTGACGGTGACGGGCCAGCCGGTCGCGAGCGCCGGACGCGCGCTCACGCTGAAGAACGCGCCGGTGGAGGTCGACCTGCGGCCGTGGGTGTACGCGTTCGAGACGCCGCCCGAGCGGCTGTTCTACGCGGTAGGGCAGCCGGCGAGCGGCGCGGTCACGCTGCTGGCGGAGCGGCACATGGCCCGCTTCACGCCGGCCTCCAATTTTACCGGAAGCGCCGCGTTCGCCTACACGGTGGGCGACGTGGGCTTCGACGCACGGCTATTCCTGTACTTTGATATGGAGCAGGATTCTGTAGTGCCTGGCGGGGTGATCGGAGACGTTTCGGGGAAGGGGCGCGACGGTGCGCTGGAGGTGGTCGGCACGGGCAGCGGTGCGCTGACCAACACTGCGCCGCAGGCCTTGGCGCCGGGGCGCGCGCTGCTGTTGAGCGAGCGCGGAGATCTCAACGGGGCGTGCCTGCGCCGGCAGGTCGGCACGAACGAACTCCACTTCAGCGACCAGAGCTGGACGTTCAGCGGCTGGTTCAACCGCGCCTCCCAGACCAACGACGACTTCATGTTCTACCTCGGCAACGGTGACGGGTTCGGCTCGAACGAAGAGTTTCACCTGTACGGAGTGGGAGGCTCGACGACGCTGTCGCTCAAACACTTCATCGGTCAGAATGCGACGGACATCGATCTCAACGCGAGCGGCGTCAGCCTTGGCGAGTGGCATCATGTGGCGGTCACCTTCGCGCGAACCAACACGGCCGCGGGTGTGGTGTCGCTCTATGTGGACGGCACGCTGAAGGGCGCGGACGGCAGTTTCGCCCTGCGGCTCGACCAGACGCAGCCGGTGGTGTTCGGCGGGCACACAGCCTCCAACAATGCGGTGACGCGCTGGTTCAACGGGCTGTTGGATGATCTGGCCGTGTTCCACGGCGCACTGACGGCGGACGAGGTGGCGGCGCTGGCGGCGCGCAGCGTGGCGCACTTCGGCGGCCTGTCGGCCACCAACGCCGTGGCGGTGCGCGTGCTCGCGCCGGATGCGGCGCCGGTGATGAGCGCGTCCGGATGGGCGGGCGGCGCGTGGGCGATGACCGTGAACGGACCGTCCGACCTGAGCTACACGGTGGAGGTTTCGACCAACCTTGCAACGTGGGTGCCGCTCGAGACGCGCGTCTCGCCCGCGCTTCCCTTCCTGTGGAGCGATCCGGATGCCGCCGCTTTTCCGAGCCGGTTTTATCGCGTGCGGCTGGATCCGTGACGTATGTAATCGGTTGGTGGCCGGGGGATCGAGGAACGCGCGTCGTGTGCGCGTAGCGCTGGGAGCGGGGACACAGGTTCTCCAGCAAGGCTCACTCCTCGAACACCCCGGCCACCAACCGATTACAAAATTAGAATTGCTGGTGCTTGACGGCGGAGGCACCATTCCTGTAAGATAATGACAACAAAGCCGCTTTAGATTGTTTAAACTTCTGAAGCGTTTGCGAAAGGAACAGAACAATGAAGACGTTTATCAGTGTAATGGCCGTGATGGTGGCGATGTTGGTGTCGACGGCAGTCGCGCAGTGCCCTTCGCAGGGCGAGAAGAAGGCTTCTTGCAAATGCGAGGCATGTGGTTGTGCTGGCGAGAAGAAGGCTGATTGCAAGTGCGACAAGTGCGCGTGCTGCAAGCCGGCCGCAACTGAGAAGAAAGCCTGCTGCCCCAAGTAAACGGCACACGCATCGAGTGAAAAGATCGTGGAACGCTAGCGCGTCTCACGATTTTTTCTTTTTGGGGATGCGGGGGTTGACAACTGAAGCGAAATGATATATTATTTCTCTACAAATTGGATATAGATCCTTCCAATAAAATATGGTTCAGCTTATTAGCTAAGATAGAAAACGTGAGGTGCCAGGGTGCCTCACGTTTTTTTTTGTACGTCGGACATGTTCAACCACTCGCGTGATAGTCTCCAACAGGCCGGAGCGGAGGGCTATTCCCGAAAAAAAAGTTTCCTGCCGGTTGCCCGGCAGGAAACTGTGTGGTGTTTATATGTTATTTCGGGTTGTGTGTGGAAACACGTTACCATAAAACGGCGAGATTCCGCAATGCCGAATATCGGTTTGCGCGGATCCGGAAAGACGATTTGGCGGAGTGGTTTATTGACGGAATGCGCTCGAACATGTTAAGCTACAACCGTCAATGGAAGGTGCCATGCAAAAAAAGACGGACTATTTTTTGGACAAGAACGTGTATTCGTTGCCTCTTCGGCGCGAGGTGAGTTCGGTATTGCACTTTCTTCACGGGCAGCGGGGCATCATCAGGGCCGGGTTGGACATTGGGTTCACCAACGCGGGTGTGAGCCAGCTCTTGCGTCAGAATGGCGGGTACTGGATGAGCGTGGAGCCGACGGCGCAGCGGCGGGCTCTGGTGGCGGCCGCGCTGGGGCAGGAGACGGTTCTGGCGTCAGGCGAGAACGGCGAGCTGCCGTTCGAGGATAAGCAGTTCGACGTGGTGGTGCTGGCGCACGGCGTGCTGCCTCACGAGGCGGAGGAGGCCACGGCCATGATCCGGGAGTGTCACCGGGTGCTGAAGGCGGGCGGACATTTTATTCTGACGGTGGAGTTCAACAAGCGGTACGGGGTGGCGGCGGCCCTCAACCGGCAGCGTGTGGTCTCGGGTGCGGGCGGCCGTTACAGCGAGGCCGAGATGTTCCACTTGCTCAAAGACGGTTTCGATGTGCTGGGGTTCCGTTTCACCTGCCGGTTTTGGGTGCAGCTGGTGCGCCAGTGGGTGGATCGTCGGCGCGAGGGCGGGACGCACGGCATGGCCAACGGCTGGCTGCGGTTCCTGTATGCGGTCGCACTCGTGTTGGACGGGGCGCTTGTGTTTACCAGCGGCTACCAGATGACCGTCTACGGTCTCCGCAAAGGGTGGCGCGGGAAGCACACGCGTGTGATGACAAGTGCCACGCCCATATCGGACGCGCTGCTTTCTGATCCGCGCCGCGAAGGAAGGCATATCTCGATGTCGCGCTTCAAATGAGGCGGGCGCTCTAAGCGCGGGCCTCCGGCTGCGTGTCCACGACATAACCGAGGCCGCGGACGGTGCGGATCAATTTGATTTCAGCGTCCGCATCGATCTTTTCCCGGAGGCGGCAGACCAGCACGTCGACGACGTTGGTCTGAGGGTCCGCACTGTAGTTCCAGACATGCTCAAAGATCAACCGCTTGGTGACGGGGCAGCCTTGATTCTGGATCAAGTACTCCAGCAGGGTATACTCCCGTGCGGTCAGGTCGATGACACGCTCCCCGCGTGTGGCCTGCCGGGCGATGCGGTCTAGCCTGAGATCGCCGACCTCGATCGTGGTTTGCCGCGAAAAGTCCGTTTCAGCCGGCTGTCTCCGCCGCATGATCACGCGGATGCGGATCAGCAGTTCCGAAAAAGAGAACGGCTTGGTCATGTAGTCGTCAGCGCCCCCCTCCAAGCCCCTGACACGGTCGGCAACCGACGATTTGGCGCTCAGAATGATCACCGGAGCAGAGACCGTCTGCATTTTGATTTGCCGCAACACCTCAAACCCGCTGGTGTCCGGCAACATGAGATCGAGGAGCACCAGATCGTAGCAGCCCCGGCTCAATTGCAAGAGTCCGTCGCCTCCCAAAGCCACCGTGTCAACGACATGGCCGTCCTGCTGAAGGCCCCGGTTCAGATACGACGATATCTTCACCTCGTCCTCGATGACCAGAATTCTCATACGCGAATCATAGACGTTGCGAATTACCCGAACATTGCCGGAGGATTACATTTCGGAAACCGGCAGGGCTACGCGTACCAGCGTCCACTCGCCGATCGCCGCCAGCTTTGAGACCTTCTCCGGCGGCAGTGCGTCGAGTTCGGCTTTCTGCGAAACAAGTGCGACCACGAGAACGGACTCCGCCACGCCCCGGTATCGCGCGAGACTTTCGCTCAGCAATTCTTTGGGGTGCGGCACCACCCAGCCCCGCGCGTAGAAGAGGGCGCTGTAGGGCGTTTTACGGGCGAAAAGCAACGGACCTTCAAACCCCTTCTCGGCGGCGTAGCGCTGAGCCGCCCTGACGATCTGCCGGCTGGAGGCCGTCCCCTGGAGGGCCAGCGGGCAGGCAAACGACAAACAGCCCATCAGCAGCACGAGAACCGTAGACGCTGTGACGATCTTCCGCCGGATGGCAAGATCCTCGCGCGTCGTCAGGGCCAGCCAGGCGGCGAACAGCGGCAGCATCGGCAGGAGGTAGGTAAACAACAGTTGTCGCGCCAGACACCAGAATAGCGTGCCTGCGGCGAATCCCAGAAACAGGAACCCCGCCTGTTTGTCGGCCAGGGTCAGGACGCGCACCCACGACCGGGTCCGCACCACGTGCCAGAGGGCGAACAGGCACCAGGGCGCGGTGACTGCCAAGAACATGAGCAGGGCCGACCCGCGCCGGTAGAGGTGGCCGTTGCCGTAGGCGTCGCCATAGTCGTGCGTCACAAAGCGCAGCAGATTCTCGTTCAGGAAGAAGTACTTCAGAAAGCCGGGATTGCGCAGCTCGCTCAGGGCAAACCAGGGCGCCGTCAGCACGAGGAAGAGCAGGATGCCCGATATCCACCGGTGGTCGCGCAAGGTCTCCCACTGCCGCCACCGGATCGTCCAGGCCAAGACCGGCAGCCCGAAAAGAACGACCGCCACCGGGCCTTTTGTCAGAAATCCGAGGGCGAGCAGAAAGAAAACGAGCAGACTCCACCGCCCCCGTGCCCGCCGGGACGTTTCGCAGGTGAAGGCGAAATAGGCCAGCAGGCTCCCCGCGACGCAGGCGCTCAACAGCATGTCGATGGCCACAACCCCGCTGACCGCGAAGAAAAAGCCGCACGAGGCCGTCACCATGACGCTGAGAAGGCCGGAACCCGTCCCGCCGTAGCGCTCCGTGACCCGGTACAAGAGCCACAAAAGAGCGAGCGCTGCGAGCAGGCTGGGAAGGCGTGCGGCGAACTCGTTCACGCCGAAGAGTTTCATGGCGCCTGCCGCGCACCAAAAGAAAAGCGGCGGTTTGCCCATGAAGGGGAGGTGCGCCTCGTTCATCCAAACCCGCGGCGTCACCCAGTCGCCCGTGATGACCATCTCCTGAGCCACCTGGGCATAGCGGCCTTCCGTGGCGTCTGTCACGGGCGTCAGGGACATGGCCACGATACGGGCGGCGAGGGCCACCGCAAGTGCGCAGCCGGCGGCGGAGACGGTTCGTCCGAACGCCGTCATATCCGGTACCCTTCGCAGAACGGATCGGCGGGGCTCGGCGTCTGGCGTACGCCTGCAGCGCAGGCGAGGGTGCGCCGCGCCGACCGCAGGCCGGCGCGGATCTGCCAGGCGGCGCGCAGCATCCGCACGCCGTCTCTCAGCGGCTGAACCGTAGAGCCGGAGCGCTCGTGCCATTCGACGCCCCGCTCCTGCACCCGCAGGCGGCGCTCCCGGGCGGCGGCCAGCACCTCCAGGTCGAACGCGAAGCCGTCGCAGCGGAGGCTCGCGAACAAGTCGCGCGCCACAGGGCCGCGAAAGACTTTGAAGCCGCACTGGGTGTCCTGAACCCGGAGGCCCAGCACCACCTGCGCGTGCAGCGC
>CAYMLQ010000289.1:0-7868 GCA_964390795.1 uncultured Lentisphaeraceae bacterium
CCCAAGCTCCAGGTATGGGTAAGGATTTTGCGGCCGATGCGGAGATCGGCGCACTGTTCACCTGTGCGAATGACGTGCTGGGGTTCGATCTCGCGAAGATCTGCTTTGAGGGGCCGGCCGAGGAGCTGACCAAGTCGAACATCTGCCAGCCGGCGATTTTCACCGTGAGCGTGGCGGCGTTCCGAGCGTTCCAGAAGTGCTGCCCCCAGGTGGCATTCAAGATGGCGGGCGGCCTGAGCCTCGGCGAGTGGACGGCGCTGCACGTGGCGGGCGTGTTGGACTTTGAGTCGGCGCTGAAAATTCTGGAGGCGCGCGGGCGCTTCATGCAGCAGGCGTGCGAAGAGCAGGCGAGCGGCATGATCAGCATCATGGGTGCGACGGGCGAGCAGATCCAGACTCTTTGCGACAGGTCCGGGATTACGGTCGCCAACATCAATTCGGACGCGCAGGTCGTGCTCTCCGGTCTCAAGACGGGCGTGGCGACGGCGGCGGCGGTGGCGGGCGAACTGGGCGTGAAGGCCATCCCCCTGAATGTGGCGGGCGCCTTCCACTCTCCGCTGATGGCGTCGGCGCGGGCCAAGCTGACCGGGGTTCTCGACAGCGTGAGCTTCCGCGCGCCGCAGATGCCCGTGCTTTCCAATGTCACGGGCCAGTTGCACAGCAGCGATCCGGCGGCGATCAAAGACGCGATGCTGCGCCAGGTGACCGACTCGGTGCGGTGGTGCGACTGTGTGAAATGCGCGATCGGCGCGGGTGTGACGGACTTCGTAGAGTTCGGGCCCGGCAAGGTGCTCGCCGGCCTGATCAAGCGCATCGACAAGAGCGTGAACACGGTGAGCGTCCAGGACGTGCCGTCGCTCGAGCAGGGCTGCCTGACCCTGCAGGCGTAAGGCTGCGTTCGCTGCCGGATTATGATTTCAAAAGAAGAAGGGGTACATCATGGGTGCATTTGAGGGCAAAGTGGCTGTCGTGACCGGTGCCGCTCGCGGCATCGGGCGGACGATCGCCTTGAAGCTGGCGCAAGAGGGCGCCGACGTTGCGATTTGCGATTTGCAGGCCGAGTGGCTGGCCGAGACGGCGACTGCCGTTCAGGCGCTGGGCCGAAAAGCTCTGCCTTTGGCTGTGGATGTCGGTGACGGCGCGGCCGTCACCGCGTGCATCGCCGAGGTGATCAAGGTGTTCGGCAAGGTCGACATTATGGTGAATAATGCCGGCATCACCAAAGACACGCTCTTGGTGCGTATGTCCGACGATGACTGGGATGCGGTGTTGCGCGTGAACCTGAAGGGGACCTTCCTGTTCTCGCGCGCCGTAGCCAAGCATATGATGAAGCAGCGCAGTGGTGCGATCGTCAACATTGCGTCTGTGATCGGTCTGATCGGCAATGCCGGTCAGTGTAACTATGCGGCTTCGAAGGCCGGTGTGATCGCGTTGACAAAATCCACGGCCAAAGAGTTGGCGTCCCGTGGCGTTCGCGTCAATGCGATTGCGCCGGGGTTCATTTCGTCGAAGATGACGGACGCCCTTTCGCAGGAGGTGCGTGACCAGATGCTGGCGAACATTCCGATGGCCCGTTTCGGCGAGCCGGAAGATGTGGCGCGGGCGGTTGCGTTTCTGGCTTCAGACGAAGCCGGCTACGTGACGGGTCAGGTGCTGAGCGTGAATGGCGGCATGGTCATGTGATGTGACTGGCGCGGCTCGGGCCGCGGCCTCAATTAGAGAAACAAGTCAAGGAGAGAGTACATGTCAAGCAAACTCGAAGAGCGGGTCAAAGAGATCATTGTTGAGCAGTTGGGCGTCAACGCCGAGCAGGTCACGCCGGAGGCATCGTTCATCGATGATCTGGGCGCGGACTCGCTGGACACCGTTGAGCTGATCATGGCGTTCGAAGAGGAGTTCGGCGCCGAGATCCCGGACGAGGACGCCGAGAAGCTGACGTCGGTCGGCAAGGTGCTCGAGTACCTGAAGGGCAAGGGCCTGGGTCAGGAGTAAGCTTTCCGCTACGAAAGAACCGGGGGGATGTTCGCTGCATCCGCCCCGGTTTTTTTGTGCCCGCGTCACGGCCAGCGGAGGCGGTAGCCTCTCGACTGCGAAGCGGCATGGCGGCTCACCGGGACGGTTCGCCCCGCTCCGCACGTACACTCTGCCAGGCACGAATGGCGCTAAGATAAGCTCACTCGTATCGCATTTTGACGGCTCAGCACAGCTTCGCCCTCCAGTTCCCAAGCGAATCCGCAGGTTGGAGGGCGAGGCTGTGCCGAGCCGCCGCTTATCTTAGCGCCATTCCTGCCAGGCACTCAGGAGGTAGGGCGAAGCGTCCACGCTGAGCCGTCTTCCGCGTCACCCGTTTTTGAGGAAGCCAGTGAAACGGGGAGGCGCCCGATCACGCCTCGCTCAATGAAGTACCAAACGCATAACCGCTGGCACCGAAAAATATGCAATCCTATTTTCCGTCGAGCTCAGGAAGTCAGGGGTTGGCCCGCTCCTCAATTCCACACTTTGCAAAGTGTGGAAGAGGTCTCAAGCTAAGACCCGAAGACCCAACGGTAAGAAGAGGTGCTTTCTCATCTTCGGGTCTTGGCATGAGCCAATCCACCCTGTGTCCGTCGCTTGGTTTGTCAGATTCACTTCTCATGAGATGTGAATCCGCATTCGCAATATCTTCCTGGTCTAGAAGCCCTGAACCTTTCGTGATTCTTTTCTCTCCCAACGACGGCGAGGGACGGCGCGTCAGCGACGTTCCTCACCACCATCTTGTTGGCAGTCCTTTATGGCTTCAGTTCTCTTCAGGCTCAGCAACTAATAGCCCTCCCTTGTATTTGATCTTCGATTCGGGCGGCGGCTCCATTCTTAAGCGAAGCGACGGAATTTGCGGGGGAAAGGCTTCACTCTCAGATTTGATTACAACATTCGTCAGCCCGACCTTGTACATCATTTGGAGTGTTGACCAAACGTCCTTCATTTCTACCCTTGGCCAAACATAGATTGGAATATGGGCTGACTTAGAGTTCGAGGCAATCCGCTCAAAGTGTGAGTTCATCTCCTCCTGAGATTTGCGTTGTCCATTCAAGTAAAGGACAGCATTTGTTCCATCATGACATAGGTAGAAGCGTAGGTCAGAACCCCGACACCGTGCAGGCATACAGAATGCAACAAGGGTGACAAGGAGAACCATGAAGTTCGAGATTATCGCACAAGTTGTCCTCATATTTTTCCCCTTCTGCCAACGTTCTTTCTAGTAATTGGGAAAGCCAGAATCTGGTGGACGACAGGCACCGGCCATACTGGCTGCGGTGGCTGCAACGGTAATTGTCGGGGCCATGGGGGGCCGGACACCTCGCCCCGAACGACGCGCTGGCGGCCATTGTTCCGAAGAACGCCCACTTAAACCCTGCCGGTGCGCTCAGTGGCCACAGGCGCCGGCGCAGCCGCAGCCGCTCGCCGCGCCGGCTGCAGGGCAGGCTGCCTCGCTGGGGCAGCTCCCGCAGCCGCCGCGGGCCATGGGCGCGGGTTTCGCGAAGGCGGAGAGCTGTTTTGCGACCTTCTTCGCGCCACACGAGGGGCATTTCCCGGGTTTGTCCGCGAGGGTCCGGGCGAGGAATTCAAAAGCGTTGCCGCAGGCTGAGCAGGCGTATTCGTAGATTGGCATAGGGGTGATTTAAGTTAGGAGTTAGGATTTAGGAGTTAGGAGTGGGGAGTTGAACGCCGGGGCGCTACTCCGTGGCTTTGATGGTGTCCCAGGTCTTGGAGTAGAGCGCGTTGGCCTCGCCAAGGTCTTTCAACACTTCGGCTTTGGAGAGGATGTCGGAGGGGGGCAAGATGGCAGGATTCGCGCGGTATTTCTCCGGGAGCTTCGCGAGCGCCGACTTGTTGGGCATGACCGTGCAGATGTACTGAATGTTTTTGGAGGCGTTGTCGGGGTCGTAGAGGAAGTTGATGAAGGCGTGCGCCAGTCCCAGCTCTTTCGCGCTCTTGGGGATCACCATCTCGTCGCAGGCGGCGGAGAAGCCCTCTTTGGGGTAGGCGAAGCCGACGTTTTCAGGATCCTCGAGCATGACCTGCGCCACGTCGCCGTTGTAGCCGTGGCCGAGCACGAACTCGCCGCTGGCGATGCCGGTCTTGTACTGCTCGTTGTCGAACTTCGCGATGTTCTTCTTCCAGCGGAGCACGACCTCGCCGGCCTTCTGCAGCTCTGCGGGGTTGGTCGAGTTGAGGCTGTAGCCCAGCGATTTGAGGCCCGCGCCGATGGTCTCGCGAAAGTCGTTGAGGAGCGCCGAGCGGCCTTTGAACGCGGGGTTGTCGAATGACGCCCAGGAGATTTCGGCGCCGGCGGTCTTGTCCTTGCGGTAGGCGATGCCGGCGAAGGTGATGGCGTACGGCACGTTGTAGGTCATCTCCGGATTGAGGATCACGCACGTGTAGGCGGCGTCGAAATGGGTGGCGACATTCGGCAGCTTGCTCTTGTCGAGGGGCTGGAGCATGCCGCGCTGCGCCATGAGGCTGATCTGGTAGGAGCTTGGGAAGATGATGTCGTAGCTGCCGCTGCCGGCCAGCATCTTGGCGTACATGGTTTCGTTCGAGTCGAAGGTGTCCACCTTGACGCGGCAGCCGTTGGCCTGCTCGAAGGCGGAGACCAGCTCGGGGTCGAGATAGTCCGACCACGTGTAGAGGTGCAAGGTTGGTTTCTTGGGGCCGCAGCCAGTCAGCAGGGCGACGGTCAGACAAAGCGCGGCAAGCGGGAGGCTGGTTTTCATGAATTTCTCCTGGGTGTGTTTGTGCGGTTGAACGTGAAAAATGGGGCGGGCTGTCAGGTTCGCTTGGCGGAGTGCTGCTTGATGTTCTGAAACGCGCGGCTGGCCAGAACGAGGATGAAGGTGAGCAGCAGCATGACGGTCGAGAGGCAGTTGATGACGGGCAGCTTGGGGCTGTGCTTGATCATGCTGTAGACTTTGAGCGGCAGCGTGCTGGAGCCGGGGCCCGCCACGAAGAAGGTGATCACGAAGTCGTCGATCGAGAGGGTGAAGGCCAGAAGCCCGCCCGAGATGATGCCGGGCAGCAGCAAAGGGAGCTGGACTTTCACGAACGAGACCCAGGCGTTGGCGCCGAGGTCGCGCGCCGCTTCGATCAGGCTGTCGTCGAAGTCCTGAAGGCGCGCGAGGACGGTCATGGTGACGTAGCTGACGCAGAAGGTCGTGTGGGCGAGCAGGATCGTGTGGAGGCCGCAGTCCATGCCGATCGCGGTGAAGGTCAGCAGCAGGCTGATGCCCATGAGGATCTCGGGGATCACCAGCGGCGTGTAGATCAGTCCGTAGTGGATATTCTGAAGGCGCGAATTCCAGCGGTGCAGGGCGAGGGCGGCGCTGGTTCCGAGCAGGCAGGAGGCCAGCGTGGCGCCGGCCGCGATGAGCAGGCTGTTGGTGAAGGCGGTCCAAACCGCTTGGTCGTGGAGGAGCAGATTGTACCAGTTGAGCGTGAAGCCCTCCCACGTGCCGCCGAAGCGCGAGAGGTTGAACGAATTGGCGGTCAGCGTCACGATCGGCAGGTAGAGGAAGGCAAGCACCGCGAACAGCACGATTACGGGGAAGGGGTTGCGCTTCATGCGGCGCCCCCGTTCTGCCGCACGCCGTTGGACTCGGCGATGCGCAGCGCCTCGTTGCGGTCCTGACGTTTGAGGAACAGGGCGACCAGTCCGAGCGGCACGAGCACGCCGAAGGCCATGAGGGCGGAGAGGGCGCTGGCGTGCGGCAGGTTGCGGTCGGGGAAGGTGCGCTGGTAGATCTTGTTGCCGATCAGCTCGCTGTTCTTGCCGCCCACGAGGTCGGGGATCACGTACGAGCCGACCGAGGGGATGAAGACCATCAGGGTGGCGGAGATGAGCCCGCGCCGGATGCCGGGGATGAAGATCTTGCGAAAGGCGAAAAAGCTTTTGGCGCCGAGGTCGCGGGCGGCCTCCAGCAGCGAGAAGTCGAACTTTTCGGCGGCCGCGTAGATCGGCATGATGGCGAACGGCAGGAAGGAGTAGACGCTGACCAGCAGGATCGCGCCAGAGTTATAGAGCAGTTGGGTGTTGGGGTCGGCTAGCCCCAGATTCATCAGGACGTGCTTAAGAAAGCCTTCGGGGTGGAGCAGCAGTCGCCAGGCGAAGACGCGCACGACGAAGCTGGTCCAGAAGGGCAGCATGATAAGGCCGGCCATGACCGCCCGCCACTTCTTCTGCATGCGGGCGATGGCGAAGGCGCAGGGCAGGGCGAGGGTGACGCAGCCCGCCGTGGTGGCGGCGCTGATCCAGAGCGTGCGCCAGATGATCGCGGGGTAGTTGGGGTTCGAGAGGTGCCGCCATGTCTGGAGGGTCCATTCCGTGCCGATGCCGCCGTCCGGTGAAGCGGTGTGGAACGACAGCGCCACCACCAGCAGGGTGGGAACCACGAAAAAGACGGTGAGCCATAGCACGGAGGGTGCCGACATCGCCCATTCGGTCCAGCGTCGTTTGCGTAGCGGCATAGGCCAAGGAGGAGTTAGGAGTTAGGAGTTAGGAGATGCGGGTTCGCGCTAGCGGGCTTGGGGACTGAGTAGCCGACCGGAGGCATCTGGATCAGATCGGCGTCCGCCTCGGTGAAGCGCTCGAGCATGTAGCCGTCATCGGGGTGCCACCAGCAGTAGACCTCGTCGCCCCAGGTGATCGCCTGGTCGAGCAGGAAGCGGCTGTGCGGCTTGATGGCGGCGATGCGGTGCGCGCCCGAAAGCACCCAGAACTTCGTGTAGGTGCCCTGGTAGACGATGTCGGTAACCTTGCAGCGGAAGACGTTGATCCGCGAGCCTTTCTCCGGCGGCGGAGGGGTGGGGGTGACGCGGATCTTTTCGGGGCGGACGCTCAGGTGAACCCGGCTGCCGGCGTTGATGTTCTTGTCGTTGAAGCAGAGGATGTCCGCAAAGTCTCGGACCGCGAGCTTGCAGTAGTCGCCGTCGACTTCCGTGACGGTGCCGTCGAAGAAGTTGGTGTCGCCGATGAAGGCGGCCACGAAGCCGGAACAGGGCGCCTCGTAGATCTTGGCCGGGGGGTCGAGTTGCTCGATATGGCCGCGGTTCATGACGGCGATGCGGTCGCTCAGGCTCATGGCCTCGCCTTGGTCGTGGGTGACGTAGACAAAGGTGATGCCGACCTGGTCGTGGATGATGTCCAGTTCGAGGAGCATGTGCTGGCGCAGTTTGAGGTCGAGGGCGGCGAGCGGCTCATCGAGCAGAAGCACCTGGGGGCGGTCCACCAGCGCGCGGGCGATGGCGACGCGCTGCTTCTGTCCGCCGCTGAGCTGCGTGGGGTACTTGCAGGCGTGGTCGGCCATTTTGATCAGCTCGAGCATGCCCTCGACGCCCTTGCGGATCTCGCTTTTCGGATAGTGGGCCACGCGCAGGCTGAAGGCGATGTTGTCCCAGACGGTCATGTTGGGGAACAGCGCGTAATTCTGAAAGATCGTGTGGACCCGGCGCAGGTTGGGGGGAAGGTCTGTGATATCACGCCCGTCCAGATAGATGCGGCCGGAATCGGGAGTCTCGAAACCGCCCAACATCCGCAGCAGCGTCGTCTTGCCGCAGCCGCTCGGCCCGAGCAGCGAGAAGAACTCGCCCTTCTCAATGCTGAGCGTCACCGCATCAACGGCGGTCAGAGCGCCAAAGCGTTTCGTGACGTTCTCAAAGACAAGAAAATCGGACAACTCGCAGTCCCCTGTTTGATAGCCACCCGCCATGGGTTGCAATGGAGCAAAATTTTAGGAAACTATGGGGGGGGTGTCAATGAGATAACTTCCTTTGTTGGGCTGGGGCGAAGTGCAAAATGAAATGCACGCTTTTCAAAAGTGGGGTGGACTGCTGGC
>CAYMLQ010000290.1:0-7840 GCA_964390795.1 uncultured Lentisphaeraceae bacterium
TCTGGGTCTCGATGGGCGAGGAGGCGCAGAAGGAGACGCGCCTGCGCCTGCTGCGCCCGTATCAGGTAAACGCGGCGTTGGTGAAGGCGACCGGCAACGCGGGAGGCGAGCTGATCTTCTTGCACTGCCTGCCCGCGTTTCACGATTTCGAGACGGCGGTTACGGCGGAGAGCGGCGCGTTGGAGGTCACGGACGAGGTGTTCGAGGCTCCATACTCCAAGGTGTTTGACGAGGCCGAGAACCGCATGCACACCATCAAGGCGCTGTATGTCTCGGCGCTGACCGACCTGTCGGCGCTGTGAGAGAAACAGAGGCGGGCTGCCACAACGGTTGCCCAACGCGCGTAAGGAGGAGCTATGCCTAAACGGATATTCGACATTTCATGGGACCATTTCCAGACGTTGTCGCTGACAGAGAAGACGCCTTACCTGATGCAGCCGGACGGGGTTCCTTACCACACGCTGTTCGCGCAGCAGTTCGGGCACGCGCTGCTGGAGCGGCTCGCCTTGCTCGCCAATGAGATCCGCGCGATCGCCAAGACGCGCGCGGGAACGGAGTTCCTCCGGTCGCAGGTGGCGCACAAGCGGGCAATGCTCTACTTCTCCCAGCCCAGCTCGCGCACCTTCCTGTCGTTCGCCTCGGCCTGCCAGATTCTCGGCGTGTCGACGGGCGAGGTGCGCGACACTTCGATCTCGTCCGAATTCAAGGGTGAGTCGCGCGAGGACTCGGTGCGCACGTTCAGCTCGTATTTCGACCTGATCGTCATGCGTACGCCCGAGAAGGGCCTGGCCGAGCACATGGCGTGGGTGCTCTCGAACTCCGAGCGTCCGATCCCGATCATCAACGCGGGCTCGGGGCAGGACCAGCACCCGACGCAGGCGCTGCTGGACGTCTACACGCTGCTGCGCAGCTTCGAGCGCAACGGCGGACTGCGCGACCGTACGGTGCTGTTCTGCGGCGACCTGCTGCGCGGGCGCACGGTGCGCTCGCTTTCCTATCTGCTGACGAACTATCCGAACATCCGCCAAGTGTTCGTGGCGCCCGGGCCGCTGCAGGTCGGCGAGGACGTGCTCGCGGTGCTCAAGGAAAAGAACGTGACGTTCGAGCTGACCGACGATTTCCACGCGGCGATTCCCCACGCCGACGCCGTGTATATGACGCGCATTCAGGACGAGTGGGACTCGGCGAAGGGGGAGAGCGCGAAGATCGACACCAGCCGGTTCAAGTTCGGCATCGAGGAGCTGAATCTGCTGCCGCAGCGAGCGGTCATCATGCATCCGCTGCCGCGCCGCGACGAGATCTCGACGGCGGTGGACAGCGACCCGCGGGCCATGTACTGGCGGCAGATGCGCAACGGCATGTGGATCCGCACCGCGCTGATCGCCATGACCTTCGGCTGCGAGAAGCGCATCCATGACTATTTCCGGCACAACTACTGAGCGGCTGAACCAGAGGACAATGATCGTGTGAGGAACAAGATCACGTATGACTGCGCGAAGCACCATCGATGAACTCAGAAACGCATTGAGACCGGTCTTTCAACGGGCACCCGTGTACCGTGCGGTTTTGTTTGGATCGTACGCTGCGGGGTGCGCGACGGAGCAAAGCGACATTGATTTGGTCATCGACAGCAGGGGCGAGCTTTTGGGGTTGCCATTTTTCGGTGTGCTTGAAGATGTCGCCTCGGTTCTTGGAAAACCTGTCGACATGTTTGAGGTTTCTGAGATCCGGGCAGGTTCTCCGATGGCCGAAACGATAGCCAAGCAGGGTGTTGTTCTGTATGAACGTACCTGACAGGAAAGCGCTGCAAAGCATCGCCCGTTTTCTCGGGACTACTGATCACCGGTGCGTGGAAAGGCTGCTACGCGGCATCCCCAGCCCGGCGAGCTCGCCAGATTTCTAAAGAGTCCTTAGCTGCAATCCAACAGTTGGCCGGATCGACGGGACAATCTCCTCGGAGGCGCGGCTCAGTCTTATTGAGAAACTGCGAGACGTGCAAGGACACGCTCTTCTGCTATCTCAGATCGATGCAGGAGGCGTTGGTCTGAATATCCAAGCCGCATCGGTCGTCATTCTGATGGAGCCGCAATGGAAGCCCTCGTCCGAGAATCAGGCGATCGCGCGGGTCTACAGAATGGGGCAGGCCCGACGTGTAATGGTCAACCGGATTCTTGCGCGGGAATCCATAGACGAGAGGTTGACCGAGGTGTTACGACAGAAGCAGAATATCTTCGACGATCACGTCCGCGACAGTTCTGTAAAATCAGCCAGTGAGGAATCCGTCTCGACCGGTCTCGCTGCGAGACTGCTAGAGGAGGAGTGGCAGCGTTACGCATCCCGAGGTGCGTAAATTTCGCCCACCTATGCTCCCAAGGGTGCTTCCGTGTTTTCAGAGTGAATCGTGATTGGTTACATGTGTGCGTAAGTGAAGCGTGACAAACGACTAACCAAGTCGACGTGTGGGATCAAGTGTTGTTCAAACGGCATATTCCTGATATCCGCAGTATTCCCGCTCGCGATCAGGACATCAGAGTCGGCCACTTTCACACTTCATGAAGTGTGAAAGTGGCCGACTCTGACAGATACCGAACCGGGCGTGACACTCATGCCACAGTAGGCAAGCAGGCAGGCATGAAACCACGCACCACGTCTCGTTGCAAGGAGTGCGCGCGTACGGCCTTTCTCAAGCGGAACATCGGTTAGGCGCATCGAGCGGGAGCGGGACAAGAGCGTCCCGCTCCCAGATGCGGGACAGGAGTGTCCCCGCTCCCAGACGGGGACAGGAGTGTCCCGGCTCCCAGACGGGGACAAGAGCGTCCCTGCTCCCAGACGGGGACAAGAGCGTCCCTGCTCCCAGACGGTACAGGAGTGTCCCCGCTCCCATCTGGAAGGTTCCCCACTGATGCGCAGTCATCACAGAATGCCCCTCTGAAGGTCATCCGAAACGCGATGGTCCTTGTACAGCCCTTCACAAACAGTTGGGAGAGAGAAGAATCACGAACGATACAGGGTTTCTAGACCACGAAGGTCTTGCGAATGCGGATTCACTTCTCATGATAAGTGAATATGACTACTGAACGACGGAAGAGCAGGCACCGGGTAGATTGGTTCACGCCAAGAAGACCCGAAGAGGCAAAGGTTATTGGCACCCTTGGCGTCTTGGGGCGTGAGAAAAATAGCTGCTGGGAGAAATCTGAACTCAGGAAATCAGGAAGCCGGAGGATTCGGCAGTCACGGAGATCTTTCTGAAATGAGATCTTGGGCATCCCTTCCTGATTTTCTGATTTCAGATTTTCCACACTTCGCGAGGTGTGAAAAGACCGGTGAGACATGCGCAGCACCAGACCGACCGATTGGGCAGCCCCGAAACCCTAGACAAACCGGATGAAAAGAGAGAGACTGTTTCCCAACAACGGCGACACGCCGAACCCTCGCTCGCCTGCGGCTCACGGGTTCGGTGGTCGCTGGCGTTGACCGTTAAGCGGTACTCCGTGAGAGACAGTTTGCGCTCGTTTTATCCCTGAAAAAGAGATAACATTGATTTGTTCAGATGGGGAATGGTATGCATGCGTTTCTCGATACAATCCTTTCAGGTTATAAGCGGACCGAGCTGCCCGCGCTTGTTCGGCGTGCTGTGGATTTTTCGCGCGTGCTTGCGCTTTGTTGTATCGTCCTCCAGCAGGTTGCTGCGTTCGGCGAACCCGCGGCGCCTGCCACGCCGACGAACAGGGTGCCGGAACGCGTGGTCAGCCGCTTCAGGCTGGGGCCGCTCTTCGAGTATCGTGCGACGCGCGAGGGCGGCACCTTCTGGGCCTTGCGCCCGTTCTATTCGTGCGTGACCGATCCGGTGAGCGACACGCGCGTGGCCGACGTGGTGTGGCCGCTGGGCACCTTCCACCGTGACCGGGAGCAGTCCTGGTGGCGGTTGGCGCTCGCGTACGGGTCTGACAACGATGTGGGGCGCGAGGATTCGGCCTGGAAGGCGGCTCTCTTCCCGCTCTATTTCCAGGGGCGCTCGCGGCAGGGCGAGGACTACTGGGCGCTCTTCCCGGTCTACGGCCATCTGCCGCACGTGCTGCTGATGGACGATATCGACTTCGCGCTGTTTCCGGCGTATCTGAACTACGAGGTCAACGGCGTCGGGCGGGAGTACTTTTTGTGGCCGGTGTTCTCGCGCAGCGAGGAGGGTGCGGGTGTGAAGCGCACGGGCGTCTTTCCGCTGTGGGGCCGCACGCAGAAAAAGGATGCGCTGCACACGTACGCGTTCTGGCCGTTCTGGACGTCGGCGGTCTACGCGTCGCCGCGCAATCCGGGTTCGTCCTGGATGCTCTTTCCGCTGGCGGGCCAGGTGGATCGCGAGAAAGAGCGGCAGTGGCTGTTTCTGCCGCCCTTCTTCTCGCACGCCACGACCGACGTGTCGGAGCGGTGGCGCATGCCGTGGCCGTTCTATGAGACGGTGAAGACCAAGACGTCCGCGACGCGTTCGTACTGGCCGCTGTACGGTGACTCTGAGCGGGAGGAGGATCGGCGCTGGTATGCGGCGTGGCCGCTGATCGAGCACTTCACGCTTCGGAGCAAGGGCGGGCGCGAAGAGCGCAGCCGGCTCTTCCCGTTCTATGTGAAGGCACATGTTTATCAGAGCGACCCGGCGGGCGTCGAGCGGTTGCGCGAGTCGTACACGCGGCTCTGGCCCCTTTTCGCAAGCGAGGAGACGGAGGCCGGATCGCACTTTCGCCTGTTGGAACTGAGCCTGATCAGGTACAGTGGAGGCCTTGAGCGCAATTGGGCACCGTTTTGGACGGTGTATGAGCGGAGCGAACGGGAGGATGAAGTGACACACGACGCTTTCTGGGGGCTTCTACAGTATCGTAAAGCGGTCGAGCGTGCGGCGGGGGGCTGCGCGCCATGATCACTCGGGAGCCGATCTACGCGGACGCGCCGGCGAATATTCTCGATGGCGTCTGGCGGGCAGTCATATTGACCATGGGAAACATCGGGCGCGCCGGAAGCCTGACGGTGCAGTCGCTGGCCATGTTCCCGCTGCTCTTCGGCTCGAGCCGGTCGCGCGGCGAACTGACCCGGCAGATGTACATCGCTGGCATCAAGAGCCTGGCCCTGATCACGATCGTCGGGATGTTCACGGGAATGATCCTGGGCCTTCAGATCGGGCTGGAGCTGCGGCGTTACAATCAGGAGATGTACATCGGCTCGGCCGTCATGGTCTCCCTGCTGCGCGAGATGGGCCCGTTCATGACCGGCATCATTCTGGCGGCGTGCGTGGGCTCGTCGATGGCCGCGCAGATCGGTACGATGACGGTGAACGACGAGGTCGCTGCGCTGGAGATCATGTCGATCAGCCCGGTCCGGTTCCTGATGGCGCCGCGCATGGCGGCGATGGTGCTGATGACGCCGGTGCTCTCGTTCTACACCTGCGTGCTGGGCGTGCTGGGCGGCGGCATTGTCGGGCTGACGCAGTTGAATGTGCCGCTGAGCCAGTACATCACCACCGCGATGGATATCGCCAAGGGCTACGATTTGTATGTGGGGCTGCTGAAGGCGCTGATCTTCGGCATCGTGATCACGGGGGTTTCGTGCTATGAGGGCTTTACCACCACGCAGGGTGCGGTGGGCGTGGGTCAGGCGACGCGGCGTTCGGTGATCACGTCGATCCTGCTGATCCTGATCTTGGGCTATGTCATCACACGGCTGTTTTACGACTTATGATCCGTTTTGAACATGTAACGAAACAGTTGGGCGGACGAACCGTCCTGGACGACCTCTCTTTCGAGATTAAGAAAGGCGAGATTTTCGTCATTGTCGGACCGTCCGGCACAGGCAAGAGCGTCACGCTCAAGCACATGGTTCGCCTGCTGACCCCGACGAGCGGATCGATCTGGATTGGCGACACGGAGATCAGCGCGGTGAACGGCTCAGAGCTGGACCGTGTCCGCGAGCGGTTCGGGTATCTGTTCCAAGGGGGCGCGCTGCTGGGCTGGATGACGGTCGCGGAGAACATTGCGCTGCCGCTGCGCGAGAAGACGAAGCTCGCGGAGGAGGAGATCGGACAGCGCGTGGCAGAGGCCCTGAAGATGGTGGGGCTGGAGAACGACGGTGACAAATTTCCAAGCGAGATCTCAGGAGGCATGCAAAAGCGCGCGGGGCTGGCGCGCGCGATCGTGAGGCGGCCCGAGATTGTGCTCTACGACGAGCCGACGTCCGGTCTGGATCCGGTCACGTCGCGCACGATCGACCAGCTTATCCGGCGGCTGAACGAGGAGCTGGGCATCACGAGCATCGTGGTCACGCACGATCTGCAGGGCGCGCTGCTGACGGCGGACCGGATCGCGATGCTGACCGGCGGGCGTTTTGTGGAGGTGAGTCCGCCGCTGGCGTTCGTCAAGACCGACCAGCCGGATGTGCGGGGGTTTCTGGATGCACAGTTCATCTCGAAACAGGGGATCGAGGGGATGCAAGGAGGCGAAGCATGAGTGTGAGAAAAAACAGCGAAGTCTTTTCCGAAGTGGTTGTCGGCTTCTTTATGACCGCCGTGCTGGGGTTGCTGATCTACTTCACGATCATCATTTCCGGGATCGAGATTTTCAACGGCAAAAGCAAGGTGCCCGTGACGGTCATCTTCCAAGATGTCGGCGGGCTGAAAGTCCGCGACTCGGTGGTGTTGCGCGGCATGACCGTTGGGTCGGTCAACGACATGCGGCTGGAGAACAGCGGCGTGCGTGTGACGCTGCTGGTCCAGCGGGATGTGAAATTCAAAGAGGGGTACGTGATCTCGGTGTGCGCCGGCTCGCTGCTGGGCGGTAACTATTTGCTGATCGAAGAGGGCGGGGGGACGCAACTGCCGGATGGATTGTCTCTAAAAGGGGAGTCGCCGAAGAACTGGATGCGCGACCTAGGCGAGATCGTCGGCAAGCTCAAAGAGGCGACCGAGGGCGAGCGCATCAAGAAGATTGTGGCCAACGTGGAGGAGGCGAGCGCCTCGATCAAAGCGTTGGCGGCGCGCGTGGAGTCGGGCAAGGGCACGCTCGGCAAGCTCTTCGCCGAGGACAACGCGCTGTACAACGACCTTTCGAACACGGTGGCGAACCTGAAGTCGGTGACGGCCAAGATCGATACGGGCGAGAACTCGCTGGGGCGGCTGCTCAACGACGACGGCGGCGTCTACACGAACCTGAGCGCCTCCATCGCCAACCTCAAGACGATTTCCGACCGGTTGGAGAAGGGGGAGGGCACGCTCGGCAGGCTGCTCTCTTCGGACGACACGGTCTATAAGGACTTGGAGTCGACCGTGGCCAGCATCAAAAACGTGGCTGCGAGCCTGGAGAAGGGCGAGGGGACGCTGGGCAAGCTGATCAAGGATGACAACAAGATTTACAACGACCTCGACGCGACGGTGGCGAACCTCAAGATGGTCACGGACCGGCTGGCGAAAGGCGAGGGCACGTTAGGCAAGCTTTCTGCGGATGACAAGCTCTACAACGATGTGAGCGGGCTGATCAAAGACGTGCGCCAGACGGTGGACAACTTCCGCGACACGACGCCCATCAGCGCGTTCGCGAGCCTGATCATGGGCGGGCTGTAGAAGGCGGTATGAGTAGAGATGTGTTAACGGCATGGAAGCTTGCGGGAGTGCTCGCCGCCGGCTGGGCGTGTGTCGGGCGCGCGCAGGTGCCGCCCTACGATGTCCGCCCGCAGGCGGAGCCGCCGTATTACCGCGTTCGGTATGAGCCGTCGGCCAAGCCCGGCGAGCTGAGCGTCCCGGTGACCTACACGGCCTGGCTTCCCGAGGGTGTGAAAAGTCTGCGCGGGGTGCACGTACACCAGC
>CAYMLQ010000291.1:0-7837 GCA_964390795.1 uncultured Lentisphaeraceae bacterium
TCAAACGTCCGTCAAACGTCCGTGCCGAACGTCCGTGCGACCTGGCACGCACGCGCAACGGGCTCGCGTAGCATGGCAGGGACGCCGCCCCGCAGGCGTCCGCAGAGCGGGGACCGGCGGCGGGTTGCGGGGAACCCGCCCGGTGCGACACGGAACGCACGCACAACGGACGGGAGCGAGCGCCGCGTGGTCGGCGAGCAGGACGCGCGTGAGCGACTGCTCGACCTCGCGGTTGGGGTCAGTCGAGTCGGCAGGTCGCGGGCACAGACGCAGGAATCTCATGATGAGAGAGATGCGCTCTTCGAATAGGTGCCCAGCAGAAAGCGCCACGCGGGTTCCGAGCCGCGTTGCGCCTGTTCCATGCCCAGCCCGTATTCATGATACAGGAGCCGACCGTCAGCCCGGGGCCACCGCTCCCGTCCGAACGCCATCGACTCGGTCTCGCGCCGCCGCGTTGTCACTTGTCACAGGGATGATTACTTAATAATCGTCCCTGCAAGTAAAGTCGATTCTTACCTAGCAGCCTGCCGCCGCTGCTGGCGCGTCTGGGGCGGCTCGACGGTCATGCCGTCGCCGTGCGGATCGTTCTTGTGCGCGGCCTGGCGCCGCAGCATCAGCATCTGCACGATCGAGAGCACCTGGCTCACCGTCCAGTACAGCGAGAGCGCGGCCGGGAAGCTGTAGAACATGAAGAGCATCATGATCGGCATCATGATCATCATCATCTTCTGCTGCGCCGGATCGCCCATCGACGGCGTGAGATAGCTCTGCAGCGCCATGGTGCCGGACATCAGGAAGGGCAGGATGTTCAGCGGCATCGGCAGCACGCCGGCGAACAGGTTCTCCGGCTCGCTCAGGTCGACGATCCACAGGAACGGCGCGTAGCGCAGCTCCACCGCGCTGCGCAGCACCGTGAAGAGCGCGATGAACACCGGGATCTGGATCAGCATCGGCAGGCAGCTCGACATCGGATTTACCTTGTTCTCGCGGTAGATCGCCCACGTCTCCTGCTGCATCTTCTGCGGATTATCCTTGAACTTGGCCTGTAGCTCCTTCAGCTGCGGCTGGATCTCCTGCATCTTGCGCATGCTCACGGTGCTGTAATGCGTCAGCGGCCAGAAGATGATGCGCACGAGGAAGGTCAGCAGGATAATCGCAATGCCGTAGTTCGGGATGAGGCGGTGGAAGAAGTTGAGCGTCGGCACCAGCAGCTTGCAGAACCAGGTGAAGAAGCCGAACTCCATGACCGCCTCTTTGCCGTCGCCGAGCGCCTGCAACCGCGAGAGTTCCTTCGGCCCGATATAGAGCGCGTAGTCGCGCGTCAGCGACTCGCCTTGCCCCAGCACCCGTCCGGGAAAAAGCACCTGCGCCGAGAGGTGACTCAAGACGTAGGTCGGCTTTGCGATGTCGCGGGCCATGCTGGCCGTGAACCCGCAGTTGGACTCCGACGACGAAAAGAGCGTCACAAAAAACCGAGATTTGAGGGCGACCCACGCCTGGGGCTCGAAAACCGGCACCGTGACCTGATCGGCCATCCCTGCCGCTGAGGGCGCGCCGCCGCACCCGAAACCGCCGGTTGCGGTGCCGCCGACGAGGTATTGCTTGGTGGCCTTCTCCGTTCCCCAATACCGGGTCTTTGCTTCAGCCGCCGAAGGCAACGAGTCGATTGATAACATCTCATTTTGCGACTCGCCCTTACGCATCACACCCAGTCCTACGCTGTTGGTGCCAAGCAGCATCACGCTCTCGCCGGCATTGCGCAGCGTATCTGTGACCTTGACTTGATAATCCTTTTGCAGCTCGATGCGGCGCGAAACAGACAGCCCCTGCGCGGTCGTGGTCGAGAGTGTCACCGCCAACCCCGCCGGGTCGCGCTCCACACGATAGGCCGCGTTGTCGGCCAACCCCGGCACGCCAGACAACGCCAACCCCGGCGCGGAAGCGAAATCCATCTTGACCGGAGGATTATTCTCGCTCGCCTTTCCAGGCAGCAAATTGAACGCGCTTAACGTCACCTCTTTGAGCACGGCGCCGTGCGAAGAGACAACCAGTGACATGACCTCGTCTTTCAAGGTCACAACCTCTTCGGGAGCAGAAGGCACGAGGGGCGCCTGAGCCTCGACGGCCGACACGGGATCGGCTGCGGGCGCTTTGAGCGACGCCTCTTTGACGGCAGGCGCGGCACCCTCCGGAGCCTTGGCCACAGAAGCTTGCGCTTGCGCCTCCTTGGCGTTCTTCACGGACTGGCGGTTACTGTAAAAAACCCACCCGGCCAGCAGAACACCGAGCAGGATCGCGAACATTTTTTCTTGCTTATTCATGTCAATCTAACAGCCTTTCTTGGGCGGCACAGGATCGTAGCCAGAGGGCCCGAAGGGACGGCAGCGCAGAATGCGCCGGAAGGCGAGCCAGCACCCTCTGAACACGCCGTAAGTCCGCAGCGCCTCGATACAGTAGGCCGAACAGGAGGGTTCGAACCGGCAGCACGTGCCGATATGCGGCGAGAGCACCACCTGATAGGCCTGGACGAACAGGATCAGCAGACCGCTCACGGCCCGGCTGACGACGGAAAGGACTCGTTTCATCCGCACCTCCGTCACGCATGCGCGCCCCCTTGGGCTGCCGGCGTCTGCCAGAGCTTCGCCCGGCGGCAGACCCGCTCCAAATCCTGTATCACGTCCCGGCATTTCCGGCCCGCAATGCCCGAGCGGGCGATCAGGATCAGATCCACATTGGGCACCAGGTGGTGCCTGCTCAGGCGGAACGCTTCGCGCATCAGACGCTTGGCCCGGTTACGGTCCACCGCCCGCCGGAAGTTCCGTTTGGAAACGACAACGCCGGCCCTGCGGCCGGCGTCAGTCGAAAAGGCCACCCAAATCGTCAGCGTCTGGCCGTAAAACGAGCGCTTTCCAGCAAAAACCGCTTTGTACTTTGACGAATCGAGTCGAAAAGGCCCAGGCAACAACTCGTCGCCTTCCCGGGCCTGGTCAGAACCGTTCATGACGCCGCGCCTTTGGGCATCATCGTTACACCTGCGTCAGACGCAGACGCCCTTTGTTGCGACGGGCGTTGATCAGCGCGCGACCGCCCTTGGTGGACATCCGCGCACGGAAACCGATCTTGCGGACACGCTTGATCTTCGAAGGCTGCCACATCATCTTCATTTTGGTCTTCTCCTACTGTTCTTTGCTTAAAAAAGAGTGTTTCAGAATATCACACAGAACCCGAATGGTCAACCCACCGTCGAAAACATTTTGTCTGCCCTTTTGCTCACCGGCCATTTGTGCTTTAATACGCGCATCCGTCATGTCCTCAAAAGTCACAGATCACGTCCTGGAGGAGATCCGCGCCCGAATCGACATCGTCGAACTCATCGGCGCGCGCATGACGCTCAAGAAGACCGGCGGCACCTTTAAAGGCTGCTGCCCCTTCCACCATGAGAAAACGCCCTCCTTCCACGTCAACCCGGTCAAGCAGTTCTACCACTGCTTCGGCTGCGG
Organism: uncultured Lentisphaeraceae bacterium; assembly: GCA_964390795.1. Classification (GTDB taxonomy): domain Bacteria; phylum Verrucomicrobiota; class Kiritimatiellia; order RFP12; family UBA1067; genus CAYMLQ01. Next base: position 3,501 of record CAYMLQ010000291.1, read on the forward strand.
CGAGAGCGGCGACATCTTCACCTTCCTGATGAAGCAGGACGGGCTCGCCTTCATGGACGCCGTGCGCACGCTCGCCGACCGCGTGGGCGTGGTCATCCGCCAGGACGTCGACTACAACGCGCAGAACCGCAACCTGCTCTACGCCATTCACGCGGAGCTGGCCGCCTTCTATCAGCGCTGCCTCAAGCAGACCCGCGAGGCCGAGGCCGCACGCCAGTATCTGAGCAGCCGGAAACTCAGCGACGAGGTCGCCGCGCTCTTCGGCATCGGCTTCGCGCCGGTCACGCCCCGCGACGCCGTCCTCCAGTGGGCCAAGAAGCACAGTTACACGCCCGAGCAGCTCGTCGCCGCCGGCATCCTCTCTCCGTCGAACAAGCCGGAACGGCCCGACGATTACTTCGACCGTTTCCGGGGCCGGCTCATGTTCCCGATCTGCGACCGCCAGGGCCGCGTGGTGGCCTTCAGCGGCCGCATCTTGGATCCCAAGTCGCACCCGGCGAAGTACGTCAACAGCCCGGAGACCGAGATCTTCACCAAGAGCCGCGTCCTCTACGCGCTCGACAAGGCCGCCGCCAAGATCGTCAAGCACCCGCGGCGCGAGGCCATCGTCTGCGAGGGCCAGATCGACGTCATCCGCTGCCACGCCAGCGGCTTCGAGACGGCCGTCGCCTCCCAGGGCACCGCCTTCACCAAAGAGCACGTCAGCCTGCTCAAGAAGCACGCCGACAGCGTCGTGCTGGTCTTCGACGGCGACAGCGCGGGCCGCAAGGCCGCGCTGCGCACCGGCACGCTCTTCCTCGAGGAGGAGATCCCGGTGCGCGTGGCCGTCCTGCCCACCGGCGACGACCCCGACTCCATCCTGCGCGACAAAGGCCCCGCCGCCTTCCGCGAGATCCTCGACAGCGCCCAGTCCATCACCGCCTTCCAGATCGACACGCTGATCAAGGCCGAGACGCAGCCCGACTCGATCGACGCGGTCAGCCGCGTCGCGCGCAGCGTAATCGAGATGCTCGCCGTATGCGCCAACGCGGTGCAGCGCGCGCACCTGCTCGAGGAGGCCGCCCGGCTGCTGCACCTGCCGCTATCGGCGTTCGAGCAGGATATGGAGAAGCACGTCGAGTCGCTCCGACGCAAAGCCGCCTATGCCGCCTCCCACAAAGATAGCGCGCCCGCGGCGCCCCAGCCGCACCCGGCAGAGACGGATGACGACCGGCCGCCGCTCACGGAAGACGGACTCACGCCGGAGGGCGGCGAGGCGCACGACGTGCCGACCCTGGACGCGCCCGCACCCGAGCCGCCTTCGCGCGCCGAGTTCCTGCTGTGCGAGCTGCTGGTCGAACACGAGCACGACACAACGGTTCTGGATCTGGTGGAGCGCTATCTGCCGCTGGACATCCTCCCGCATCCGTTCGCCCACTCGGTTGTGGACGCGCTGCTCAGCCAGCGACGCGATGGCGAAGACCGGCTCGCCGCACTCTGCCGGAGCACGGACGCCGTGTGGCAGCCGCTGCTGGGCACGCTCATCGCGAACAAGCAGAAGATGCTGAGCGCGCGCGAGGCCACGCCGTCCGAGGCCGCCCAGGATCTGATCAAGTGCCTGTGGGTTCAGCGTTTCAAGCGTGTGAGAGGTCTCTTAGCCTCAGAATCCACGCCCGAAAATGCGGCGCGACTACTCAACGTGTCGCTTCTCATCAAGCGCCTGGAGAATCAACCGTGGGAGAAGGCCAGCCAGCTCATGACGACGGCCTCTGCGGAGGCGGTCAAGCCGGAGGCGCATCCGGATGTCCTGCCGGCCGCGGCGCGGCAGCCTGCTGCTGCGGCTGAACCTGCCGGGCAGGAAGAGGATCGCGCATCCGAAGCGCAACCAATTGAATCAAGCGATTTTGACTTCCCGTAAACTTTTGGCGCACGCTGAGCCTGCCGCAGATGGACGCGCTGACGGGATACGGCTATCCCGGTAATGTCCGCAAGGTCTTGGAGAAACATGACGGCAACGTCTCCCGTGCCGCCGCCGCGCTCGACGTCTCCCGCAACACCGTCCTCAAATACGCGAGGTGACCTCATGAAGAAACGACATGAGCGCCGCTGAATCTGGTGCGGCGGCAAGCGGTATCCCGCGCGACGCCGCTTTGTTTGCGCGTGCCATGTGCGCCGCCCCTCGGCCCACTGCGCGAAGGGCGTGAAGTCTATGCCAAGTGACGTGACAAGGCCCCGCGCTGCTTTGTGGCTTCGCGACGCTGAAAGCGACCTCGCGTTAGCCTCTATGAAGAAGACAAGAAAGATCCGTTACGAGCATCTTTGTTGCTATTGTCTTGCGGTGTCATAATCGTCCTTCTGTGCCAGAAGGGAGATCTATACACAGCGACTTAAGTGTCTGACGGTCACGGAGCGGCGCGGCTTCCCGCGCCGGCCGGGAACGCGAAGGCGTTCCGCTCCAAAACATGCGCGGACTTATGTCGCTGCGTGGCGGAGTTCCTGAAACACGGTGTCAAAACCCGGCGCTGACTGTTATTTTCATGCGTGCGCTGACTATCGCACACGGCGTGCCAACAGAATAATCGGGGCATATGGGGGCATTTACGACAGTCTGATGCTCACTTTTTGCATGGTAAGTCAAATTTTGACTGAATTCGATGGCTCTGGTTCAAGCGGCGGCACGCGTTGAACCGATTTAGCGCCCTTCTTGTCTGTCCCTAATGGCGCTAAGATAAGCTCATTCGCATCGCATTTTAACGGCTCAGCACAGCTTCGCCCTCCATTTTTCATGCGAACCGTAACGTGGAGGGCGAGGCTGCGCCGAGCCGACGCTTATCTTAGCGATTTTTGCCTGCCCCCTCTGTTGACCGGCACACGCAAAGACCCGCAGACCCAAGATGAGACAAGCCACTCTCTTCCTCCCATCTTTGGGGCTCCGGGTCTTTGCGTGCAAAATCTAAATTGCCGGCCTACTCCATGATCGCATCGTAAAAGCCCGTATAGTCCGTGGGCCGTTCCCCGTCCAGGAACTTCATCGCCTCGCGCGGGTGATTGTTCATCTGCCCGGTCAGCATATAGGGGATGTCGTACCCCCACGTGATCTTTTGGCGCATGGGGACAAGGCTCTCCTGCAGACACTTGAGCAGCGGACGCAGGTGATAGCGCGGGTTCTTGAGAAACCCGAGGAGCAGTTCGGTCGGGCAGTTGCCCGCGCCGCGCCCGAGCCCGCCGACCGTGCAGTCGAGGTAATTCGCGCCGAGGATGAGGGCCTCGATGGTATTGGCGTAGGCGAGCTGCTGGTTGTTATGCGCGTGGATACCGATCTTCTTGCCACCCGACTCGGCAAACTTGCGGTACTTGCGGGTGAGGGTCTGAATCTCTTCCGAATAGAGGGACCCGTAGCTGTCCACGAGATAGACCACGTCGACTTCGCTGCCCGAGAGGATCTCGAGGGCCTCGTCCAGTTCGGCATCGCTGACGACCGAGACGGCCATCAGGTTCACGCTGGTCTCGTACCCCTTGTCGTGAAAGGCCTTGATCATGTCGAGCGCGCCGGGAATCTGGTGGATATAGGTCGCCACGCGGATCAGGTCGATCACGCTGTCTTTCTTGGGAAGGAAGTCGGAGTGGTAGTCGCACCGCTCCACGTCCGCCATGACCGAGAGCTTGAGATCGTTATCGTTCTCGCCCACAATGCGCCGCACGTCGTCCTCTTCGCAGAACTTCCATGTGCCGTACTCGGTCGGCGAGTAGACCTTCTTGGAACCCTTGTAGCCCACCTCCATGTAGTCGACGCCCGAAGCCACGCAAGCCTGATAGATGGCGCGGACGAAGTCATCCTCAAATTTGCAGTTGTTCATGAGTCCGCCGTCGCGGATCGTGCAGTCGAGGATCTTGATGTCAGGCCGATAGGTCAGCCAGGTGCCCTTCTTGTCCATGTGATACGCTCCTGTTTACGGTGGGTCAGTTCTCGTTGGAATGCAGGCCGCCGGAACCTGCGGCGAACGCGATGTTCGCGCGCTCGGGGTCTTCGGGCAGGGCCTTGGAGCAGCTCCAGATGCAGGCGCCGCAGTGGATGCACTTCTCGCGGTCGAACTCGGGCGTGCCGCCCTCCTCGCCGGGCATCAGCGCCTGCGCGGAGCAGATCTCGATGCAGGTGCGCTCCCTGCAGGTCGCGCACAGCTCGGGCCGGACGAAGGTCACGTGATCCGCGAACCCGCCCGCCGCCTGCACCTTGCCGCCCTTGAAGAGCACGTCTTGGTGCGACATCAGCAGCGTGCCGTCGAGCGGGATCTCCGGCCAGCCCGCCAGCGTCATGAGCGCGTCGTGCAGCGGCTGCTTGGCCTTGGCGCAGGCCTCGA
>CAYMLQ010000292.1:0-7826 GCA_964390795.1 uncultured Lentisphaeraceae bacterium
ACACGGACGGCACCGGGCTTTACGTGCTCGACCCGTGGGGCGGCACCTCGCATTTCGTCTGGCGCGATGCGAAGCACATCTCCGCCTTTGCCTGGCATCCGTCTCACGGGGAGCGCTTCTACCTTTACGGGGACCAGACGGATAAAGTCGAGGCTATCGGCCCCGATGTGATGACCGCCAACGGCCACAACACTTATATCGCGAACACGAACAACGACTGGATGCTCAACGACACCTATCCGGATAAGGAGGGGTTCCAGCATCCATACATCTACCACATCCCCACCAACCGCCGCGTGCCGCTCGGCCACTTCCTTTCCCCCAAGGAATACAGCGGCGAGTGGCGCTGCGACACGCATCCGAGCGCCAGCCGCGACGGCAAGTTGGTCACGATTGATTCGCCGCACAACGGAGGCCGTCAGTTGTACCTAATCGACATCAGCGGGATACTTTGATTGTGCCACGGGCCGGCAGACGACTCCGGCGTCAACGCCTCTTGTTTGACCTGTCATGCAGCGACCCGGGGGCCGAAACCACTCGCTCCCGGTTTATTTACAGTATTCCCGCTGGAGATAAGTGCGCTATGCCCGCACCCGCTTCGCTATTTTAGGGTGAACCAACGAGCTGTGGTTGTGGAGTCGCTGGGGGTGTAGGAGTGAGCGGCAAGGGTGTGGAACACTGCGGCGTTGGAGATGCTTATGCGGCTTGTGTGAGTTGAAATGCTGGGAATAGGACGCATGGGACATAGGGGACGCATGGGACATAAGCTTTTGTAAGATTAGAAGCTGAGGATGGCGGTTAGGTTTGTTGTGCTTGTTAGAGAGACGGGACAGGTGATGGTTGTTCAGCGCATGGGGCAGGAGCCGAGACCGCGGGCTCGGCGACACGAGGGCAGACACGCCGCCGCAGGAGCCGACTGAATCCCCAACAGGCGAAGGCGGCGAATATGGCGGGGCTGCCCGAGGGCGCGGCGATCGCCCGCCGCCAGCACTTGCGGCGGGAAGCGACCGCGCCTATAGATATGTCCTGGCGCAGCAATATTCGCGCCGTCTCCGGCGGGAGCCGGTTAATTCGATGCAACGCGAAGACGAGCGGGCGGATGCAGTAGCGACGTACGCGTAGCTCGCGAATGGCGAGCACCCGCATGCCGAGTATCCGCGGTGAAGTGCGGCGAGGTAGAGGAAGTATGCCCGAACGTGTCAAGGGGGTTTTGGGGGAAGCCCCCCCCCTGGCCTACAGGCAGACGGCGAGGGTGCGAGAGAGCCTGTATACAAGAGGAACGACTAGAGTTTATCCGCTCTAGCTGACCCCTCGGCTGTGACGGCGGCGGGCACAGGATTGCCCGACAACAGCCAGCGGACCAGATTGATTGCCGCCTTGCGATTCTCGACGGACGAGCCAGGGGGAACAAAGTCGATGTATTCGTTGTACAGCCAAGGATCCCCCACGGCAAAGACCCGACCCTTGCCCAAGTAAGAAACGGCCATGAGCGCATCGGTCCCGGTGCCGCTCTCTTTGGGTGCGGTTAAGATGGCCTTGGCTGGAGCCTGAACGGATAGGGTGCAAACCTCCTTCATGTAGACAGCCGGGACATCTCGGAAGAACGTCTGGTCGGCGAAGGCGCGTGTGTCCACGGTCGCGCGCTTGAGATCGCGCTTCGGCGTTTCGTTGCGCGAGTCCTCATTAAAGATGATGCCGAACCTTCCGGCCAGGATGTTAATGTGCGTAAAATCGGCATTCCCTTTGTTATTGTTCATCAGCATGAGCGTGCCGCCGGACTTCACCCACTGAACGACGGCATCTGCAGCGGCGCTGTCAACGAAATTGGGTTTGTTGCCGGTCGCTTCGGTTTCGATATCTGGATCGACGATGATATAAACCGATGACCCGCGCAGGGCGGCCTCCGTCGGGGCTGCATGTAGATGCTCGATCCGAGCTCCGTTTTCAGTAAAGACGAAACCCAGCTTGGAGAAACCGCTTGAGGCCGTGTCATCCCACGTGTAGTGATATCTTTTGCCATCTTTGGTCTCGTGGTTGTAGAAGGCATCGAGCAGAACCTTTTGGGTAGGCTTTGCCGCAGACCGGATGGCGGTTTCGGCGGCAAGGGCAACCCCCTGCACATAAGGACATGATGTCCAGCTGGCCAAAAAGATCGCTGCAACTCCGATGGAATGAGGTGATAACATTCGATTCTTCATGATTTCTCATTTCCTTTTTTTGAACTATAGTCTTTTTGAGGCAGGGAAGACAAGCCCGTCTTCGCCCCCCCGCGCGCGCCGATGTTGGGCGATGTGGTGTGCGATTGCAGAATCGTGCAATCGCACAGAATTCGGAGTCAGAAGGTGAATGCAGAAGCGTCATGTGAGACACGGGGTCAGTGCCTCATGAAAGCATGCGTTGCAGGCGGTGTGCGACTGGCCAGCACAGCAGCTGCACGAGGGCCATCAGAGCTAACACTATCCTGAAGGCCCAGTCGCCCGAGGAGAGGAGCGTCGAGGTAATAAAGAAGGCTGCTCCAAGCAGCCTTCCCGCAAAGGTCCCCAACTCATGGCTCACAATGTAGGAGTAGCGCGTCGCGGGCTGCTCCTTGGCGACCGCGTCAAGCACCTGCATGAATATCGGCGAATAGGCGAAGTCCAGCAGGGGAAGGGCCAGAAGCTGGCAGGCCATGAACAGAAGAGCGGAGAACCGGTTAAAGAGCCAGGCGTTGACGACTGCTCCCGCCGCATAGAGAACCAGTGAAAAAGCAAGGACGGCGACGCGCCGGCTCGCCGGCAGTCGTCGCCCAAGCCAATAGAGCATGAAGGCCGAGAGAATGGCCCCCGCGCTCTGTGTCAAGCCCAAGGCGTCTTCTTTCCCGCCTAAGACACGCATGATCAAGATCGAGGGCGCGGTCATCAGAAAGATCTGGACGGTGCCCTTCAGCGCGGCGAGCAGCAGCATGGCTTTCCAGAGGGGCGGATGTTTTCCGCAAAGGCGGGCGGGGACTTCGGCGGCGCAGGAGATCCGGAAAAGAAAAGACGACGCCAGGAGCAAAAGGGCCATCATGGCCGCCCCGACCCATTGATAGGCTTCACGGCAGGCCTCGGGATGCGCTTGCTCCCCGCCCCAGCCGGCAATGAACATCCCGACTCCGGCGGGCATGACCACGCTGCTGATGCACAGGAAGAAGCTCTCAATTCCAAAAAAATAGTTCCGAAACGTGTCGTGCGTGCAGACCAGGACAAGGTAGAAGCGGTTTGCCCAGTGAAGCCCTGTGGCGAGCCCCATAAGCAATCCAAGCCCTGCAATCCATGGGCGAGTGAGGGCCGGCAGCAGCGTCATCAGGAGCAGGGTCAGGCCGCAAAGCACAATGCCGGCCGCATAAAGCTGGGGACAGCCGATTGACCGGCCCACCAGATGGCGATTGAGGATAAAGGCCAGCGGCAAACCGCAGAAGAGCGCGAACTGGAAGGTCATGACCTGGTTGATATCCGTCGTCCCCCGCAAAATGAAGGCGAAGACAAAGATCGAGAGGACAGACATCGCGAAGATCGAGATGGATGAAGTATAAAGCATCAGCCGCGCGTTGGCCGGCAGTTTCTTGAAATGCGCCCATTCGTTCATCAGCAAGCGTTCGATCATGGCGTTTCTTTCTTTCATCACATCCTTCACCACCGAGAGTTCCGAAACAGATTGACAAAAAGACGGCCCCTAGTGTATCAATAACCCCATGAAAGGAGATGAAAAAAGTGTTTCTTTAAGAGTCCCTCGAGGCTGGCGCAAACAGGATACGCTGGAAGAGCGCTTGTTCGCTCTGGCTCTGGAGCGTGGCGCTGGCGAAAAGATGCCGAAGGTGCGAGAGCTCTGCCAAACCTATGGGGTGAGCACGTCTACCTTGGACCCTGTGTTGCGTTCACTTGAGCTGAGAGGGGCGATACGCCGAGAACACGGAAGAGGGATATTTGTCTCAGACGGTATCCGTCAGAAGACAGTCGGCGTTGTCTTTGGCGGCAATATTTTTGCAGCACCCTTCTCGCCTTTCTGGTCGATGTTGCTTCAGGAAGCTCAGAAGCAGGTGGCGGAATACGGTTTCCGGCTGCAGGCCTATTTGGATGTCTCCGACGCCGTGGCGGGTGACCTGGGCTATCATAGCCAACTGATGGAAGACCTCGACGGGCGGCGCCTCGACGGACTCCTGTTCTTCGACGCAGTGCCCGAGGCGGGGCCCTTGTTTCAGACGTATGGTGTGCCTGTTGTCGCTTTTGGAGGCGGGATCGCATGTCAGGTGCGGCATGACATGCATCATGTCTTCCATCTGGCCGTAAAGACCCTTTCGAAGCTCTGCTGCCGTCGAATCGGGCTCGCGACCGAGCCTGAGTACCATCCTGTGCTCCGTCAGGAACTCGACAAGGCGGGCCTGGGGGATGTGGCTTTTTCGGACTGGTCCTACCAGTCCTGGCAACAGGCGGCAGGGGGGGGCGTGACACGTGAACAGTGCGGCCGTTTCATGATGCAGCGGATGATTGAGGAGCGCGCGATGAATCCGCTTCCGGACTTGGTCATCTGCACGGATGACACGGCGACGTGCGGCATCGTGGTCGCCCTGCTGCAAGCCGGATTGCGTCCCGGACGGGACATCCAGATCATCTCCACGTGCAACCGCGGGTCGCCGGTGCTGGACATGTACAGGCTCCAGATGCATTTGATCGAGTTCGTCCCCGCCGAGAGCGTGGCCGCGATGCTCGCCATGCTGGATACCATCATGAGCGGTGGCACGCCAGCGGGCGATCCTGTCTTGGTCCGCCCGCACGTGGTTACAGAGTGACTTCTGCATCTGAAGCAGGGTTCGGTGCAAAAGGTATCGCGTACCCCAGGTGAGAACCGTCGCTTCCCTAACGCCCTTATAGGACAAGTCTAACCGGGATGCGCCCGAACGTCCATAGTGTTTCAAAACACTATTGACTTTTGAAAGAGGCTTCATCATACTTCACGCCTCATGCATCGGTAGCCTCTCGTGCCAGGCATTTGACCGTGAAGGGAACGGGAAAGAGGGTTTGGCTCAGGGCTCGCGCGGTGTTCGCGTATGTTGGAGAATAGGTTTATGGAAGAGAGAAGTAAAGTGCGGTGCGTCGGCGCGTTCGTGGGCGGCGCGCTCGTGTTCTCGCTGTTTCAGGGTGGGGCGGCTATGGCCCAGTATGATCCTGATCGTGGTCGCGCCGCTCTTTCGGCCCAGGCGACAACGAACACTCTGATGATCGATTCTCCAGTGTCCTTCCCCGCAACGGGCGCGTTGCCGGCGCGCTTTGTCCCGGATATCCTCGTGCAAGAGGAACCTGCGGAAACCAACTATTTCATCTTCGCCTCGCCTTGCAGGTCGCTGGCGCAGATCGAGCGGATCCAGACGGAGATGCCCGCGGGCCACCTTTCGCCCCCCGCGCCGGACTGGGGGCCCTTGATGAAGACCCGTCGCCTTCTAGTCGAGGGCGGTGAGCTGCGCGTGCTCGCCCTTGGGGACAGCATCATCAACGACACCATGCGCTCCGGCTGGATCGGGCAGTTGCAGGCAACCTATCCGAAGGCGCGCATCCAGGCGCACGTCTATGTGAGGGGCGGGGGCGGTTGTCAACATTACCGTCTGGAGTCGCGCGTGGCGCTCAACGTGCTGCCGCGCAAACCCCATCTGGTCCTGATCGGAGGCATCAGCCAGGAGGGTGTCGAGCCGATTCGAGCGGTCATCCGGCAGCTTCGCGAGGGGTTGCCGGAGGTCGAGATCCTTCTCATGAGTGGAGCCTTCGGAGGGCTGGATGCGCGCGATCCCAAGGCCTTGGCGCAGGGGAAGTACTCCGGGATCGGCGTCTACGGGAAGGCTCTCGAGGCTGTTGCGGAAGAGGAGCGCTGCGCCTATTTGGACATGACGGCGCCTTGGGCTGAGTACATCCGCTCGTCGCAGAAACATCCCCATCTGTTCCAGCGGGACCGGATCCACGCTAACGAATACGGGGAGCAGATCCTCGGTAAGATCATGATGGCGTTCTGGACCGCGCCGTGTGTGCCGAAGAAGGCCGTCGCTGGGCCTTGGCCTGCGGGGGCCTCCCCCGTGGAGGTCGGTACCCGCGTGACCGAACGTTTCCTCGCGCTGCCGCACAGCCAATATGGCCGACCGGGCAACCCCAACCAGATAACCTACCCGGACGTCTGCACCTGGCATGGCTGCCTGACCTTTGCACAGGCGAGTCGTAATCTCGCGCTGCAGAGGCGCCTGGCCGCCCGTTTCGAGCCGCTCTTCCTGAAGGACGCGGGGATGATCCCTCTGCCAGACCATGTTGACAACACCGTGTTTGGCGTATTGCCCCTAGAGCTCTACCGGCAGACGGGGGAAGTGCGTTATCTCTACATGGGACGCTATTTTGCAGAGCACCAATGGATCTTGCCGGAGGGGAAAAAGCACGAGACCCCGGAGGCCAAGGCGAATGTGGCGCTGGGGCTGAGCTGGCAGACCCGCTATTGGATTGACGATATGTACATGATTAACGCCATCCAATCCCAGGCCTTTCGCGCGACAGGGGAGACGGCCTATCTGGAGCGGGCCGCCCTGGAGACGACCGCCTATCTGGACAAGCTTCAGTGCAAAAACGGGCTCTTCTATCATGCGCCGGAGGCGCCTTTCCACTGGGGCCGAGGAAACGGCTGGATGGCCGCAGGCATGACGGAGTTCCTGCGTGTCCTCCCTCCCTCCCATCCCCGCTACCCTCGCATCCTGGAAGGGTATCGCTCCATGATGGCCTCGCTGCTTTCTTTCCAGGCGGAGGACGGCATGTGGCGGCAGTTGGTGGATGATCCGGCGTCGTGGAAAGAAACCTCCGGGACGGGCATGTTCGCTTACGCGATGATCACCGGTGTCCAGCGCGGCTGGCTGGACAGCGCGACGTACGGCCCGGCTGCGCGCCGGGCTTGGCTGGCCTTGGTCACCTACATGGACGAGAACGGCGACGTCCGCGAGGTCTGCGCGGGAACCAACCAGAACGCGGATCGCCAACACTATCTCGACAGGCCGCGCAATACGGGCAACCTGCACGGCCAGGCGCCCCTGGTCTGGTGCGCCACGGCATTGCTGGGGACTAAGATAGAGGCCCAGTTTTAGGCGGATCTGTTCGCGTCGCTATTTGAGCAAATGAAGCACAAAAGGATAAACATGACACATCGCCCATCACGATTCACCCGCATTCTGTTTTCCGCAGTCCTCTGGGGCTGTGCCGCTACCCTCCTCGCCGCTGATGAGCAATCCGGCTGGTGGCCGCCGTTCGTGCCCGATGTCCCGATACCGGCCGCGCCGGCCGCCGCACAGGCCGGAACCGGGCAACTGGTCATCGAGAGCGCCGAGTGCGCCGGCATCAGCGGCTTCCGCGCCGACTGGAACCGCCCCATCCCGCTGGCGGCGGACGGCGCGATGAAGGCTCGCGAGGATGCGACCAAGGGTTTCGGCGGCGGGCCAGTGGCAGACTGGCGCGATCCGGCAAAGCCCGGCGCGATCGCCTGCGACGCGGTGCACCGCTCTCTGCTGGTGCGCTTTCCCGATGCCGCGGAAAGCATCGCCGCCGCGCTCGGACAAGGCAAGACCATCGTTCGTGTGGAACTGGTGTTGCCCTACCGGGGGACCGAAATCTTTCCGCTGGCGGACTATACCGACCCGGCCGGCATGAGCTTCCTCGGCCGGCAATGGGCCGAGAAAGAGCCCCGCTGGCACGCCGTGGCCTGGGCGCTCAAGCAGCCGTGGCTCGCCGACCGTGAGCTTGGCCCGACCTACAACGCCTTCATCAACGGCGCCGGTTATTGGGCTGGCTTCG
>CAYMLQ010000293.1:0-7719 GCA_964390795.1 uncultured Lentisphaeraceae bacterium
CTCCCAATCTGCCCGCGACGTGGCTTGTGCGCTACGACCGCACGCCGGGCGCGGGTAAGGTGGTGTTGCTCCACAATCTAGGAACGCTGATCTCGATTCGCTAAACGCAAAGAAGCTGCGCTCAGGGGATGGCAGCCAGGAAAGGAACGCTCATGAATAAGAACATTGGACGCTTGATGGCCGCTTGTGCGGAGGTATTCTTAACGGCTGGTACGCTGCGGGCAACGGACGCAGCGTGGACCGGCCCGTCGGACGGCAACTGGAGCGACGGAGCGAACTGGACGGGCGGGAGCGCCGCTTCGGGCGTGGGGGCCACGGCCGCTTTCACCAATGGCACAGGCCTCACCGTCTGGCAGAACGTGGGTGGCCTGACGCTGGGCAACCTGCATTTCGCCAACGCCGACACACTGATCACGAATAGCACGATCACGCTGAACGGTGGCGGCACCTCGGTCATCGCTGTCGAGGGCACCGGGACGACGGCCAATGTCAGTGTCGAGTTGAGCGGCTCGGGCGGAAGTCTCGTCAAAGAGGGCTCTGGAACGCTTCGGCTCAACCGTTACGCGTATGGCCTCAGCGGGCTCACGATCAACGGAGGCATGGTCTACTGTGGCTTTCAGGGCAACAGCGACGGACTCAACGTCGGCAATGGGACGATCACCGTCAAAGAGGGTGCCACCTTCAAGTTTGGAGGCCCCAACCAAGTCAACAATAGCGCGGTCATCGACGTGAAGAGCGGCGGCCTTTTCGACGCGATCAATACGACGGACAACATCGGTGCGATCACCGGTGACGGTGTCGTCACGAACGCGTCGTCACTCTTCGTTCTCTGGCCGAACGGCATGGCCAGGACGTTCTCCGGCCTGATTTATGGAACCCCGGTTTTCGAGCCTAGACAGCCTGGCCCCTTGGTCGCTGGCCGCTCCAACGCCTTCCAGAATGTGTGGTTCAACCTGTATCTTCCCGGAACGCTGGCCTTTGCGCCGGGCGTGGGCCGGTTCGAGCTTGGCGGCCTTTCCACAACGAATGATCAGATCCTCGCACTCCAGGATACGGAGGGGGGGGCGATCACCCTGGCGCTGGGAAATCGGAACACCGATATCACGCTGCGGGCGAGCCTGACTGGGCCGGGCGGTCTGGAGAAGACCGGCACGGCGACGTTGGCGCTGACCAACGCGCACGGCTACGCGGGCCCGACGACCGTCAGCGGCGGCACCCTGCGCCTCGGCGACGGCGTGCGCGACGGCGCGCTCACCAACTCGGCCAGCATCAACGTGTTCGCGGGTAAGACGCTGGCTTTCAACACGGCGGCGAGCCAGACGTATGTGAATCCGATAATGGGTGCCGGCGCGATCACCAAAGCGGGCGCGGGCTCACTCAGCCTCAATGATTTCCAGATGCGCCCGGGCACGGTCTCCGTGAGCGGCGGAACGCTGGCGCTCAACGGCGGCAACAGCTCGGGCGTGACCTTCACGGTGAATTCGGGCAGCGCGATGCAGGTCAACGGCGGCAGCTACCTGATGGGCGGCTTCACGCTGAGTACCGGCAGCAGCCCCCTCGTCTTCTCTGGCGGCAGTAGCACGGGAGCGACCCTCGTGGCCAACAATGGCACGTCCGTGGAGGTCACTGGCGGCTCACACCTGTTCGCCAGCCCGCTGGGAGGGAATGGAAAGAGCAACCGCTACACGCAGACCGGCGGCACGGCCATGTTCGATAACTCGCAAGGCATGGGGAACACGAATGTGGTCCACGCGTTCGTGAGCGGCGGCACCCTGAATATCGGCACGACGCAGCCGCCCCGCGGGCTCGGCCTGCTGGCCAGCGTCAACGCGATCGTCAAAATGGCCGCCACGCAGCGCATCGCCAGCGACGGCACGAGTCACTCGCTGATTATCACCAACAACGCAGATGTCACGCAGTCCCAAACCCTCCAGTTCATGTCTGTCGGCGCGACCGCCAGCACCGGCATCGTCGCGCTCGCGGGCGGAACCCTGACGGTGAGCGGGATTGCCAACGGCGAAGCGAACGCCATCAGCCCGGTCTTCATGTATTTCAACGGCGGCTTGCTGAAATTGTCGGTCAGCACGACGGTCGCCGCGAATCCCTACACCACCTTCTACGTCATGGAGGGCGGCGCGCGCATCGACGGCGGCAGCCTACAAACCCAGATCAACCAGCCGCTTGTGAACGGCACGGGCGGCGGCGCGGACGGCGGGCTCACCAAATACGGATCGAGCGTGATGGTTCTGAACACCAATGCCAACGCCACCTATACGGGCCAGACGACCGTGAAATCCGGCACGCTGAGAACCCTCTCGCTCGGCGGGGCGCCTTTCGGCGGCGGCAACATTCTCCTAGACGGCGGCATCCTACAGTTCAATCCGGCGGGCAGCGGACTGACCGTCGGTCTCACCGCAGCGGCCGGGGCCGCGGGAAACACCTTCACCTACCGGCCCGGGCCTTCGATATTGGGGCTCGCCAAAGGCGGCAACAGCAGCGTGACGCTGACCCTCGGCAACAGCGGGGCCGCGGCCGAGAGCGTCCTGGTTCGCACGAACCGCAGTGTGCTGGCGCTCATCCCGGCGGCCGGAACAACGACCTTGGGCATCACGGAAAAGATGTTCGTCAACGGTGGCGTGACGCTGGTCAACGGCATGGCCTCTGCCTCGCTCTTCGGCGTGCATACCAGCGACGACCGCCTGCCCTGCGATTTCCTGACTTACGGCGTGAACGGCTTTCAGGCCGCATCCTACACCGCCGGACTCGGCGGCGGCTCGACCTCCCTCGCCAACGTGACCACCAATTCGGTCGCCAACGACGCTCAAGTGTACGCCCTGCGCGTCGCTCCCGGCAAGACGCTGATCCTCAACAGCGGGCAGACGTTGACCGTGGGAGACGGGGTCAACCCCGCCGGCGTGATCATCAACAATGCCAGCGGCTCGCGGGCCGCGATCACCAACGGCACGCTGAACTTCGGAACCTCCGAAGGCATCGTCATCTTCAATCAGCGCTTCCAAAGTACCACGGGGCCGCTGCTTAGCAGCGTGATTACCGGTTCGAACGGACTGACGCTGGCGGGCGGCGGCACGGACGAAGACCTGGTGCTCGGTTCGGCCGGAAACACCTATACGGGAGGCACGCGGATCATGTCGGGCCGTATCAGCATCGCCAATGCGCAGGGATTCAGCAGCGGCGACGTCTACATTTACGGCAACGCGGGCGCGGGCGGACAGTTCCTGTTTAACTTCGTCGGCACGCTGACGAATGCCTTGCACCTTGCGGGAGTCGGCACGGCCGAGGCCGCTCCCGTCGGTGCGGTCCGGTTTGAAGCGAACAGCACGCTGTCAGGACCGGTCGAACTGATGGATGACGCGCGCGTCGGCACACCCAATCCGACGCTGACCGGCACGATCAGCGGCTCTATTTACGGACCCTTCGGCCTCGAGATCGGCTGCCCCGGCCAGGCGTGGGGCAAGGTTTTGCTGAACGGTGCGAACTCCTACAGCGGCACAACCCGCGTCAGCGGCGGCACGTTGGAGATCGGCGCGAGCGGCACGCTGGGCACCGGGCAGGTCATCAACAACACGACGCTCGTGTTCAGCAATACAGGTAATCTGACGGTAACCAACCCCATCAGCGGTGCGGGCCGCGTGCTGAAGAACGGTAACGGCACGCTCACCCTCAGCGGCGCGGTCAGCTATGCGGGCGTGACCGACGTCAACGCAGGAATCCTCGTGATCGGAAACGCCGCGTTTGGCGGCAGCGCCTTGAGCCTCAGCGGCACGTTGGACCTCGGCGGCCAGAGTCTGTCGGTAGGCCGCTTGGGCGGCGCGGGCGCGGTCAGTAATTCGGTCGGCGGCAGCGTGACGGTGACGGTCGGATCGGGCAACGCCAACAGCCTGTACTGGGGGACGATTCGAGACGGCGCGGGCACGACGGCGCTGAGCAAGACCGGTTCTGGAACGCTGACGCTGAGCGGGCTCAACACCTACAGCGGCGCGACGGTCATCAACGCCGGCACGGTCAAGCTACAGGGCGTGCAGACCGCCGCGCCGACCAACGGGCTTTCGTACCGGCTGGACGCGTCAGACGCGGCTAGACTTACCCTTAACGGCTCGAATGTCGCGGTCTGGGCGGATTCGACCGCAACCGGCGCAAACTTCACGCAGAGCCTGGCGCATCTACAGCCGGTCTACGTGACCAATGCCATCAACGGGCTTGCCGCCGTGCGCTTCAACGGGCTGATGACGAACCGGATGGTCGCCGCCAAGTCGGTGCAGGCGCAGACCGTTTTCATCGTCAACAAAATGACGGGATATATGGGACTTTCCGGCCTTTGGGGCTACGCGGCGAATGACACCGGAATTCGCGCCTTTTCGTCGACGAGCTGGCAGTTGACGGGCGACCAGAACGATTTCACGCAGGGCGGCGAAATGTACATCAACGGTGTGGCCGGAAATACCTTTGCGGCCAGCACCCCGCATCTCCTGACCGCCGTCAGCATGTCGCAGCGCAACTGGTCGACGGCCATCGGCGACTACTGGGGCAACGCCGCAAACCGCCGTTCGTATATTGGTGACATCGGAGAGATCCTGGTGTACAACGCGCTCCTGGGCAGCGCCGACCGGCAGGCTGTGGAGCAGTACCTGAGCTACAAGTGGTTGGGTCTGGCAGTGCCGGTTCCCACGAACGTGCTACCCTCCGCGACTGCGCTGGTTGTTTCCAACAACGCTGCGCTCGACCTGAACGGCATCAGCCAGGCAGTCGGCTCGCTCTCCGGCGCGGGGTCGGTGGCGAACGGCAGCGGCGCGTGGTCTACGCTCATAGTCGGTAACGACAACACCAGCACGCTCTTCTCCGGCGCGATCTCTGGCTCCAACGCGCTGGTCAAAGTCGGCAGCGGCACGCTCACGCTGGCCGGCGCGAACGCCTATTTCGGCAACACGCTCGTCAGCGGCGGCACGCTGTCGCTTGCGGGCGGCGCGAACCGCCTGCCCGCAGGTGGCACGGTCACCGTGGACTCCGGCGCGACGCTGAACCTGAACGGTCAGGCACAGACCTTGGCCGGAATCGCAGGCGGCGGGGCGGTCGTCGGCGGCAGCCTGACCGTGACGGGTACGGTCGCTCCGGGCGGCCTGAACGCGGTCGGCACGCTGACGCTTGCGAATACGCCGACGCTGAGCGGCAGCACGCTGCTGATCGACACGCGCGCGGATGGCACGTGTGACACGTTGGCCGTGTCGGATGCGTTGAGCCTCTCGGGGCTGACGCTCCAGATCGCCGACGTTGCTCAGATGGCGGGGCGTTCTTACGAGATTGTAACCTGCGCCGGCAACCTGACGGAAACGTTCAGCGCCACTCCCAATCTGCCCGCGACGTGGCTTGTGCGCTACGACCGCACGCCGGGCGCGGGCAAGGTGGTGTTGCTCCACAATCTAGGAACGCTGATCTCGATTCGCTAAACGCTAGAGTAATGCTGAATTGAAGGAGACGAAACTCATGAACATGAACGCAAAACAGTGGATGGCCGCTTATGCGGCGGCGCTGCTGGCGACCGGTTCGGCGCTGGCTACGGAAGGTACGTGGGTCTCTACAGGCGGCGGTGGCGGTGGCGACTACGGCAGGACAAACAATTGGGCGAGTGGCGTGGTTGCGGGGGGTGCGGGCGCGACGCTCTACTCCACGTCATGGGCGCCAATGGATCTGCCCGTACCGACGCTCAACAGCCGTACCAATGTCGTTCTGGGGAATCTCATTGTTCCTGAGAGCGCTTCAGTTAGTTCGACCGTCGTAATCAGCCCCGGGTTTGGAGCGTACGGGCGTACGGAGTCGCTCATTCTGGACAGCGGGACAGTGGGCGTGCCCGCCACGCTTCAGAACAACTGTGTCACCAACAAGGGGCGCATGAAGATCCGCAGCGACATCCGGCTGCAGTCGGACCTCCTCATTTCGTACAACCCGACGAACCAGTGGCAGCAGCCAAATACGGCAGTCTACCTGACAGGCAATCTTTCGGAGGACGGAGCTCGGCGCGGCCTGACCGTCTTGAATTTGGTCCCGGGGAATCAAGTCTCCCTGTTCGGGGACAACACGTTTTCGGGCGACATCGACGTGAAACAAGGCATCGTGCGGGCGCAGGTGTTCTCGCGCCTGGGCGGCGAGGGACACCAGTTCGGCCGCGACAACACGCTGATCGCCACGAACGCGAACAGTCAGATCGACCTCGGCGGCTTCACGTTCGGGCCGGATCAGCGCCTGCTCCTGTCTGGTTGCGGTGTGGGGGGGATGGGCGTTCTGGCGGCCAGCCAGCAGTCGCCGTGCTACACCTCGGTGTGGTCGGGGCCTATCACCCTCGCGGGCGACAGCGCCGTCGGAATGGGGTATATCAAGTCGTACCCGCGCGCCGTCGGCAGCGCGATTGCGCTCACCGGGGCGATCGGTGATCAGGGTGCGGGCCGCTCGCTGATCAAGAACTCGCTGAACACGCTGTTCCTGCGCGGCACCAACACCTACAGCGGCGGCACGATTGTCTCAAACGGCTACCTGAGCGCGACCTGCAAGGAGAACTTGGGCACAGGCCCGCTGGTGCTTGCAGGCGGCGCGTTTCTCTTCGAGACGCCGTGGGACATCACCTCGGCGGGCGTCGTGCTGACCAACCGGTCGACCGACATCCGGTTGCGCCTGCCCGACCAGGATGTGACCTTCAACGGCGTGCTCGGCCCCTTTGCCGCCAACGTTTTGAAATCGGGGCGCGGCGCGCTGACGCTGACCCGCACGGGACTGCACCAGAACCTGCTGATCTGCGAGGGCGCGGTCAATCTGGACTATACGGGGAACCTCGAGGCTAAGCTGCCCGCCGCGTGGTATGTGAACCTCTATAACAACGCGAGTCTGAACATCATCGGCGGCGCGCAGCCGTTCACCAACACCATCAACAGCGTTCAACCGCAAGGAGGGTGCGCGGGCGTGGTCAGCATCAGCGGGGCTGCCGGGACGCGTTTCATTCTGGAAGGCTCGGCGAACTGCGGCTTGGGGGCGGGCGAGTCGCTCGACCTGCGCGTCCAAGACGGCACGACGCTTAGTTTGTCACGGTCCACACTCGATGCGAACGTGCTGAACACCCGTATCACGTACAACGGCGGGGCTTTTGTCTCTCGAAACGCAGACAGCACGGCGATCCCTTTCGTTCAGGCCTCAAACGACTGGGACACGGCAACGGCCCGGCACATGGACGTTGTGGCCGCCACGCCCGCGGCGGTGCCGGCGGACGCCCGGATCCGCACGCTGCGCTTCAACGATCCCGCCGCAGGACAGTTGACCCTCGGGGGCGACACCGGCCTCACGAACGGCGCGATCCTGGTGACGGCGGCGATGGGCTCAACCGCCGTGCATATCCAGGGCGGCACGCTGACCTCCTCGCAAGGCAGCGAGCTGACCGTACACCAGTACAACACCCAGGCGGTGTTGCGCATCAGCTCGGTTCTAACCAACACGCCGGCCGGCGGTGCGCTGACCTTGACCAAGACCGGCCCCGGAACGCTCATCCTGTCCGACGTCCGCAACACGTTTTCCGGAACGATCTACGTGCTCGGCGGGACGCTCGAGATCGAGAGCGGGCAGGCGTTCGGCGCGACCAACCGGTATGTGTACGTCTACAACGGGTCGACGCTGCGTCTGCGCGGACAGCAGAGTTTTGGCGTTGCAGCGAACAACAGCCTG
>CAYMLQ010000294.1:0-7703 GCA_964390795.1 uncultured Lentisphaeraceae bacterium
GATTTCCAACGAGTTATGAACTCAAATGCTGTCCAACTGGCGAACTCGGGCTAGCCCCGCCCTCTGCCTATTTGCTAAGCTTTCGCAATGTTCACTGTACCGGAAAGCGAGAACGCCAACCTGACGGAATTCGAGCAGCAACTTTTCCTCCTACGGGTATGGCTTCTCCTGCCTTCAAGTCTATCAGGGACAGACGGCCAAGCCCGATTATCTCCTCCATGAGGCGCTGCTGGCCAATAACGTGGCGTTGGCCGAGGATCTGCTGTCGCTGTTCAAGTCGTGAGGCGGAGAACGCCCCAGTGATCACTCTTCTGTGGTCAACGTGAGCATCACGTCCGACGCTGCGTCGCTCTTGCTCACCATGACCACGGCTTGGCGTTTTTCCTTCTTGAATGAGCGGCTGCGCATCTCGCCCATGTCTGCTGCGGTCTCCTGCGTCCATCCTTGCGCCTTCATCTCCGCGCCATACGCTTCCGCGATCTTGCTCATGCCCTGATCGGACTTCATCTGGATCATGAATCCCTGGGGGGTTTTCATGGCCATCTGGATCTTGGCGCCTTTGAGCACGTAGACGTCTTTCGGGAAATCGGCGGGCAGGGAGACGGCCTCGCCGGTGCTCAGCTCCGTTACGCCCTCCTCCGTCTTGACGGTCATCTTGCCCTTGGAAAGGTCAACCTTGGCGCCCTTCGCCCCAGAACTCCGGAGGCTCTGCTCGATCAGCGTTTCCGAGGCCTTGTCTCCGGCCTTGCCGCAACCGGACAGAACGAGCGCCGCGCCCAACAGCGGCGAAACAATCAAGAACGATACATTTCTCATGGTGACTCCTGTGTTGTCGAGAACACTGCCGATCAGCCGGACTCCCTGCGATCAACTTCAGGCAGCGTTCTTGATACGTTCATAAGATGCCAAACCGGGAAGGGGGAGTCAAGGTGAAGGATGAGCCTCCCAGACGGGGACAGGAGTGTCCCCGCTCCCATCTGGCAGGCTTCCCACTCATTCGCAGGCATCACAGGATAGGGGATGCTGAATGAGCACGCTGCCTATCTTGAAACAGTGCAACCTTTCAATTCCACACTTCGAGAGGTGTGGAATTTCCTTCAATGGATGACGGGGGATCTAGTTTTGGCATTGCTGGTCGGCTTGCGTCTCACTTACTTACAGAGCGTCGTGGCACAAACCGGATGTAGGGGGCACAAACCGGATTGACTTCACGGGCACAAACGGTTATTTTTGAAATGTCAAAAGTGGGGGAATACGAATTTTTATGGGGCTAGCAAGGGAGGGGTGGATGAACGATCAACGAGCGACTGCGCTGTCCTGGCTCATCATCGCGGTGTCGGTCGCCGCGCTGGGCTGGATGAACTGGAAGCGGCACGCGGGCGGCGGCGTCTTTCCGAGCCGGCCCGTCACCCTCATCTGTCCCTACGCCCCGGGCGGCGGCACCGACCTGCTGTGCCGCGTGCTCGCCCACGAGGCGGCGCAACGCCTGGGCCAGCCGGTGCTCGTCAACAACGTCACGGGCGGCGCCGGCGCGGTCGGGTTCGCCGCAGGCCAGCTCGCCGCGGCTGACGGCCACACCGCGCTGATGACCACGTTCGAGCTGGTCTCGCTGCCGGTGCAGGGCCTGGCGCCTTTCACCTTCGAAGACTTCGACCTGCTGATGCTGCTGAACATGGACCCCGGCGCGGTCGCGGTGCGGGCGGACAGCCCGGTCGCCACGCTCAGCAACTTCGTGGCGGCCGCGCGCGGCGGCAAGGCGCCCCGCGTCGGGAACTCGGGGACGGGCGCGGTCTGGCACCTCGCCGCCGCCCTGCTCGCCGAGCGCACCGGCGCGCCGCTCACGCACGTGCCCTTCACGGGCTCCTCGCCCGCGATCACCGCGCTGCTCGGCGGACACGTGGACGCGGTCATCGCCAGCCCGGCCGAGCTGAAGACCTACGTGGAGTCGGGGCAGCTGCGGCTGCTGGGCGTGATGAGTGCGGAGCGCCTGCCGAACGCGACTGCCGCTCCGACCTGCCGCGAGCAGGGCGTGGACTTGGTTTTCGGCACCTGGCGCGGCCTGGCCCTGCCCAAGGGCGTCGCGGCCGCGACCCGCGCGGTCTTAAGCGACACCTTCCGCGAGGCGATCACCTCCGACGCCTTGGCGGCTTTCGCCGCGCAGTCGGGCATGAATCTGCAGGTTCTCGACAGCGACGCGTTTCAGGCCATGGTGCGTCAGCAGGCGGTCGAGGTGGCACAAACCATGAAACGGGTGGGGTTGGCGAAATGAAACAGTGGATCACGGCTGAGCGCAGCGCTTACGGTCTGGCCCTCTTCCTGGCGGCAGGCGCGCTCCTTGCTTCGCGTCAGTTCCCGCATATCGAAGGTGCGCCGACAGGGCCCGGGAGTTTCCCGCTCCTGCTGAGCCTCGCGCTAGCCGGGCTGGCGCTGACCGGGCTGCTCCTCACGTGCCGCGGCAAGCCGCCAGGCCCGGCCTCCCCGCCTGAGCCTGTCGACGCCGCGCGACTCCTCGCGCTGGGCGGCCTGACGGCCTGCTATCTGCTGGCGCTGCCGGCGCTCGGCTTCGTCTCGGCCACCGCGCTGTTTTGCGCCTGCGTGCTGGCGTACCTCGGCTACCGGCACCCGGTGCGGGCGCTGGCCGTCGGCTTCCTGTTCGCGTTCGCGCTCTACGTCGTGTTCGAGCTTCTCATGAAGGTCACGCTCCCGAAAGGAGGGATCGGCTGATGACTGAAACCCTGATGCAAGCGGCCTCCCTGCTGTTCGCCCCCGCCGTCTGGCTCTTCCTGTTCTTCGGCGTGGCAGCCGGCATGGTCATCGGCGCGATTCCCGGGCTCTCCGCGACGATGGGCGTCGCCCTGCTGGTGCCTTTCACCTTCGAGCTGGAGCTGATGCCGGCCCTCGGCCTGCTGCTCGGCGTGTACTGCGGGGCGATCTACGGCGGCACCATCCCCGCCATTCTGTTCCGGACACCCGGCACACCCGCGTCGGCGGCCACGCTGCTCGACGGCTACCCGCTGATGCAGCGCGGCGAGGCGGGCCGCGCGCTCACGCTTTCCGCCTGGTCGGCGCTGGCGGGCGGGCTCATCGGCACGCTGCTGCTGATCTTCCTCACGCCGCAGATCTCCCGGTTCGCGCTCGGCTTCGGCTCGGCCGAATTCTTCGCGCTGGCCGTGCTGGGCCTCTCGCTGATCGCCGCGCTGTCGGGCGACTCGCTGCTCAAAGGGATCGTGGTCACGGTCGCCGGGCTGCTCTGCGCCACTGTCGGCATGGACCCGGTCTCGGGCTATCCCCGCTTCCTGTTCGGCAGCGTCAGCCTGATGGAGGGTCTGCCTTTCATCCCCGTGCTGATCGGCCTGTTCGCTATTGCCGAGGTCTTCTCCGGCGGGGAGCAGGCGGCGCTCTTGCCGGATAAGAAAAAGCAGCCCTTCTTCGAGCTGCCGCAACTGGCCGACATGACGCGCTGCGCGTGGACGATCGTCAAGTCCGCCCTGATCGGGACCTTTGTCGGCGCTGCCCCCGGCGCGGGCGCCGACATCGCCGCCTTTCTCAGCTACAGCGCGGCCCGCCAGCAGGCCCGGCCCGGCGACACCTTCGGCTCGGGCGAGGTCAAAGGCATCGCCGCGCCCGAAGCGGGCAAGACCGCCGCCACCTCGGGCGCGATGATCCCGCTCTTGTCTCTGGGCATCCCCGGCGACTCGGTGACGGCGGTGCTGATCGGCGCCTTCGTCCTGCACGGCATCCAGCCCGGCCCGCTGCTCTTCCGCCAGCACGCCCCGCTGGCCTACGCCATTCTGGGCCTGATGCTCTGCGCGCACCTGCTGGTCTTTGGCATGGCGCTCTCAACCTCCCGCGCGGTGCTGGCCGCGCTGCGGATCGACCGCCGGTTTCTCAGCACCGGCGTCCTGCTGCTCTCGCTGATGGGCGCCTACGCGCTGCGCGCCAACATGATCGACTGCTGGGTCGCGCTGGGCTTTGGCGTGCTTGGCGTCGGCATGCGCAAGGCCGGCTTTCCCGCCGCGCCGTTCCTGCTGGCACTCATTCTCGGCAACATGGCCGAGACCAATCTGCGCCGCGCCCTGGTGCTGGGCGAGGGCAGCCTCTCGCTCTTCGCGCAGCGCCCGGCATCGCTGGTTCTGCTGGCGCTGTCCGTGCTTCTGGTCGGAACCACCCTCTGGCGCAAGAGGATGAAACCCATGGAACGGGGTTGATCGTGGAGACAGGAGAGAGCAGGGTGAAAGATTAGGGAGCGCGATTATGGGCGCTGCTCCCCTTATCTTTCACCGTTATCTTTTCCCTTAATCTGTCCCTTTTCTGACACACGCTCGCGCGCCCCTGCAAAGCCCCGCGCGTATTGACCTCAACCACTCTGTTGCGATAATATACATCCATAGTGATTGAGCGACGTGAGGGCCTGATGGAACGGTAGGCTCAGATATTCGGTCAGCCCCCCCCGTTGAGTCTTCAGTGTCAGCGCGAGAGGGAGGATGTCGTGATGAGAACGAGAACGGATGTTGTGTTCCACTGCTGGCGTTGCGGCCAGAAAATCTCGGTGCCGGACAACATGCAGGGCAAGCTTTTGCCTTGCCCCGGATGCGAACGCCTGTTGACCGTTCCGCCCGGCGCCGACGTTCCGAAACGGATCGTCCCGATTCTGGATGTGGAGGGCGTCGTGGCTTCGGCAAAAGACGTGACCTTCGACTGCGTACACTGCGACTTCATTCTCGTTGCTGACAAGCGCGGGGCCGGCATGACCCTGGCATGCCCCGGTTGCGGCAAGCCGGTCACGGTGCCTCAGCCGAAAGAGGCGTCTCTTCCGCAACCCGACGGCGCGGCACCGTCCGAGCCTGTGCTGAGTGCTCACGATTGACAGACGGGGGGCAACGCATCCAGCAATTCTAATTTTGGCTTGAGACAGCCTGAAGGCTGCACTACAAACGCTTCTTTCCGTGTAAGAAACCGTTCGTAGTACAGGCTTTAGCCTGCGTTCCCGTGGCTCAGAAGCCAAAATAAGAATTGCTGGCAACGCAAACGTAGCGTCGAGAGTCTCGACGCTACGCCAGTTGGCGACGGCGCTGCGCCGTCCTCCTTATGCCGGGCGCTTCGCTCTCCGTGTTAACGAAGCCGAATGAGCGTGCCTCCCACGAACATCAATTGCACGCTGCCGTCGCTGCGGTAGACGAGATGCCAGCGGCTGTCGGGGAGATTGATGGGCGTCAGCTTCCCGGTCCGCGTGCCCGTGCCAGACAGGATCGTGTAGACCTTGGTGCGGTCGAGCAAGCCCGGATCCGCAATCTCCAGGCTCATGTTCGCCAGGTTCACGTGTCCGTGGACAATCAGCTTGTCTGCGGTGTTCCCCTCGATGTCCACCAACAGCGTGCCCGAATTCAGTGTCGTGTTACGGGCGATGGTCAATTCGCCAACGACATTCGTGCCGCCGGGCGCAATCGTGCCGGTAAGGGAGAGCGTTCCATTGCTGACCGTTCCGGAACCGCTCACATCCTTCAAGGTCTGGACATAGCCGTCCAAGTCCAACAGGGTTCCTTCGCCAAGCACCATCGAAGCCGAGGCCGAGATGAGGTTGGTTGCCCCGCCGCTTGCCGCCGTGCAACTCAACAGGCTGCCGTCGCCCGGATCGGCGAGCGCCACGAAGTTCGAGAAAAAGCCCGGCGCGTTGGTCTCGGTTTGGCCTAGGTAGTTGATGCCGAAACCGAAGGTACTGGTCTTCCACCACATCTGATTGGGCACCAAGCCTGCGCCGCCAGCACCATTGCCGAAGCGGGCCTCGAAGGCGTGAGCGCCTGGCGTCAGCGTGATGAAGCCGCGCATGGGCACGCCCCAGTTGCCGTCGTTAATGACGGTCGTGCCGTCGATCTTCAGCAGCGTATTGTCGTCGATGCTCTCGCCGAAGGTCCATGTCGTATTGGTTCCGGTGCGGTTCCAGATGAAGCCCGTGTACACGTACGTGGCATAGTCGCCCCACAGCCCTGCCGGCTGCTTGAGGTTCGTGTTGGCCATGCGCGTGCCGAGCTGAACCGTCACATTCGAACACAGGGAGGCGGCTGTCGTCGTATCGAAAGCGCCGTTCAGCGTTCCTTCGTACAGGCCCGGCCTGGCGGCTTGCAGCTTGAGCGTGCCTTCCTCGATGATGATCGGGCTGGAGGAAGCGAGCGCTGTTCCCAGCGTCAGCGTCCCGCTGCCGGTCTTGACGATGGAGTCGCTGACGAGCGAACCGTTGATCAGGATACCGGAGGTGAGGTTGACGGCGCGGTTGGTCATGGCAAACCCGCCCATATCCAGGGTGCCGCCATGCACGTTGACCACGCTGTTGGAGGGCAGCGCTTCGCGAATGGCCAGACGCAAGACGCCGTTGCTGATCGTCGTCGCGCCGCCGTACGTATTCGTGCCGCCGAGTGTCATCGAACCGGCACCGAGCTTGGTCAGGCCGCCGCTGGCGTCGTTCAAGCCGAGCATGCAGTCGTTGGTGATCGCAGGGGAGAGCGTTCCGCCGCCAAACAGCGTGACTGTCAGCTTGTCGCCCGGCAGATAGCCCGACCCGGGGCTGGTGACGCTGATTCCGTTCATGCTGCCCTTGGCCGGGCTGCCTTCTGTCACGTCGACGGAGGCAATGGCGGTCGCGCCGGTTCCGCTGCCGCCAGTGACGACCACGACCGGCGCACCGACATAGCCTGCGCCGTTGCTGCGCAGCGGCACAGCGGTCAGACCGTAGCCGAGCGGTGCCCGCAGGGGTTGGTTGACCGTCACATCCGCGCCTGCCGTGTCGAAGATGGCACCGCCCGGATAGACCGTCGCGGCTGTCAACCCTTGGAGGAAGGTGGCACTGGAAGCGCTCGCCCGCAACGTTCCGCCGTTGAAGTTGAAGAGCGAAGGCGCCCACGTCACACCCGCGTAGACGCGGCTTGCCACGATCGCGCCCGCGTTCAAATTCACAACGGATCCCTGGTTTGTACCCGACGTTGTGAGACGGAGGCTCCTGGAGGTGTTCGCGTCCAAGACCGCCGTCGGGCCCAGCAGGTTGATCATGTTGAACGTATTCCTCGACGCGTTGTGGTTCATCGAGATGTCGTTGCCGATCGCCGAGTTACGCAGCGTCCCTCCGAACAGGTTGATTGCGGAGGCGCCGTTATTGACATTGATCCAGCCCATGATCAGCCAACTGCCCGAGCCGGTCACATAGGTGTCGCCGCCGTACTGTTCAAACACGCCGTTGAAGCCGTTATTACCGGGGACGGCCAGCCAGCCGGTGGTCAGCGTGCCGCCGTTTTTGCGGTAGTACCCGTAGCTTCCCGTACCGCCGGCGCCGACGGCCAACGTTTCCGTGCCGTTCAGCGTGGCCCCGACGTCCGAGAGTCCGCCCTCCTGAATCACAGCCGCTGCGTTGGTGGTGTTGTAGCCGACATATAGCTTGTTGAGGTTGTTCGTGCCGACCGTCGAGCTGAAGCGCAGCGTGCCGCCGTACACGTACGTGTTGCCGGCGTACGTGTTGGTGGTACCCGAGAGCGTGAGCGTGTTGGTGCCCTGCTTCGCCAAGGCCATGGGTCTGCGGCTGAAGCCATAGCTGTAGTCGAGAGCGGCCACCGAGGTGTCGATGCTGAGGCCGGCCGTGTTTTGGGTGAACACGGAAGAGGCAGCCAAGTCCCGAATGTTTTCGGCCGTGAAGCCGAAGGTGCCGTCGCTCGCGTGCA
>CAYMLQ010000295.1:0-7693 GCA_964390795.1 uncultured Lentisphaeraceae bacterium
TGACCACACCAGCACACAATCTCAGACCTGAAAATTAAGATGCGTTTGCCCTGCCACGACACACCACACACCACACGTGTGATCACCGATCGACGCGGATCACGCTGGCGCCTCTCCGCGGGCCATCGGGCAAATCAACCACGCAGCTCACCTCGTTCACGCGCAACTCCACCCGAGGGCTCTTGCCCTGCGGATCGCACACGGCCAGAGCGGTCTTGCCGCCCGCCTTCGCCAACATCACCAGACAAGGCTTATCCACACTGACCGCACCCCACGTATCGCTCTTCACCGAGCCCGCCTGATAAAACGCGACCTGCAACATGCCGGACTGCGTCTGCTCCACAGCCTGCGCCTGGGGCGTGTTCGAGACCACCCGCACCGGCAGCGCTGCGACATACGCATCCAAGGCGTCCGCGTCCTTTTTGATTGTGACCGCGTACGCGTAGGTCGCGCCCTTGGGCGCTTTACCGTGATTCATCCACAGCGAAAAAACCGCCGTTGATACAGGCGCATCCTTCTGAACCGTGGAAATTCGTTTCCAGCTCCCTGTCTGTACCGACGCCCCCATGCCCACGCTGTCGCCCGCATCCAGAAACACGTACCCGATCCCGCTGTGATGCGCCCAGACCGGCTTCTCGATCTTCTCGGGAAGCGCCAGCACGTCCGCAGCACCACCCACCCGCTTGACGGTCACCGGCCCGTCCGCGAGGCACTGGTTCACCGACGTGATCACGCGGAAGCCGTTGGCCGACGCGATGTCCGCTCCGAGGCAGACCACCTCCCCCTCGAAAAAGAACCACGCTTTCTTGGCGGTCAACCCGTCCCGCTCGAAATCCATGGCCGACACGCCGCACACGCCATCTGACACGCCACCCGCAAAAGCCCGCGCGCCCTTGCGCCGGTTGTCGATACGCCGCAGCGGGCGGTTGTGCTCGACGGTGATGCCCGGCAGCCGCGCCCAGTCCCATACCGGGAAGATGTTGCGGTACTCCCAGCCCGTCCGATAGAGATACATGACGCCGTCCGACAGGTGCTCGCCGAGCTGGTTCTCGTCGTTGACAAGTTCGGTCTGCAGCATGCGGTCGCTCGTCAGGCGCACAGAGACCAGCCACTCCGGGCGCTGATGGGCGGTGTAATCCGAGCGCCAGAAATGCTTGTGGCCGACCCGCGCGGGCGTCGTCGCCGTAACGCCCTTCTCAATGCGCGCCGCCAGTTGTTCCAGCTCTTCCCGCCGCGTCACGGCCTCGAGCTTGAGCAGGCTCTTCGCGTTAGTCGCGTACCCGCCGACCTTGCCGCTGTTGGGCCGCGTGGGCTCGCGCCCGCTGGCCGAATAGTCAAAGATGCCGTTGCGGATCATCCACTGCTGCCCGTCCAGCAGGTAGCTCTCGAGGATGCGGATCTTCTCCGGCGCAAAGGCGAACGACGTGCCCTGGGCCAACAGCGCGAACCGCGGCACGCAGGAGGCGAAGCCGTTACCGTAGCCGCCCGAATAGAGCTGCGCGCCGTGCTGATGGAAGCTGAAGTCGGGCTGGATGCCCTCCTTTTCCGTCACCACGATCTCCTCCTCAATCCGTTTGAACGCAGCCGCCATCAGTTCCGGGGCGCGCTGCAGACACGCCCGGCCGATCACGTTCTCGGCCAGCCAGACCAGGTTCTGCCCGGTCATCGCAAGTTTCGAACGCGCCAGCAGCGCACAGCCCTTTTCGAGGCGCCCGTCGGTCAGCAGCGGCTCAGTCAGCAGCATCAGGCGGTAGAGGCTCTCGGGCGCTCCGATCTCGTTATACCACCAGTTCGACGACTTCGGGTCTCGCTCCACCCAGAAGTCGAAGCCCTTCACAAACGCCTGCGCCAGCGCGTCCCGTTCGGGTTCCGGCGCTTTGCCGGACTCATACACCTGAGCCAGAACCGTCAACCGCTCCAAGTGCGCCATGGGGGGCCAATACATGCGGTCCTTGGCCTCGTACCGGACCTCTTCCCACGAGCCGTCCGGCTTCTGCGCCTGAACGAGGCTGCGGGCCTGCTTCAGGTCGGGTGACTCCTTGCGCACGCCCGCCACGAGCTGAGCCTTCACCGTCCCGAGATCCTTCAGCCGGTCCGCCTCGGCTGCCCCACACCCCCAGCAGAGCAACGCCGCTACCCCTGTGATGACTGTCTTTCTCATCCCTCGTCCCCGTTTCTTGACCCGCATTGTAGCGCATGCCAAGCAGCCCGCAAAGCATGAAATAGAACTCCGGACTTAGGCACAAAGAAAGGTGAAAACAGCATGGACACGTAGTCATGCTACGTGGTCTAAAAACATCGATATGTGGTAGTCTGACTACGTGATAAAAAAAGCGCTTGGACAACGTATTGCAACTCTGCGGCGAGTAAAAGGTCTCACACAGGAAGAACTGGGCAGACACGCGGCGCCGACGATGATGTCATCTATCAGAACCGCGTCAGTCGCTCTGGAACAGTGCTCATACCGTACCCCTTTTGGGAACAGTGCGCGGCCCTCCATGATGGATCGACCACGTATGAGAACGGCTTCATCGTTCTAATCTCTCCGAGCACCTATTTTGGGATACCGGGAATAGATGCTGTTTTGTCGGCGAAAGGCCTTGCCATTGGAACAAACGCGCTTGTCTTCTACGAGACTCGAGAACAGTGGATACAACACAACCCGGAATCACTCAACTGGAAGCCAGCCAAACGTCGCACTCGCCCGTTGGGAGGGCAGTATGTGTCCCGCATCCCCGCAACGACTGCTAACGAGAATCGCAAACGTGTCATCCGCGGCTTTGCCGAAACAGCGAAAAAGGGTGCTGGTATCCGTGTTTACGAGTATGCCAGTTCAGAAACCATAGCGAATTGCCGTCTCCAACTTGAGTCTCTGTTCTGGCTTTGCGGCGACGCTCATCAGGTCGCTGTCAGCAACGGCATGACAAGCGACAATGCTGAAAAGCGTAAAGCGCACACCCTTGCGAAGTGCAAAAACCAAGACCTTTTCGATCTTGAGCGTTTGTCAAAAGCCCGCATCATCAACGCCTGCGGCAGTACCGTTTGCCCCCTCTGTCTCGAGGATCTATCAGCCCAGGGGTTTTTCACCCGTATGGAGCAGGCGGAGGGTCGCGAAGTCCCTGATCTTACCGTCACCCAATTGAACCTGTTCCACATCGAGGAACTTCGCACCGGAGCTTTGAACCACCGCCCATACAATGTAGGCTGGGGTCACCACCATTGCAACATGGTTGTGAAGGATTCCGGAATCATCAAGACTTTAGACTGGATGCGTTGTGTACTAGACCGGAACGTCGAACAGTGTCATCTCGTGATAGGGCGTAACACGGATTGACTCGGCCAACCGGCGCTCGCGAAACGGTACCACAGTCTCATCTCTGTGCCGATAGCCGACGCGCATACCGCCGAAAGCTTTTACTTTGGAAGCGATAGCCGTAGCCCAAACCTCCTCAATCTCAATCGCCACGGCTCTCCGTCCGAGGCCTAATGCTGCGATCGCTGTGCTGCCGCCACCTCCGAAACAATCCAGTACAATGTCACCTTGACTGGTTGTAGCCGCGATGGCGTGCTCCAGCATCGCGAGGGGTTTCTCCGCTGGATGCTTATCCTTGTAAGGTCTCACGGATGGAAATGTCCACACATCCGTGAATTCCTTGGAGGCATCCATCGTAAAGACCCGAATGACATCCTCATACGGCGGCATCGCATCGATCCGCCCCGTTCCGATAAGCGCCTCACCAATCTTCCGGTACTGTTCTCGACTTGGGGTATTCCGGCCATCTTCCCAGTTCGAAACCGCTCCACCGTGATTGATCTTCCCATGCGCTCCGATCAGAGCTGTCAACTCGTGCATGGATAGTCCAGATTTCTTTCTGACCTCACGCAAAAACAGAGCAAAAGGCGAGCGGAATAGGTTGCCATCGACAGCCGGCTCCGCAAACAGGATACGCTCCGAGTGCGCATACCACTGCCGCAGGGCCTCCTTCTTCATCTTACCTTTCCAACCGTCGAAACCGGGATCGTTAGGTTTGGTCCAGACCACATGCGACAGAACATTGAACCGCTTGGAGAATTGCATTTCTAGGCGTCCCGCCATGGATGAGTCGCAAAAACAGAAGAGCGACCCGTTTGGCCGAAGAACCCGATGCCACTCGTTTGCGTACTCGCCCATCCAGTCAAGATAATGTTGATCCTCCGCGAAGGCCGTATCGCCATAAATGTTCCGTTTCTTCGTCGCGTGATACGGTGGATCGGTCAGGATGAGCGACACCGAATGTTCGGGCATCTTCCTCAAGAGCGCCAACGAGTCGCCCTGTGCAACGAGAGCGTCTGACCCCGCATGCAGCAAGTGCGGTTTGATCGCTTCGGATATCCTTCCCAAATCACGTTCCCTTGAGAGCCCACCCTCATAAGTTGCCGTCTTCTCGCACACT
The DNA here is from genome assembly GCA_964390795.1 of uncultured Lentisphaeraceae bacterium. Taxonomy (GTDB): domain Bacteria; phylum Verrucomicrobiota; class Kiritimatiellia; order RFP12; family UBA1067; genus CAYMLQ01. The sequence goes on from CAYMLQ010000295.1 coordinate 4,434, forward strand.
GCATTTTCCGGGTTATTGTTCGTCGCGCCGCCCATCTTGGGCGTCTCGCCGTTTTCGTGTGCTATTATTTTCTTTGGCATGGATTCATCATGCCAAAAAAAGTCGATGCGGACAAGCCCTCGCAGGAGGTTCACCGCGTCGTAAGTCAAACCAAGCCACCGAAACAGTCATAACTCGGCATGATCTTCGACTGAGTATTCGTGACTGGGCTTACCAATACTGCATGAAGCGTTTATGACTGCTTTTCCCGTTGAACCTCACACCGTGTTTTCTGTAAGCTACCCACATGACAAAATTCCTTCGTTTCGATAGCGTGGGCGGTGCCAGCGGCGATATGATCCTTTCCGCCCTCGCGGCGCTGGGCGCGGACATGCCCGCCATCGAAAAGATCATCAACTCTTTCTTTCCCGAGCACCTTCATTTCCACACCGACCTCGCCAGCGCCGCGGGCCTGAACGGACTGCGCGTCACCGTCCGCGCAGAGCGCCACCCGCACCACGACGACAGCGAATGGCCCGATGCTCACGCGCATGGCCACGCGCACGAGCATCACGCCCCTTCTCCGCATGGTGTGCCGCCTTCAGGCGGCCTGCAGCATAGCCACGCGCACGCCCATCGGGGGCTTGCCGAGATCGAACACCTTCTCTCGCACGCGCCTCTTTCAAATGCCACGCGTGATCTGGCAATCAACGTCTTCCGCAAACTTGCCGAAGCCGAAGCCAAGATCCACGGCAAGTCGCTCGAGACCGTGCATTTCCACGAAGTCGGCGCGTGGGACTCGATCGCGGACATCGTGGGCGCCTGCCTCGCGCTCGAACAACTCGGCGCGCAAGGCGTGGCCTGCGGCCCCCTGCCTGCCGGCACCGGCACCCTCCGCTGCGCCCACGGCGAGATGCCCAACCCCGCGCCCGCCACGCTGGAACTCCTGGCCGGAATGGCACTAACTCAAACCACCGAGCCCTTCGAGCTGGTCACCCCCACGGGCGCGGCGCTGCTGCGCGTCTGGTCCCACACGCTCGCGCCGCTGCCCGAAACGGCCACGGTCATCCGCAGCGCCTTCGGCTTCGGCAGCCGCACGCTCAACGGTCGCCCCAATGTGCTGCGCGCCACGCTGTTGGCCGAGTCCGCGGCGGCCGCCACGCCGGTGGCGCCCACCGCCGCCGACCTGCTCGTGCTGGAAACCAACCTCGACGACTGCAACCCCGAGTGGCTGGGCTCGCTCGCCGCCGACCTGCTCGGTCGCGGCGCGCTGGACGTCTGGCTCACGCCTGTGACCATGAAGAAGGGCCGCCCCGGCACGGTGCTCAGCGTGCTGGCTACCGCCGAGGGCGCCGCGGCCCTTCGCGAGCGGATCTTCCGTTCGACGACCACCTTCGGCATCCGCTTCTATCCCGTACGTCGCGAGGAGCTGCAGCGCCGCTTCGAAAACGTCCGCACGCCGTGGGGTGACGTTCCTGTGAAAATCGGCACGCTTCACGGCGAAGCGATCACCGCCTCGCCCGAACACGACGCCTGCGCCATCCTCGCCAAAGCCAACAACGTCACCCCGCGGCAGGTTTACGAGGCGGCCAAGCACGCGCTTAACCGCTAGAGAGGTGCAACCATTTTCGCCTCGAAAATGCGGCCGAGCTTGTGTACCATACACTCATGACTTTGACGCGTTCACCTTTTCTGACGCTCACGCTGGTCGCGATCACGCTCTTTCTGTTGTTCCAACTGCGCGACAACCAGCGGCGCTGGAACATTCAAATGGCTACGCTCGCGGCCCTCACGAACCAGCCCCCAGCTACCGTGCAGTCGCGGCCCTTCGTCGAGCGGCAGCCTTCCGAAAGCGAGGCCACCGGCGTCTACAAGCTCGTCTCGCCCTCGGTCGTCGCGGTCGCCAACAACGCCCTCGTGCGGCGCGGCTTTTTCGATTTCCAGCTTTACGAGATTCCGCAAGGCACTGGCTCCGGCTTCGTGTGGGACAGGAACGGCCACATCGTCAGCAACTACCACGTGGTGCATCAGGCAAACACGCTGAGCGTCACCTTTCCGGACGGCACCCGGTATGAGGCCACACTGGTGGGCATCGCGCCGGACTACGATCTCGCCGTGCTCAAAATCGACGCCCCGCCCGAAAAGCTCAGCCCCGTCACTGTAGCCCCGTCACGCGACCTTCAGGTCGGCCAGCAGGTCTACGCCATCGGCAACCCCTTCGGGCTGGACACCACCCTATCCTCCGGCATCGTCAGCGCCCTCGGGCGCACCATCACCTCTATGACCGACCGCAAGATCCACGATGCGATCCAAACCGACACCGCCATCAACCCCGGCAACTCGGGAGGCCCTCTGCTGATGGGCTCAGGCCATCTCGTCGGCGTCAACACCGCGATCCTGAGCCCGAGCGGCGCAAGCGCCGGCATCGGCTTTGCCGTCCCCTCCGATACCGTCTCGCGCATCGTGCCGCAGCTCATCGAGAAAGGCCGCGTCACGCGCGCCGGCCTGGGCGTGCAGTTCCTGCCCGACCACGTGACCGCCCGCGCCGGCGTCAAGGGCGTCGCCATCTACGCCGTCTTCGAGCAGACGCCCGCCGTAGCCGCAGGCCTCGAGGGCATCGGCGTCAGCCGCGGCGGCGCTCTGGTATTCGGCGACGTCGTCACCGCCGTGAACAAGGTGCCGGTGTGTACCATCGAGGACCTCCAGGCCGCGCTCGACCCCTGCAAACCGGGGGAGCGCGTCACCCTCACCGTCTCGCGCGCCGGCAAAACACGCGACCTGACCCTGACTCTCATCGAGGAAAACTAAAAAAGCCCCATGACTACTGAACAACACCTGATCCGCCCGGCGGTTCTGAAAGACGCGGAGCAGATTTTCAATCTCATCCGCAGCCACAAGGACGACCTGATCTCGCGCCCCATCGGCGACATCATCCAGAACATCGACCGCTTTGTCGTGTGCGAGGCCGACGGGCGCATCGCAGGGTGCGCCGCCTGGCAGATCCTGCCCGAGATCGGCGAACCCGAACGCGCGTCGGTTGAAATCCAGTCCGTCGCAGTCCACCAGGATTACCGCCGCCACCGCATCGGCACGCGGATCGTCTCGACCATTCTCGAGAACATCCTGCGCTTCCAGCCCGCGCAGGCGATCGTCCTGACCTTCGCCCCGCAGTTCTTCGGCTCGCTCGGCTTCAAGGTCATCCCCAAGACCCAGGTCATGCACAAGCTCTACATGGGCTGCATCAACTGCACCAAGCACGCCAACCCCTTCACCTGCCCCGA
>CAYMLQ010000296.1:0-3218 GCA_964390795.1 uncultured Lentisphaeraceae bacterium
CATCGGCGCGAGGTTGGCGCAGACCGAGATCCAGGTGAGGCGCTGCATCAGCCGCTCCGTCTCAAGGTCAGCCGCTGTACCGACGCTCTCCTGGATGATGTCATACCCCTCTTCGACATGCGAAAAGCCGGCGGAGAGAATATTGGCCATGGATCCGGGCTCGCTTTCGCAGGCCTTCAGCGCCTTGAGGACGTCCCCTTCGGCCATCGCGTTCTTGACCTGGTCGATCAAGTCCTTGGGCATGATTTTCTGCGGCCTCACGAGGATCGTGCAGTCCACGATGAAGTAGATCGCCGCCGCCGCACACCCGAACAGAGCCATCCACAGGATGAAGCCGATGGCGCCCGACCCCATTAGAATCGCACCAAAATCGGTCGCGCTCTTTTTGGGCGCGGCCTTGGGCGCCGACTCGCCGTCACCAGCCGCGACGATCGGTGCACTTTCGACGGCCGGTGCCGCCGCGACCTCGGCAGCAGCAGGAGCCGCAGCCTCGCCCTCTTGCGCCAGCAGCGCCGGAGCGCCCATCAAAGCCGCAAGCATCACCGCACTCATCACTAGTCTCTTCATGGTTTCCTCTCGCCTTTCTTCGCTGTGTCCTTTACAGCCTTCGCGTTGTAACGTCGTTCCGGGTTCCGCACCCGGTATTGTCCTAAACATCCCGCCTGAACGATCACTGATAACCGATCACTGATAACCGACTGCTCAGGGCTTATTGGCCCATTCACTGCCCGGAAACTCCTTGCGGATCAAGTCGCGGCGCTCTTGGGCGCGCGACGACATCCCCAGCTTTTCGAGACTCTTGGCAGCCTTGTAGTTCGCCTCGGGCTGAACGGCCCGGATGCCACGGTAGAGGGTGATCACCCGCAGGTAGCCGTCTTTCAGCGCCCGCGTGTGGTGCTCCTGGGTGTCGCCGCTCTTCAAGATCAGATCACCGCGCAGGATCAGGGCCGAAGCAGACGCCGCGCGGTCACCGCTTTTCACCGCGTTCTCCAGCAGATCGTCGAGCTTTGCCGTCCGGTTTTCCCGCAGCAGCACCCGCCAGTAGACCGTGGCCAGATCGCCGAGATAGGCCGCCTGAGGCCGCTGCGTGGTGATCTTCTCGATCGCCTTGAGCGCCTCGGCGCCGTTGTTGGTCTGTAGATAGGCCTCGGCCAGCCAACGGGTCGCCTCTTCGTCGTACTGTAACATGGCGTAGTCGTTGACGATCTTGATCAGCGCGGCGATGGCCGATGCGCCGGTGTTCGCTTTGACTGCGGCGATCGCCGGATCCAGCTCTTTGGGACGTGCGATGCGCATGCTCTGCACGGCGGCGAGCGGATGGCGGATCTCGACGCCGGTCTTCACATCCGACACCGAATACTCTTTGGCGCTGGGCCACCAGCGGACCATTCCAGGAAAGTCGCGGCTGTTGACCTTGAGCACGCCGGGAACGCCTGCGGCGACCTGCGCCAGCAGCGGCGACACGCCTGCAAAGACGCAGGCCGCGAGGATTAGAATTTTTCCGTATGCCGTGGTGTGCTTCATACCTTTACTCCTTGATTCTTTCTCAGTCGCTTGGCTCACTTCTTGACCGACAGCTCGATATTCGCTTGGTTCAGCCACGTCCGCACCTGCGGCGCGTTGCGGCTGCCGCCGAATGTCGCGAGGTACTCTTCGCACGAGTCTGCGGCGGCCTGGAATTTCTTGTGTTCCAGCTCGAGCGGGATGCTCAGCAGGTAGGCCTGCTCGAGATAGGGGGCCAGTGCGGCATTCCCCGGGTCGATCGAAAAGATCAGCAGTTTGAAGGCCGTAATGGCCCGCCCGCGGGATTCCCCTGCCTTTTCGTTCAGGCCCAGCGCCTTCTCGGCGTTCATCTTGCGAATCATGGTCTGGCCGACCTGGATGTCGATCTCGACCATCTCCTTCATCTCTTTGCGGTAGTTACGGACGAACTTGAAGGCATCCACGGCGCGGTTGAACAGCTCTTGGCGACGATTGTCGTCGCGCTCGGTCTCGCCCTCGGCGCTGGCCGCATCGGCCAGGAGCAGGCTGGCGTCGACCACAAGCGTCGAGCGGGCATACGTGGTGACAAAGGTCTCGAGTTCCGCGCGGGCTTCGGCAAACCGCTTCATGCCGATGAGCGCTTGGGCGCGGCCGTAGCGGGCCTGCGCCTGCATCGCCGGATCCTTGGCCGCGGCGACCTTGTCGAATCCTTGGAGCGCGATGTCGTATTCCTTGGCATCCACCAGGGCCCGCGCCGCCGTCAGCAACTGGTAATCGGCGAAGACATCGGAGCCCTTGCCGGAGAACATCTCTTTGTATTTGGCAACCGCCTCGCCGCGCAAGCCGAGTTCCATCAGACTGGCGGCGAGCATCGGCACCGAGCTGCGGGCCTCCTCGGAGGCCGGATAGTCCTTGCGCAGTTGGGCGAAGATCGCTTGGGCCTTTTCCGTCTCCTGCAGGACGGTGTACATGGTGCCTGCCTTGATCAGCGCCGTGGGGGCGAGTTCCGACTTGGGGAAGGTCTTCACAAAACTCAGATAGGCTTCGATCGCCTGCGGCCGGGTCTTGGCGACCGCCTCGGGAGGCGCGTTGACCTGCGCCAGGCAGAAGGCCTTCTGGAAGAAAGACTGCTCGCGGATCAGGTCGGCCTGCTTCGTATCAATGGCGACACCTGCGGGGATGGCGGCAAGGTCTTTGGCGATCTGGTCGTACGCCACAGCAGCCCTGAGCAGGTGCACCGAGCCCTCAGCACGGCTGGCGTCGTCCTCAGCGCCGCGAACGCGGGCAAGACCGATGGAGCGGGTCGACTGCGCGATCCGGAAGCGGGTCGTCGCGGCGGCCATGCCGGGTTTTTCGGTCTTCACCAGATAGGCCATATAGGCCTCGAGCGTCGCAATCTCGTTGGTATAGTTATGCCGCCGATTGTGGATCGCCGCGATCTGACTCAGGGCATCGCCATACCACGCCGAGGCGGTATAGGCCGTGACCAGGCGCTCGAAGTAGTCGAGCGCCGCCAGTTCGTCTCCATCCTCCGCCGCCTTGGCGCCGAAGACCATGATCCGTTGCGGCGCGTCCGGGTGCTGGGTGAAGTGCTTGAAGAAGAGGTCATAGGACTGCCGACGTTTCTCGCCCATCCCGAGGCCGCCGAAATGCTCAGCCAGTCGCTGCAGTTCGGCACCCGCCGCCAAGGTATTGGCCGACGCGCTGAACCGCTCCGCCAGATGCGCCACGACCGT
>CAYMLQ010000296.1:3228-7680 GCA_964390795.1 uncultured Lentisphaeraceae bacterium
GACCGTATCGGCCAGCAGCGCCTCGTAGCCGTCGGCACTGCGGACCTCCAGGCAGGCCTGCGTCAGCTCGCCCAAGGCGATCACCGATTCGGCCGCCTCGGGGAAGCGGTTGAGAACGTCAAAGAACGCCACGATGCTCACCTCAAACTGGTTGCTGGCGAATTTCTGGCGCGCCTCTTGGAACTGCTTCTGCCTAATACGATCCAACATTTCGGAGGTGATCTCGGGCGTCAGCTCCACGTTGAAACGTTCTCTGATAAAGGTGCGTATCTTCTGCTCGCGTTCGCCCGCCTCCATGGCCCACTGGCTGTCGGGGAACTTGGCGAAGACGTTGATAAAGTGCTGATAGGCGCCATTGGGTTTGCGCTTGCCGTCGGTGCCGCGCTCGCCGAGCAGGAGGTCCTTGACCTTCTCGATGTCACCGGCGGGGTCGGCGGCGATCTTCATCGCCTCGTCATCCAGCATCACCGCCAGAAGGAAGCGGCACTGGGCCATGGGGCTCATCTTGACCAACCCGGTGATCCCCTCTTCCTGCTCCTGCGCGACCAGGGCGTCGTGGATCATCTTCAGCGGACCCATGTAGTCCTCGATCAGCGACTGTGCTTTGGAGGTGTCCCCCTTGAGCACCAGAATGTGCGCTTTGATGACGATCCCCTTGCCAAACCACATGTCCTGATCCCACAGGAGCTGGTTGGCCAGTTTCTCGGCATCGGCCAGCAGTCCGTCCCGCGCCTTGTTGTCGGTCTCGGCCTCGGCCAGTTTGACCGTCAGTTCGGCGGCGTCGGCCTGCACCTGGCGCATCGCGTCTTTGGGCAGCTTGACCCCCATCAACCGCTTGTAGGCGGTCAGCGCCAGCTTGTCCATACGGGTGGCCAGCAGCATCTGCGGGTACTTGTAGGCCGCCTCAATATAGAAGGACTCCAGCTCCGGTGGCGGCTGCGGGAATTTCTTGAAGAACGCCTCGTAGAAGCCGAACGCTTCGTCGGTGCGGCCAAAGGCGTAGAGGCTGTCGGCCATGGCCAGCTTCATGGCCCAGGCATCGGCGCCGTCGGGATTGGGCTGGCGGGCGATGATCCCGCGGACATCCTCAAACTTCCCTTGGGAAAGCAACCCGCGCAACTCCAAAACTTTAAGCGCGACGGCCGCATCCGGATAGCGCTTCTTGAGGTCTTCGATCACACGGGCAGCGAAATCGGGCATCCGCAACACATCCTGCAATTGCCGGACATACTCCTGCTCTTGAGCCAGAAATGCATCCTTCTCGGGGTCGCCCCCTTGCGCGGCCGCCGAACATACAAGCAGGGCCGCGACGCCAATCGCCAACAACCCGTTGCCTACAGATGTACGCAGGATCAAATTCATAGCATCCCCTTTTTATACTATCACCGGTGTAGCGGTCAACCGGATTTATCGCCTGTGTCGCCTTTTCGAGCGCCGTCGCCTTGTCATTTTATCAAAAAATCGTACCTGACCCTCTTTTTGTTGTTGCACGACAAAGACAATTTGGGCTACCTTTTCCGATGACCCGCTGTGTTGTTCTTAAAAACCATGAGGATGCTATGGGTAAGGTCTTGAGAATTCTTGTTATCATCATTCTGATTGTGGGCGTCGCAGCCCTTGTTTTGGAATTCCAAATCAAAGGGAAGCGTGAGGCGCTTGTGGGTCGGGCGCAAAAGTTCGAAGAGGGTATGGCTCGCATCGCGCGTACGATCGAAGCGCAACCCCCGGCCGACACGCCAGCACTCTCGCTCCCTGAGCGTGACATCTCCGAAGTGAGCGCCCGCGAACTCGAAAACCCCGAGACCGCGACCTTCTGGAGCGCCTATCCCTTCAAACTCGAGCAGGACAACCTGCCCACGCTGAACTATGACACCGACGACATGGTGCTGCAGCTCCGGCGTTACTACCAGCTTGACGAAATGGGCAAGAAGATGACCGACCTGCGCGGGATGGGCAAATACTCGACATCCGGGGCCGGCACGCAGCAGGAGGCGCTGGACAAGCTCTTTGAGCGCGCCAAGGCTCAGAACGCCGCCCTGAACACCACCCGCGGGGAGTTGCGCAAGCTGCGTGAGGAACTCGTCGACGTGATCAATGAGCACAACCGCCTCAAGCGGAGCAGCCGCACCGACAAAAAGACAATCGAGGATCTGAACGCCACGGTCGCGAGCCTGCAGCAGCAGAAGGCCGAGTTGGATCGCAAGGTCACCCGCCTCGAAGAGGAGAAGCGCGATCTGGAGGCCGAGGTCGCCGAGAAGACCGCGGAGATCAACCACCAGAAGGAGATCACCGCCGGGCACGAGGCCACGATCGCCAACCTGACGAAGCAGCTCGAGAAGTGCATGAACCCGCAACCGGGGAGGGGAACCGGGACGGCCGCAGCCGGTGCGACGCTCGATAATCTCGATAACGTGCTGACCCCGGGCGACAAGGGCAAGGTCGTGGCCTTTGACGACCAGCTCAAGTTCGTGGTGGTCGAGTTCTCGCTCGCGTTCATGCAGGAACTGCTCGGCGAGGATCTCTCCAAGGGGCTGCCGCAAATTGAGATGATGATCCGTCGGCCCGGCCTAGAGACCCCTGCGGGCGATTTTGTGACCCGCATCCGCCTCCGTCAGGTCGTCCGCGATCAGGGCCTTGTTGTGGCCGATGTGCTGATCGACTGGCAGCAGGCCCCCCTGGAGAAAAACGATGTGGTCTATTTCTAACGTCCGCTCGGGATTGCTCGCCGTGTGTGCCGCACTTGCGCTTTGCAGCCTCTCTGGGTGCATGAGTGCGCCGCACGAGGGAGATCTGCCATGGTCGCCTTCGGCAAGCTGGGAGGGGACGCCTGCCCTCCCCGGCGGCATGTTCAACCCGCAGTGATCAGCCGAGCAGCAGCAGCACGCGGCCAAGTAGCGTAACAGCTTTGGCCATGCCGTCCAAAACCGCCGAGAACGCTGCCGCCTCCTCGATCAGACGCTGCGTGCGGCTGATGCTCTCCGTCGCTTCAGAGAGCAGGCGCCGGTAGCGGCGGTGGTTGCGTTTGAGCGCCGCCCGCTGCAGGGCGAAGGCGGCGTTGCAGAGCGCGGTGTATTCCTCCTCGATCACGGCCGCCGCTTCGGCTCCGCCGGATTTTGCGGCCTCTTTGACCAACCGGGCTCGGTTCGTGTTGTAGGCCAGAACAGCGGCCTGGGTGCGTTGCTGCAGCGTCTTTTTAAGGCTGGTCATTGCGTCACTCCTGGTTCACGGGTTTCAGCGCGTCTGCGGTGCGGTGCGTTTTTCGTGCGGCATGCCTGCGCCCGTCTGTTCAAATGCCTCGGAAGTCTGGCGCAGCTTCTCCTTGATGGTGTCGGCCGCCTGGACGGCCTCGCGGTATTTCTGCAGCTTGTACAGGCCTGCCTTGACCGGTATGCCGTAGGGGGCCTCGACCTTCCGCGCCAGCTCCTTTTCTTCGAAGTTGGCCAACCGGAGCGAAAGCAGCCCCGAAGCGTAGTGGGCGATGTAGGCGGCGTCCACATAGTCCTCCCAGATGGGCAGCTCCCGCACCCACAGCGCGCCCAGCTCTGCGGCAGCCCGGCCGAGCGCGTCGTTCAGGCGGGCGATGCGCCGCGACTGCCAGACGGCAGAGAGGTCGGCGGGAAGGGCCGACACCAGTTTCTTGAATTCGGTTGTCGCCGTCTCATCGGCTGAGAGCCCCCTGAGTGACTCCACCGCCGCCGCGTAGGACTGCAGCGCCTCGGCCTTGGCGCGCTCGGCACACAGCAGGCGCAGGTGCACCGCGGCCGTCCGGATCTGGCGGCAGGCGCGGCTGCGGGCATCCAGTAGATCACCCATGCCGGCATCTGATACTGCCGTGAAGTCAACCGCATCGGGCTCGGGGCTGACGACAATGCGCAGGTAGCCCTGGTTGTAGGCGTTGTCCGCGGAGACCGAACGAAGCGCCTCATAGGCCGCGAGCGCGGAGTCGGCAACCGCCTGAGCCTCTTGCGCGGTGCGGACGCCGGCCGTCCGCACCGACGCGGTGGTGCAGCCGGAAACAAGCAAGGCGCACACGAAAACCCAGGCGGCGCAGAGGGGCATGCGCCCCCGATGCAAAGGGCCGCGCAAACCTGCGGCAAGCGGTTTCACTGTCATCTGCCTACTCCTTCGGTAGTCAACGGAAGGGCTTACATGGTACGAAGGGAGCCGCGGCGCGACACCCTCCCGGATTGGGCGGTCATTCTACCATTCCCGCCCAAACGCCAGCAATTCTAATTAAGGCGGGATACTATGGATGGGGCGCCTCCCTGTTTTGACCTGCCAATCGTCTCTTCACGCCGCCGCTCCAGGCGCAAGCCCTTGCGCCTGCGGCCCGCGAGGCCGCGGGCCCTCCCGGTTGGAGGCGCAAGCCGTTTCAGGCGCGCCAGCCGGGAGGGACGCCGGCCTCGGCGTCCGCAGCGCAAGAAGAGGCGCATGATCCTGCGGCGCTTCAGC
>CAYMLQ010000297.1:0-7676 GCA_964390795.1 uncultured Lentisphaeraceae bacterium
GTGCCAATCATGGGAACTGGTTTGTTGCCGGCGAATCCTATGGGATGCTAGTGGAGATATTTGAATTTCTTATTTGCTTGACAATAACATGCTTGTTATCCCACCCCACGGCTACGACTTTCGCATCAACTCTTGCAGGTCCGCCGCCGCCGAGGTCCAAAAACAAACACATACCCGGCTCGCCGATCGCCTCCACACGATATTTCCCTGCGATAAGCGAGGGACGACATCCCATAAGAAAACATATCACCACAAGTAATAAACTGCAAAAAGGAGTTAGTCTGTTAAGGGCATTTTGCATTGTATTCCTCCGTCCACCATATCGTTTGCCTGACATTTCCCATCGGACGAAACGTGTGGCGTTCCCATTCGGGGGGAATGAGGTCGTAATTGTACATTCGACAAACAGGGACTGACGGCATCCGAAACTTACGAAAACAAAAGAATGTTGCCATTTTCACTTCCCTCCCGCACACCTCTGCCAGCCGCATTTGACAGGTAAGCGTTCATGCCATCCTCCTGATGATCATCCGCCATTGTCTGACCTTGAGCCTTAGCATGCCGTTGCTCCCTTGCCGCCAACCGAATCACCATTTCGCTTCGGACACTCCACGTTTCCTTTCCCTAATATCCGCATTTTACCCGATTCCATCAAGACTCTCAACCCGGTTCTTTGGCCACACAATATCGCATTTGTAGAAAGTCGAATTACGACCCCTATTCCTGCTCGATACGCCCCCTCTACCGTTCCTCCCCTCTACCGTTCCCGCGGCTCCGACACGCCGCTCTCGAACCTCTACGACCCCGGCAATTTGCGGGCTTCAGACTCCTCGTGACCGCAGGTAAAATGGGCCAAAAACGGTTACATACTTTCGCGTTATTCGTTTTTGCGAATGATCCAGTCACTTTTCTCTTGAACAAATCTTTTGGGCAATGTCATTAGCACGCGGCCGTTGAACCCCCAATACCGATCACTTTGTTCACAAATTTTATCTAAGATTTTTAAAAAAGGCGCATTTGTCATTGACAAGGAAACAGTTCTGTTTGTAAATAACAATGTATTTGTCGTATTATTTTCCAAAGCAAGATACTTTATTGTTTGTTGTTTACAGGTTGCAAGCCAATTAATTGCATCAACAATCGGCGTATTATTTAAATGAACTATGGGGATAACAGTGTCATTCAATAAACAAATAAGTTCTGCCCGCAGTAACTCATCATGCCCATTTCTTTGCACCACCTCACAAAAAAAACCATGCGTTTTATCGGCCATCTTCGCGCCGTTATCAATTGTTTCCCTTAACGCTGTTAACCGTAAAACAAGAAACGCGTTATTACTTATTTCAGCAGCGGTAATAGCCGTTTTTATCGATGACATGTTTAATTTATTGCCATTCTGATCGTTGATTAAAAACCAGATGACTTGTCTATAGTTGAGCGATATAGCCATGTCTAAAGCAGTACATCCTGTTTCCGGGTCTCGGGCATTGATGTCCGCACCCTCCTTTAATAAACGCTCAATGGCATAAATACGGTCGTCGTTTGAGAATATTGCCTCCTGTTTTATTCCTGGTGTTCCGGATTTGCCCTGTCCTTGAATAAAAGACGGTGTCACGACAACACACCAGATCCGTAAATCAAACGTTTTATTGTCTTCTTGTGCGAGACAATACAACAGGTCGCCTTTACGTTCAGAAATGAATAATGAATCATCAAGTAAAGCCGATGCGTGTATTTTTGCAGCACAAAGAATTGATGTCACCATAAGAATGATAAGGGTTGGCCTCATTTTGAACATGCCTCCTGCATTATATTGAATGCCTTTGCCATATTCTGACTTGCGGCTAGAACGCTTTTGTAGAAACTGGACTTGTTCAGACACATTGCTTGATTTCCATATGAGGCACAATCGAAAGACGCGTCGTCAAATAATTGAACAGCAAACGCATGTGCATGGAGTGCTAATTTGTAGTCGGCCGTCGCGTTACAACACCTCGTACATAGACACTCACCAGTCATGAGATTGGCTTCAACCACATAAAACGCACCAAGTATATTATTGACATGTGCATTTTCATGCTTAACGATTGCTGAGTATTGAGGACTGATTTTTCCTAAAAAGTATGTGACCGTAATGACTGCTTCCAGTTTCCAAATTGCGCCCTTTTTGCCCGTTTCTTTACAGTTCACATTTTTTTCTTTTAGTAAATATTCGTATTTTGTTTCTCCCTGAGCAGTATTTGCAGCGGTCGAATAATTATAGACAATGTTTATTTCTAACCCATTTTTGTCAGTTTGCCCGACTCCATTATTTCCTACAAAACCATACAGTTTCAAACCGCCCACCTCTTCAATCGGGTCACGCGAAAGAAAACACCCGAGTTTTGGCGAATAGTAGCGGTAGCCGTAGTAGTACAGGCCGGTCTCATCGTCCCGGTACTTGGTGCTGAAGCGGAAACGGAACACATGGGCCAGGTCGCCGGACTGGCTGACCGTGTTCCCGAAAGCGTCATAGGCGTACCGGGCGCGGATTGAACCGCTCTCGTCCACATAGGCGGCGATGTTTCCATTGTTGTCATAGCAGGGGAAATAGAAGTAACCGCCCATACTGACCGCCAGCAGCCCGCCGACGCCGCCCGCGCCCTGCAGCGTGCCTGACAGGTCGACGCCCCAGAAGTACTCTATTTCAGGCACCGCGCCATTTGTCGCCGCCACCGTCTCGCAGATCAGGTTCCAGCCGTCGTAGATGAAGGTGTGTGTAGCGGCTGGCGCGGCTTTGCGGATGCGGCGGTGCTGGTAGTCGTAGGCATGAGACACCTTGATCTCATTGTTCGAGACGGTGATGAACCGGTTCTCGGCGTCCCAACTGAAGCTCCAGTCACCTGTCGGCAGCGTGCAAGCCAGCATATTGCCGTCGGCATCATAGTTCGGCGAGGATGCACTCCACCCGACGATGTTGGTGTACTGGTTGAGACAGTTGGCCGCGTAGGAGTTGGTCTCTGCATTGTACGTTGAGAAGAGACGGTTACCTATCGGGTCATAGACGTAACCGTACGCGTTGGTGAGCAGAACCGCCTCCGCTATCTCGCTGCGGACGTTGTAGTCGAAACGGCTCTCGGTGTCCGCGTTGTCTGTGTGGTTCGTGACGCGGGAGAGGATGTCGTACCCGTAGCGGAAGGAAGTCAGGGGGCTCCCGTTGTATACGTTTGTGCAGCCGGTGACGAGTTTTAGACGATACGCGTCGCGCCCGAGTGCGCGGGTGAAGACGTCTCCGCCCGGAAGGGTCACAACGTCCCCGAGCCCGCGTCCGCCCTCATAGGCGTATCGGACTTGGAAACCCCTGCCCTGCGAATTGGTGCATGCCACGGACTCCAGCCTGGACTCGGCGTCGTATGCGTACGCGGTGAGGCAGCGGTTGGTGCCGTTGACGGCGAGCGCCGTCACGGCGGGGCGTTCCCAGGTATCCAGATCTCGCCGGATAACGGCGGTCTGGCCGGGGTATGCGACGGCCTCGTTGGTGAGGGAAGCCTTCGCGCTATATGAGTACTCGTGAGAGACGGAAGCCGTGTCGTTTGCATTGTGGAGCAGGCCGGCCGCGTTATAGGCGAATGCTACGTCCGGCGTCTCCGCAGACGAATACGCGTTCGTGAGCGTGCGGCCCTGCGCGTCGCGCGCGTACCGAACCCAATCGCCCCGAGCCCATATCCTCTGTGACAACAGCCCGTCCGGCGTATAGGCATAGCCTATGCGCGTGCCGTCGGCGTAGACCTTGTTGGTGAGCAATCCCGTCGCACAGTCGTACAGCCAGCGCGTCTGGTCGCCCGTGCCGTTCTCGTCGCGGAAGGTGCGCATGGAAATCTTGCGGCCGGCCGTGTCGTAGCCGTACGCGACCGGATAAGTCGCACCAGATAGCGCGATAATCTGCCCGAGGCTGTCGTACTGCGTGAACACGGCGTTGCCGAGCGCGTCAGTCTGGGACACGGCGCGGCCCTGTCCGTCGTAGCCGGTCACGGTGACCGCCGTTAGATCGCCGTATGTGGTCTGGTTTGTCACGGCGTTTCCAAAGGTATCATAGGCGACCGCGGTTATCGAGAGCGTTCCCGTCCCGTTGGTCACGGTCTGCGACACGCCCCGCGCAAACCCGTCGTACGCTGAGAGCGTCGCCGAGTCCGGCCCGGCGCTCTCCAGATCGTAGCCGTAAAGCGTGCGGCGGACGGAAGGCTCGGCGGTTCCTGTCTGCGAGGTTTCAACTATGCTGTCGGAGCCGGGCTCGAAGGCGCGGGTGACGGTCGCGGTCATGCCGTCAGGCGAGACCGTGACGGTACGGGAGAGGAGCGCGGGCGAGAGTCCTGTGACCTGCTCCCGGACCGCGGACGATCTGTTCGTCACACCGCCGGCGGACTCCGCCGACGAGGTCACGCGCCACCAGACGTTCGAGGCGTCATCCTCGTAACGGGTCTCGGCCGCGCTGATACGGTCGGGGCCCGCATAAGACACCTGCCCGTCCCCGTCGACGTCCAGCGCGGTGGCGGAAACGTTGCCCAGCGCGTCATACGCATAGAGCGTGTCGGGCGAGCCCGTGCGGGAGACGCGCAGAAGGAGGGATGTCGCGCCGTCATAGAAATAGGCGGTAACGCCCAGCGGTGTCGTAACGTACACCGCACGGCCGAGGAAATCGTAAGAGGTGACGGAGTTGGTCACTGCCGGGTAATCCGAAGACTCTGTGACAACGGTCTCCACGCGGCAGCCGTTTGCGTCGTAGGATGCGGAACGCGTCTCGCGCGTCAATTTGCCGTCCCAGTTTTTTTCCGTGACGGTGTCCCCGCCCCAGTACCGGGTCGCGCGGTTGGTGACGCCGCCGGCGGCGGTCTCCTCGGTCACGGAGTTAGCGCCGTGCGTCTTCATGTAGACGGTCAGAGCGCCGAGGGCATCCGTCGTCTTTCGGTAGCTGTCCGTCCCGTAGGTGTATTCCGTGCGCGTGGCGAGGGGTGCGTAGGACGGGTCGCGGGCGCCGTTGTTCCGCACGCACCGCACGCCGTTGGTCTCCCGGCCAAGGACGTCGGTGAAGGTCTCCGCGGCGGGGTGGCGCCCGTCCGCGCCGGGCAGGGCGCCGAGGGAGGCCTCCTCGGACAGGGACCAGTGGCTATTGCCGGGGACGGAAGTGTATTCGGTTACCGCTCCGTCGCGGCCGACCCTGGCCTGGAGTTCGCAGCAGCCCCAGACGTTGGTCTCTGCGGTGCCGTCGGAATACCGGGTGCCGAGCAGCCGGCCCTTGGCGTCGTATCCGCTCTCTTCCCAGGACAGCGCGGGGTCGCCCGACCCGTGCAGACGCGTCTCGCGCCGGACCGCGCGGCCGAAGGCGGCGTCGCGGATCTCGACGGTGTAGGCGCTTTGTCCCGTGATGCCCTCGGGACTGGCTATTGTTCCCGTTCTGGATACGACGCGCAGGTACGCGCCGCCCTCTACCGGGGTGAAGGCGCCGGAAGAGGGGCTGAAGTTCCCGGACTCGTAAGTCCACGTACGCACCGTCCCGTCCTCGCGCTTTTCGTACAGCGGCAGGCCCCACAGCTCGGGATGGGCGTTCGCCTCGGCGCCCGCGTACGACACCGCGAGCGAGACGGCGTTGGCGGGGTCGGCTGACGCGGAGGCGGCGGAGGCGGCGCGGACGGTGCGCACGGCCAGGGTCTGCACACCGTTGGTTTCGCCCCGCGTGTAGACGCGCCATTCGCGGGAAACGGCGGCCGCCGCGCCGTTCCGGATGACGTAAGAGGTTGTCACGCGGGGGTTGCGCGAGTCGTTGGAGCCGCCGGAGTCGCCGGCGGCGGCGTCGGGCGTGTAATCATACGCTCGGGCGAGGCAGGACAGACCCTGGAGCGCGGCCAGTTCCCCAACGGTGTCGATGTCGTCGCGGTTGGCCAGATCCTGGCAGAGGGCCGACCCTCCGAGGGGGCCCGCGCCCAGGACCGTGCGGCCGCGGTCGTCGCAGGCGCGGTATTTCCACGGTATGCCGTCGCCGTAACGCAGTTTCAGACAACCGTTGCGCCCGGCGTGCAGGTTGTCCTCCCAGTACAGCGAGTGCAGGTACAGATTCCCCTGCTGGCGCGCCCCCCTGAGCCCGTCGAAGGTGCTGCGGTCCGTCACGCGCACGGCGGCGGCGGCGCCCTCGCCGATGACCTTGCTGAAGGTGACGGTTTCGGAAAGGGTCAGCCCCCCGGCGTGCAGGGAGCGGGTCTCGCACCTCGCCTCGCCCGCTTCCAGGCTGCCTGATGCATGGAGATACTCCGTGGCCGAGGTGAGGTTGTCGGTGCGAGACCACGCGCTCTGCGGATCGTAGGAATACGTTTCGTCGCTCAGGCGGTTGCCGGCCGGGCTGAGTTTCACGAGCCTGACGCTGCCGCCGTCGCCGCCGGGATTGGTGATCTCCCAGCCGTGTTCGGCCGCGCCGCCGGATTCGCTGACCCGGACGCACACGCCGTGCGTGACATTGGATATTTCGAGCGAGCGCCCGTTTTCCTCATAGCAGGCGACGGTCACGGCGCCCCCGTTGGTCACGCACAGAACGGTCTCCGGGTTACCGAGGACGTTGAACAGGGACGGCGTGACCGCCTGCGGGGTCTCCATGAAGAACCAAGCGAAGCCGGAGATGCGGCCGCGGCCCGGGACGCCCAGGGGGATGCGGAACTTGAGCGAGCCGAAGTCCGCGCCCTCGGCGCTGTCGCAGGTGCCGTCCGTGCAGTCGCACGGGTCATCCTCCTCTTCCTCTTTCTCTTCCTCTTCATCTCCGCTGCTGTTATTGCTGCCGCCGTCATCACCGTCGCCGTCATCGTCATTGCCATAGGGTTCCCGCCCGACGCACTCCCCCCAGATGTTGAGGCCGCCGAGCGCGATCTGGGCGTAGGCGCCGTCGCAGTCGCACGGGGGCACGTACGCGGCCGCGAGGGGGGCGGCAAGGCGGGCCGCCGCCGCCGGCGAGTCCTCCGCATCCCAGAAGAACGTGTCTGTGTCCGCGCCGTTGACGGTGACGCGCAGGGCGCCTGCGTCGAGCCCGGTGGAGACGGTGAACCCGTCCGGTTCGAGGCTGCCGGCCGCGGCGGCGTTGTTGCGCCACTGGCGGCGCAGCGCGACCGAGTCGAGCGGGTACGGCTTTGAGAACGGCCCGCCGGGGCGGCCTGCGGTGACGCCGCCGCCGGAAACGATCTGCGGCCAGTAGAGCAGGATGCGCGCGGGGGCGTTCGTGCCGTATGCCGGCAGCCAGGCTTCTGAGGGGCGGGGGGCGGTCAGATGGCCGGCGGTCATCCCGGACGTGAACACGGCGGTCACGGGCGAGCCGGAGTCGGGGGGGCCGGTTCGCTCGGCCAGCTCGTCCGCGCCGGGCGGCGCGGCGTGCGGGCGGGCGGACGCGTCGAGCGTGAACGGCAGAGCGGGCGCGTTGCTCCCTTCCAGGAGCGCGGCGACGTACCGGATGCCGTTGGAGCAGGCGAAGGATGCGACGGTTCCGCCGTCCGCGAAAGCCGGCTGGGGCGACCACCGCACCAGGTAGAGCGGTCTGGGCGAGCGAAGCAGCCCCTGCTGCCGCGTGGGGGCCAGGCGGACCGTCAGCGACGGGAGAAGATCCTGGCCGAGGGCGAGGCGCAGGCTGTCGCCGGCGGGCGAGGCTGCGGCGGAGCCGACGTTGG
>CAYMLQ010000298.1:0-7667 GCA_964390795.1 uncultured Lentisphaeraceae bacterium
TGAACTGGGCCGGGCCTTCGTACAACCGGGTCGGGCTGGAGGTCGCCTCCGCGCTCTGTGCGGAAGGCTACCCGGCGGATCTCTTTCCGACGATCCTTGGCACGTCAAGCGCGCTGCGGCTCGACGCCGAAGGCTACGTCTGCCTCGGCGCGCAGCGCTACCGCGCCGTCGTGCTTTACCAGCCCGAGTTCGGGAACGAGACCGAGCTGGCTTTCTTTGCGCGGGCGGCGCAGGGCAAGAGCGCGGTGTTTCAGGTCGGCGACTGGACGCGCGACGCCGAGGCGCGTCCGCTGGAGACGGCCGCGCGGCTGGGTGCGGCGGTACGCCGTTGCGCGGGCGACGACCCATGCGCGAGGGCAGTGACGCGCGTTCTCGCGGAGGCGGGCGTGGCGCGCGTCTCCGGCTGGGAGCGCAAGGGCGCGACGCATCCCGTGCCGCCCGCCGACGGGCACAGCGTGCTGACAGACGGCACGTACGTGCGCGTGGCGGCGGCCAAGAGCCCGGCGGGCGATCCGATCAGCGAGACGTTCATGTGGCAGGGGCATTCGGTAGCCGTCGACGCGGTCGGCGTGGTGGCGATCCGGTTTTCGGCGGACGGAAAGGTGGCAGCCTTCGCCGCAGGCGGTCTCAGGCGCGTGATAACGGATGGGCTTGAAATCGAATTGCCGGAGCGTACAGACCTCGCCTTCGTGCGGGAGTCGGAAGGCACGTGCAAGGCTGTGCTGCAGGGCTTCGCAGGAGACGTTCCTGCCCCGCTGCTCGCCGTGACGACAGAGTGGCAGAGGCTGTCTCGTTTACGTGTTGCGCCGGAATGAAAACAGGATCTGAGCTTTCACAGGTTTGCCTTCCACTTCGATAACGGGGTAGGCAAGAAAGTTGATCACCATGTCCACGCAGGCAAAGTGGCGTCGGGGGCCGAGCGTGGCCAGATATTCGACGTTCGGAACAGGCGCCGCCGCCTTCTCGGCGCGGGCCCGTTTCGTGTCGCAGGCCGTCTGCAGGGTGCAGAAGACGAGTACGAACGTCAACCGCACAATGTTGCCGAGCATCGAGTGCCCGTCAGAGAATCGTTTCATCGTGCGCGGAGGGTGGCTCCAGCAATTCTAAATTTGACTTCTGAGCCACGGGAATGCAGGCTAAAGCCTGTACTACGAACGGTTTCTTACACGGAAAGAAGCGTTTGTAGTGCAGACTTCAGGCTGTCTCAAGCCAAATTTAGAATTGCTGGGGTGGCTCGGTTTCGGATGGCGCCTCAAACGATAATCAGGTATAATACTAGACAATGAGAGCGAGGTGTATGATGCAACAGGCAGGTGTGGCGAGAAGGACGTTTCTGGGCGCGGCGGGCATCGCGGCATGCGGTTGCCTATGCGGGGATGTGTGCGCGGCGCCGGGAGAAGACGCGTGCGTGGATGCGATCTGCGGCATCTACTGCGGCGCGTGTCCCGCGCTGATGGCGAGCAAAGAGGCCAAGACGTCAGCCGACGTCAAGTGCCTCGGCTGCCGCAGCACCAAGAAGACTCCCGGCTACGCGCCCAAGTGCGAGGTGCGCAAGTGCGCCAAAGCCAAGCTGCTCCAGTCGTGCGGGCTCTGCAAGACGTATCCCTGCGATAAGATCACGGCCATGTTCAATGAGACGCCCAAGTACGGGCTGCGCGAGAAGTACCTCAACACGGTGCGCGATGAGGGCCTGACCGCGTGGCTGGCGGAAATGAAGACGCGCTGGGCCTGCAAGAAGTGTCAGACGCCTTTCGGCTATGGCATGACAGCCTGCAAGAAGTGCGGCGAGAAGATCTGGTCCGATGCTGAAGAGTTCTCCGAATTTAAGAAGGCGAAGTCGGCGAAAACGATTTAGCCGGCTGTTAGGCAAATGGCACATGTTTTCCGTAGCACGGGCGTCTCGCCCGTGATGATCATGGGCGGGACGCCCATGCCACAGAAAAGACATATGAAAACGGGTTGTTCAATAACGCGGGAGGTGTGTCTCGCTCTGATCCTTGCTGCCGGCCTCGCGCGGGCAGCGACGGGCCCGCTGCTTTCGGACACCAATCTGCTTGCGGCGCTGAACCTGGACTACCCGGGTTTGGAGCAGGTCAAGGCCCACGCCGCACAAAGCAACTACCCCGCAGCACTCGTCAGTCTTGCCGAGTATTTGCGCGGCCGCACGAACGTGACGTGGTTCTTCAATCCGCACGCGGTCACCAATGCCGTCTCGTACAACAAGTCGCAGGCGGACGCGGCCGCGACCGGCACCGTGACGGCGGTCAGCATCCCGTACACCTTCCCCGGCGGAAACATCGACTGGTTCTTTAACGTCACCACCAACCCCGCCAACGGCTATGCGCCTAACAACGAGTGGCAGTGGCAGCTCAATCGGATGATGTGGTGGCCGAACCTCGGGCAGACCTATTGGGGCCGCTCGCGCGATGAGTACTATGCGCAGGCCTGGGTCAGCGAACTGCGCGACTGGATCGCGGACTGTCCGGCGCAGATCTCGCGAGTGAACGTGGCGGGCGCGACGTGGCGCACGATCGAGACCGGGCTGCGCATGTCCACCTATTGGCCCGAAGCGTACCATCGCTTTCTCGAGTCGCCGTCATTTACGGACGCGGACGTGACGCTCTACCTGAAATCCTGCATCGAACAGGCGCGCTACCTGAACACGTTCTACACGCAGGCGAACTTTCTGACCATGGAGATGTCGGGGCTCTACACCGTCGGCGCGCTCTATCCCGAACTCAGCGAGGCGGCGGGCTGGCGCACGCTCGCCGCGCAGAAGCTCTACGGGGAGCAGAACGTGCAGTTCCTGCCCGACGGCTGGCACTACGAACTGGCGCCGGGTTATCACGTCGTGTCCATCGACAACACCCTGCAGATTTATCAACTGGCCGCCCTCGAAGGCCGCGCAGGCGAACTGCCCGCAGGATATCTCACGGGGCTTGAGAAAGCCTATGAGGCGCTGCTGTATATGGCTCTTCCGAATCGCGTCACGCCGCCGGTGAACGATTCGGGGCGCAGCGATGTGAAGGCCCGCCTGCTGGAGGGCCACTCGTATTTCACCAACCGCCTCGATTTCCTCTGGCTCGCCACGGGCGGCGCGCAGGGCGTGCGTCCCGCGCAGACGTCCGTCAGCTTCCCTTACGGCGGCTTCAACCTGCTGCGCTCCGGCTGGGAGACCAACGCGAACTGCGCGGTCTTCGACGCGGGCGCGCTGGGACAGAGCGGGCACCGACACGAGGACAAGCTGGCGCTGCAGCTCTGGTGTTACGGCCGGGAGCTGCTCTTCGATCACGGCGCGGGCAACTACGAGACCAGCATCTGGCGCACCTATTCGATCTCAAGCTATGGGCACAACACGGTGGTCGTGGACGGGCTCGCGCAGAAGGGCGGCGACGGCAACTCGACCCTGCCCGACGCGGACTATGTGCCAACGAACGCGATCCCGATGCGCTGGGAATCGGATGTCGCGCACGATTTCGCGGCCGGCACGTATAACCGGGGCTATTCGAATTACACGTTCCGTCCGGCCGCCCACACGCGGCGTGTGCTGTTCGTGAAGCCGGACCTCTATCTCGTCGCCGACACGCTCGCACCCTCGGCGGCGGGCGTGAGCCACACCTACGAGGCGCGCTGGAATCTCTTGCCGACCAACACGGTCGTTGATGCAATGACCCAAGTGGTGACCACCACTGACGCGAAGGCGGCCAACCTCGCGATCGTGCCCTGTCTCGGTGCAGGTCTCGCGGTCTCGAACACCGTTGCAGGGGAGTCCTCCTCCGTCTCGCAGGTGCTCGGCTGGAAGGTGCAGAGCGGCATCACCACGCATGTGCCCTGCACCACCGTGACGCACACGCGTAGCGGCGCAGGCACCAACCAGTTTCTCACCTTGCTCCTGCCGCTGGCGGCGGGCGCGACCAATCCCGTGGCGCAGATCACCGCAACCGGGCCGACTTCGGCTGACGTGCTGCTGCGAGACGGCCGCACGTTGAAGGTCTTCGCCGACCCCGATCCGGCACGCGGCCTGCGGCTGGTCGATCTCTCGGCGGGCGGAGCCACGAACCGAGCGGTGGGCGCGGGCTTCGTGCCGCCGACGCTCAGCGCCGTGCCGGATGTGGTGATGAGCCCCAACCGGAGCGCGAGCGCACAGGTGACGGTCGGCGACGCGGATTCGGCAACGGGCAGCCTTACGCTCAGCGGGACGGCGCTTGACGCGACGTTGCTGCCGGCCTCGGCCATCGTCGCCAGCGGCGTCGGCGCGACGCGGACCGTCACGCTCACGCCTGCCGCTGGCCGGAGCGGCAGAACCACCGTGATCCTCACCGTGACCGACCCCGACGGCTCGACCACCTCTGTTACCTTCACGCTCACCGTCGACGCGCCGCCGGTCGCGCTCGACACCCCCGCCGGGAAAACGCTCGAAGAAACGGATCTCAGCATCGACCTGCGCACGCGGGTGACGGACGATCTGACGCCGGTCTCGAACCTGCTTTTTGCAGTGACCGGCGCCGTGGGCGGCACTGCGGTGCTGCAGGCGGACGGGTACACGGTGCGCTTCACGCCGGCGAGCAATTTCGTTGGGGCTGCCTCCATTCAGTACACGGCGAGAGATACGTCTGCCGATCCCCGGCTGTTTCTGCACTACGACTTCGAGCAGCCCTCCCTGGCGACCAACCAACTCGTTGCGGACCGGTCCGGTCACGGGCGAGACGGAACGTTCGAAACATACGGCAAGGGCTTTGGCCTGCTGACCAACGCCACGCCCGCCGCGCTGGCGCGCGTCACGCGACAGGCCTTTTTGCTGCGCGAGGGCGGCGACCCCAACGGCGCGCGCCTCCGCCGCAGCGTCAGCACGAACGAGTTCAGCTTCAGCGACCGCTCGTGGAGCTTCAGCGGCTGGGTCAACCGCGCGGCGCAGACCAACGAGGACTTTTTCTTCTACATCGGCCGCGGCGACGGGTTCGGCGCGAACGAAGAACTACAGCTTTACGGGTATCCGAACGCGGCCACGCTGGGGCTGCGTCACTACATCGGCGAGAACACGACCGACGTGGACTTAAGCGCGACGGGCGTCTCGGTCGGCACGTGGCACCATGTGGCGGTGACGTTCCTGCGGACTGCTGCGCGGACCGGCGTGCTGTCGCTCTATCTCGACGGCCAGCTCAAAGGAAGCGACAGCGCGCTGACGCTCAATCTGGATCAGACGGTTCCGGTCACGTTCGGGGGCCACCACTCGCCGACCTTTGCGGTGACGCGCTGGTGCAACGGACTGCTGGACGACCTGGCCGTGTTCGACGCAGCGCTGAGCGCGGCGGAAGTGGCGTCGCTCGCCGCGCAGAGCGTGGGTCACTTCGGCGGGCAGAGCGCGACGCTTGAGGCGGCGGTCGAGATCGCGGACGTCAACGATCCCCCGCTTGCGACGGCAGGCCGGTCTTACACGCTGAAAGGAATGCCGGTCGAGGTCGACCTGTGGACGCTGGTGACGGATCTCGAAACGCCGCCTTCCGGCTGGCTCTTCACTGTGGGCGGCGCGAGCAGCGGCACGGTGTCGCTGCTCGCCGACGGCCATACGGCCCGCTTTACGCCTTCTGCAACCTTTGTCGGCAGCGCCTCCTTCGCCTTCTCTGTGACCGATACCGCCAGCACTGCGGATACGCTGCTGCACTACAGCTTCGAACCGCCAGACATGTCAGGCGACGCGCTGGCGACTGACGTCTCCGGCAAAGGCCGCCACGGCTCGCTCGCCGTATTTGGCGCGGGCGCGTTCGACTATGCGGCGGGCGCGCCTGGCCCCCTGTTCAACGCGGCCGCGCTGTCGCTCACTCAGACAGGCACGGCAGGCTCGGCGCGGCTGACGCGCACGCTCGGCACCGGCGAGTACGACCTGAGCGATGCTGACTGGAGCTTCGCTGGCTGGTTCAGGCGAGCCACCCGCACTGACGACGATTTCATCTTCTACCTTGGCACCGACAACGGGTTCAGCGGCGGCGGCGACGAGCTGCAGCTTTATTGCGCAAGCGGAGCCGACACCGTGCGGCTGCACCACTACAGCACGGCGGACGCGCAGGATCTGAGCGTGGTCTCGGGGGCAACTGCGCTGACCGGCGTGTGGCACCACGCGGCGGTGACATTCACGCGGACGAATGCGAACGCCGGCGTGGTGCGCGCCTATCTCAACGGCTCACCCTTCGGCAGCGCGGCGGGTGTCGCGTGGGCGTTGCGGCAGGATAAGCCGGTTGTCTTTGGGGGGCATGCGAGCAACGCCACGTTCGAGCGCATGTTCAATGGCAGGCTCGACGATCTGGCGCTCTTCAGCCGTGCGCTGAGTGCGAGTGATGTGGCCGCGCTCGCTGTGCGCACGGTCGGCCATTTCGGCGGACTGGGAGCCAGTAACGGCGTGACTGTCAGCGTGATCGCGTCCGAGTCGGCGCCGCTGCTGAGCGGCGCGGCCATTGAAAGCGGCGGCTGGAGCATGGCGGTGAGCGGGCCATCCGGAGCGGCGTACACGATCCTCGCATCCACGAATCTGACCGAGTGGACGCCGCTGGCAACGGTCACCTCGCCGCCGCTTCCGTTTATGTGGCGCGATCCCGAGGCGGGCGCGTATCCGCGACGCTTCTACCGCGTGCGACTGGGGCCGTGAGGATGTAAATGATGGTGAGCCGAAATGATAGCCATGGGAAGGACATCGGCGACCTTGGTGCCGGGGAATGGGGGACAGGAGTGTCCCCGCTCCCAGGCAGGGTGACGGACGAGCGCTTTCTTGTTGACGGGGAATGGGGGACAGGAGTGTCCCCGTTCCCAGGCAGGGTGACGGATGCTGGTGCTCTGGTTGCCGGAAGGCTGGTACGGGGAGTGGTCTGCTGGTTATGCCTCCGGGCGCTCGCATGCCTTTTTGTCGCCGCGCCTTTCGCCGCCCACGCCGATGAGTATGACGTGCTTCGGCAGAAATGGAAGGACATCACGGCCGGTGCGGGCTATGACACGGCTGACACGGACGTGAAGGCGCGCCTCAACAGCATCGCGAATTCGGCGAACAGCGCGTGGTCGAGCATGGACAAGTCGCCGACGCGCAGCAACCTGTGGGCCGACGCGGCGAGCACGACCGTCTCGGCGCACCTCACGACCTGCTACGGGCGTCTCCGCTCCATGGCGCTGGCGTATGCCACGGCCGGCTGCTCGCTTTACACCAATGCCTCCTTGCTTGCTGACACGCTTGGCGGTCTCGACTGGATGGACGCGAACCGCTACAACGACACGAAAGCGCAGTATGACAACTGGTGGGACTGGGAGATCGGCACCCCGCTGCACCTGACCGACATCGCGGTGCTGCTCTACGGCAAGCTTTCCGCCGCGCAGCTCACGAACACGATGGATGCTGTCAACTTCAACACGCCTACGCCGGATATGACGCAGGCGAACAAGGTTTGGAAGGCGCGCGTGGTAGGGGTGCGAGGGTGTGTCGTGAAGTCCGCGGCCAAGATCGCGCTCGCCCGCGACGCCTTCAGCGCCGTGTTTCCGTATGTGACCAGCAGTGACGGTTTCTACCGCGACGGTTCCTTCGTCCAGCACGACTACCATGCTTACACAGCGGGGTACGGGGTGGCCCTGCTTTCCAATATGACGCCCATGCTGTCGTGGCTGTCGGGCTCGACGTGGGCGCTCACCGA
>CAYMLQ010000299.1:0-2690 GCA_964390795.1 uncultured Lentisphaeraceae bacterium
AGACGAACGGCTGCTGTTTCCATTTGATGATCAGGAACAGCAGCCCGGCGACCGCCGCGGCGACCACGAAGGCGAGATAGGCGGGGGAGTTTAACATAGCTTCAGGTCGAACCCGAAGTACCTCACCGCGTTGCGGTAGCAGATGTCCTTCACGATCTCGCCGGTCCAGGCGATGTCGTTGGGGATCTTGCCCTGCGTGATGTCGGTGCCCAGCAGGTTGCAGAGGATGCGGCGGAAGTACTCGTGGCGCGTGTAGCTGAGGAAGGAGCGGCTGTCCGTGAGCATGCCGACGAAGCGCGAGAGCAGGCCGAGCTGCGAGAGCGCCTCGAGCTGGCGCAGCATGCCGTCCTTCTGGTCGTTGAACCACCAGCCGCTGCCGAACTGCATGCGCCCGGCCTCGGGCCCGCGCTGGAAGTTGCCCAGCATCGTGCCGATCATCTCGTTGTCGCACGGGTTGAGCGTGTAGATGACCACGCGCGGCAGCGCGTCCGCCTGCTCCAGGCGGTCGAAGAGGCGCGACAGCGGCACAGCCACCTTCCAGTCGCCGATGCTGTCGAACCCGGTGTCCGGACCCAGCTTCTGAAACATCTTGGTGTTGTTGTTGCGCATGGCCCCGTAGTGGATCTGCACGCTCCAGTCGGACGCGGCGTCCATGCGAAGCCCCTCGAACAGGAAGGCCGAGCGGAAGGCGGCGACCTCCTCCCGCGTCGCCTCGCCCCCCTGCCGCACGCGGGAAAAGATCCCCCGGATCTCGGCGCCGGTGTAGGGCTCGGCATAGAGCGTGTCCAGCCCGTAATCGGACAGGCGGCAGCCGCTCTGGCCGAAGAAGGCGTGCCGCGCCTGCAGGGCGCAGAGCAGCTCGTCCCACGTGCCGACCGGCAGCCCGGCCGCGGCGGACAGCTTATCCAGCCAGCCGTTCCAGAAGGCGGGGCGGTCGATGGCCATGGCCTTGTCGGGGCGCCAGGTGGGCAGCACCTGCGTGGAGAAGCCGGAGGCCTTGACCCGCGCGTGGTGCTCCAGCGTGTCGGCCGGGTCGTCGGTGGTACAGACCAGCCTGACGTTGCTGCGCGTCATCAAGCCGCGCGCGCTGAAGTCCGGCTGCGCCAGCTTCTCGCCGGTCGCCTGCCAGATCTGCTCGGCGGTCGCGGGGGTCAGCAGCTCAAAAATATCGAAGTAGCGCGCGAGTTCGAGCTGCGACCAGTCGAACAGCGGGTTGCGCAGCAGGTACGGCATGGTCTCCGCAAACTTTTGAAACTTCTCGCGGTCGGGCGCGTCTCCGGTGATGAAGCGCTCGTCGAGGCCGTTCGAGCGCAGGGCGCGCCACTTGTAATGGTCGCCCCCAAGCCAGACGCGCGTCATGTTCGCCCAGCGCGTGTCGTCCGCGACCTCCGCCGGCGGCAGGTGGCAGTGATAATCGATGATCGGCATCTGGGCCGCATAACCGTGGTACAGCTCGCGAGCGGCGGGGTTCTGCAGCAGGAAATCGTCGTGAATGAAGTTTCTCATAGTGGTTTCTATTTAATCACACCGAGCCCCGACTTTCGAGCGAAAAGGCGACGCGTGGAATGAGATTGACAGAAGCGGCCCGACTAGGTAATCATTCCATTATGGAAGAAGCTTATTCACACCTTGAACTCTTCTTTGAGCCGATCCGTCAATTTCTCGAGAATGATGACGTTTCGGAAATCCTGATCAACGGGCCCAATCAGGTCTACATCGAAAAGAAGGGCAGGCTGCAGCCCACTGACGCCTGCTTTGTCAGCGAGCAGGCCCTCAGGGCCGCCGCCGTCAACGTCGCCAAGAGCGTGGGCCGCCAGCTGACCGAGGAGTGCCCGCGCCTCGACGCCCGGCTGCCCGACGGCTCTCGCGTCCACGTGGTGGTTCCGCCGCTCACCCGCTGCGGCACGGTCGTCGCCATCCGTAAATTCAAGAGGGAAAAGATCGCCATCGCCCAGTTGATCGCCAGCGGCAGCACCACCGCCGACGGAGGGCAATTGCTCGACGCCCTCGCGAAACTCCACCAGAACATCATCGTTTCCGGCGCCACCTCCTCGGGGAAAACCTCGGTGCTGAACGTGCTCAGCTCCTTCATCCCCGAGAACGAGCGCATCCTGGTGATCGAAGACGCCAGCGAGCTGCAAATCCAGCAGAAACACGCGGTTTGCTTTGAGACCCGCAGGCCGGACAAGAACAACAAGGGCGAAGTGACGATCCGCGATCTGCTCCATTCGGCGCTGCGCCTGCGCCCCGACCGCCTGATCATCGGCGAAATCCGCGGCGGCGAGGCGCTCGACCTCTTGCAGGCTCTGAACACCGGCCACTCGGGAAGCATGTCGACCATCCACGCCAACGGCCCGCGCGAGTGCCTCTCGCGCGTCGAGACCTGCGCGCTGCTGAGCGGCATCGATCTCCCGCTCGGCGCGCTGCGCACGCAAATCGCCTCCGCCATCGACGTGGTGGTGCATACGGCGCGCCTCTCGAACGGCGCGCGCAAAATCACGGCCATTTCGGAAGTGCTGGGACTCAAGGACGGCGAGTATGTCCTGCAGGATCTCTACGTGTTCAAAATTCGGCGCATCAGCCCGGACGGCAGCATCGACGGCTTCTTTACGGGAACCGGCTGCAAGCCGACCTTCCTGAAAGATGCGCGCCTGCGCAGGTTGCCGCTGAACGAGGCGATGTTCGAGCCG
>CAYMLQ010000299.1:2790-7644 GCA_964390795.1 uncultured Lentisphaeraceae bacterium
TACTGCTGCACCGACTTGTACCCCACGCACTCCACCGTCACCTTGTGGTTCTCGTTCGGCGTAACCGCCAGCACGCTTCCCGCCGTAACCGACCGTCCATCAACCGAAACCACTGCGTTTCGAGGGTTCACCCTGATTTCGAAGGCCGCACTGCTTACAGCCGCAGGCACCGCCGGCGGCTTCTCCGGCACGCGGTTCGTGGGCTGCAAGGTCACGGGCGGCGGGTTCGCGGTGTGTTGCGTCACGGCCGGTGTCACCGGAAGTACGGCCGGTGGCTTCGCGACAGGCGGCACCGCGGAGGTCACGGCCGGTAGAACCGGCGGAACAGCGACCGCAGCCGGCTCCAGTGCGCCGATCACCCACTCGACACCGCCTGAACACGGCAGGAGCACCGTCTCGCTGTGCGGGCGGAAACGGCTGCCGCCGTCAACAGCGATCGGCTCTTCAAGCAGCTCGCCTGACACCGGCAGCTCCAAATCCCGCTTTTCACCGTCCGCCAGACTGAGCCGCTCCTTGACCTCTCGGCACGTCACCTGCACGGCCGTGCCGGAGCGGTTGACCAGCCGCAGGACACAGACGGACTTCTGCTGCTCCAGCGCCTTGCGAAGCGCCGCAATGTCTGACGCGAAGAGCGTTCCGGCCGCCGCATGGCCAAGCACGCCAGCGGCGGACTTCAGCCGCTGCGCCCGCTGGCCCAGCGGCTCTTTCTGCGTCATGGTCTGCTCGATCAGCTTCACATACGCGCCGCGAACAGACTGCCATTTAGCCTTGAGGTCGGCATCCGACAGATCGTCCAGCGTGAAGCCCCCCAGCAGCGCAACGCCCTCGGCACAATCGGACAGCAGCCCCTTCTGAATGGCCGCGCTGAGCTCATCCAGCCGCTGGGTGGCGGCTGCCAGTGCCTGTACCCGCTTCCGGGCCTCCTCCGCTTCAGCCTTCGCTTTCGCTTCACGCTCAGCCTTGGCCTGTTCCGCCGTCACCTGGGCCGCTTTCGTTTGCGCCTCGGCCGCCTGAGCCGCCTTGGTTTGCGCTTCCGTCACACGCTTGAGGGCGTCGTCAAATGAGGCGGCCACCAGCTCCTTGAGCAGGGGCGCACTCTTTGCCATCAGCAGCAGGCGTTCGCGCTCCACGTTGCCGTCCTTGCCTTCGGCATAGGCGGTCCGCGCCGCATCGCTCACAAGCACCACATACGCTGCGGCTTTTTGCGCGAGCAGCGCGCGCAGCGCTGTCAGCCGCGCAGCCTTCTCTGCCTCGTCCACACCGGGCCAAGCCTGCTTTTCCTGCTCGGCCAACATGGCCGCAACCGTTTCAGCCGCTGCCCAGTCGGCGGAGCGCTCGATCTTCTCGGGTATCGCGCGCTTCAACCCGCCGTAGACCGGATCGCTCTCGGGCGGTACCACCGCGGGTTTCTCCGGAGGCTTTTCGGCGGGTTTCTCCGGCGGCGGCGCGTCCTCCCTCACGACCGCGTTCGTGACGATTGTCGGGTCTGTCTTCGGTGTGTCTGGAAGCGCCGGGGGGGTGACGTTGGGCGGCTTCACGACGGGTTTGTTGCCCAGCTGCGTCAGGAACTGGCCGAGGCTGGTGTCGCGCAGGTTGAAGTTCGATCCGAGCCAGACGCCGCCGAGCCCGAAAATCAGCAGAGCGGCAGCGGCGCTGCCCACGATCATGACGGCCTTGTGCGTCTTCCGGCGCGCGGCCTCCCGCTTGCCGGCGGCGATCAGGCCGCCGGGGGCGGCGGCCGTCGCCTCAAGGGGCCGCGTACCCAGCGTCACGCAGTGCTCCTCCGCGCCGGAGCCGCCCGAGAAGGTCGCCATGGTCACTTCGCCGGACTCGAACCCGTCATCGTGCGTCAGGCCGCCGGCTTCGGGCTTCAGCGCCGCCTCCAGCGCCACGCGCATGTCGGCCGCGCTGTGATACCGAGCCTCGGGTTTCTCGGCGAGCACCTTGAGGATCACCGGCTTGAGCCGCGGGTATTGGACAAAGGCCGCGGCGTCGAACGCGACGGGCGGCGGCTTGCGGATGCGGTCCTGAAACGCCAGCCACGCGGAGTTCAGATCGGTCGGCAGGCGGTCGAACACCGGCTTGCCGGACAGCGCCTCATACAGGCAAAGGCCCAGGGCGTACAAGTCCGACTGCGGCGAGCCGCGGTCGCCGCCGGTGTCGGCGAACTCCGGCGGCATGTAGTCCAGCGTGCCGGGAACGCCGCCGACGGTCACCGTGCCGCTCACGTCGCGCGCCACGCCGAGATCGAAGATCTTGCCCTTCTCGGGCTGGCCCACCGGCGCATAGAGGTTGCCTGGCTTGATGTCGCGGTGGATGATCGGGCGCGCGCTCCCGTGCAGGAACTGGAGCGCCGAGAGGTAACCGCAGAAAAGCGGGATCGCCTCCGTGACTTCCAACCGGCCCTCGTGCTTCAGGCGGGGCCGCAGGGTCCAGCCCGGCATGCCCTCCAGAAACTCCATCACCAGAAAGAACTGCTTCTCGCCGGCTGTGCCGTCAAGGACCATGAAATCGACATATTTGACGAGGTTCGGGTGCGGATACTGCTGAAGGATCTTGGCCTCTTTGATGAAGCGGTCCGACTGCTTTTCGGAGAAAAGGTACTTCACCGCGACCAGCATGCCGTCACTCATGCGGCGAGCCTTAAAGACCTCGCCGAAGCCGCCGCGCCCCAGAACGGCGAGCAGCTCGTACTCGTCCTTGTTCTTGTGGCGGATGCGGCGGTAACGGATTTTGCGGAACTCCTCCAGCATGGCCGAGAAGGTCGCGAAGCGCTGCTCGCGCCGGGGCGCGAGGCTCTTCGCCACCAGCGCCTTGGCGTTGCTCAGCACGCGGAACACGCCGGGACGGAACGAGGGCGACGGGGAAGCTTGGTCGCGCCAGCGGTTGAGGTAGCCGATATGCGCGGTCTCGCCCAGCGCCTCATACGGCAGCGAACCCGTCAGCGCCTGATAAAAACAGACCCCCAGACTGAAGATGTCCGACAGCTCGTCGCCGCGGAAGCCGTTGACGGTGATGAAGTCCGGCGCCATGTAGTCGAAGGTGCCCTTCCAGCCCGCCGTGCTCATCTGCCCGCTGTCATCGCGGCGCGCGATGTCGAAATCGATCAGCTTGGCCTTGCCTTCCTTGGTGATGAAAATATTCGACGGCTTGAGGTCGCGGTGCGTGATGCCGCGCTCGCGCGCATGGATGAGGCCCGCCAGGCACTGCTCGAACACCTCCTCCACCTGGGGCCACGGCAGCCCGGTATTGGCGTTCTTGAGGCGGTCGCTGAGCGTCTCGCCCTCCAGCAGTTCCATCACCAGGCACTGCGCCTCGTCCCACTCGCCGGCATGCCAGGCGAAGCAGTCGCGGTAGCTCACAATGCTCGTGTGCGACAGGCGCCGCAGGATCTCGGCCTGCTCCTGAAACTTGTGGCGGAGCTTCTCGTCCTCGCCCGTGACGCGTACGACCTTTAGGGCGACCACCTCGTCCCGCTTGACATGCGGCGGCGCGTCCGCAACGCAGCGCGCCTTATACACGCGGCCTTGCGCACCGTCGCCGATCAGCGCAATCAGCTCGTAGTCGCCGATCAGCTCTTTGTTCGTTTCGCCCATACCCTCACCTTTTGAAAACAAAGAACCAGACGGCCACCGCACCCAAGGCCATCAGCAGCGCCACGAGCACCGACCACAGGCGCGGCCGCGCGCTTGAAGGGTCGTCCGAGCCGCCCCCCGCATAAGGCGCGAGCGGAGAGCGCGGGCTGCTTTCGGAGGGCGGGAGCGGGCCAGCCGCCGCTGCGGGCGCGGCTGTCGCGCAGGTGGAAGACGTGACACACTCGGAGGTCGCAGGCGTGACCGGCGTGACCGGCGTCTGGGGCGTCTGGGGCTTGCCGAGCGCCATCTCGGGCGGCGTCACCCCCTCGCCCGCGAATTTCGCGGAATCGACGGTCTGGCCGGTCTCGGCCTCCTCGGCCGCACTCGTGTGCGCCGCCGGCAGCGGCGACATCGGCTCCTGCTCCAGCTGCAGCGTCTGCGGCGGCACCTCCATCGTCGGCGCCGAGGGCAGCTCGGCCGCCACGCGCACCAGAACCACCGACACGTTATCCTCGCCGCCCGCCTTGAGCGCCTCGCTGACCAGGTGCTTCGCGACCGCCTGCAGGTCGTCTTCGCGGTGCTTGCGCAGCAGCTTGTGGAGCAGCTTGTCGCTCACCATCTTGTTGAGCCCGTCTGAACAGAGAATGAACAGGTCGCCCGGCAGCACGTCCGTAGGCGTTTCCTCCAGCAGCACCGAGTTCTCCAGGCCGACCGCCCGCGTGATGACGCCGCGGAACATCGCCGGCAGATTCTTGTCGTCCGGCAGCCCCGCCGCCGCCGCGACCGAATGGTCCGCGCTCAGCTGCGCGAGCCGGTCCGCGCGGTAGCGGTAGGCGCGGCTGTCGCCCGCATGCAGGATCAGGGCCTTCGTCGGCGTCACGCGGTCGAACGCCAGCGCCACCACCGTGCTGCCTGTGCCCGCCGTGCCGCGCTCATCGGATCGCGCCTTGATCCACCGGCTGGCGCGGTTGATGGCGCGGCCGACCAGCCGCGCGGAAGACGTCGCCGTTACGGCGAACGGCGCATCCGACGACGTGGCGAACACCTCGCGAAGGGCGTCCACCGTGGCCTTGCTGGCCACCTCTCCGCCCTGCACGCCGCCCATGCCGTCAGCCACGCAGAACACCCCGCTCTCGGGCAGCCGCAGCATGGCGTCCTCGTTGTTTTTGCGGCGGCTGCCCACATCCGTAAGCTCAGCCGATTCAAGATACGAAAAACCGTTATTCACAGAAGGCCCTCCGTTCCGGTGCTACTGAGCGTTTGGCTCCACTTTGATGGT
>CAYMLQ010000300.1:0-7627 GCA_964390795.1 uncultured Lentisphaeraceae bacterium
GCGGGGACACTCCTGTCCCCGTATCGCCTGGGAGCGGGGACACTCCTGTCCCCGTTGCGGAGCTTCTGTCACATTTCGTTCGGCTTGCTTCTGTTTCCAGCCGCCCTTTGCGCCGCCGAGCGCTCCTATGACTTTTATCAGCCTCAGGTGAAGCACGCCACCATCCACGCGGGCAAGCTCGCCGAGGGCCACTACGCCTACAACCACATGGCCTCAGTCCAGTGGTTCGACGGGCGCTTCCATGCCGTCTGGGGCGGCCACGCCGAAACGCACAAAGAGGGCGTTCCCGGCCAGCTCGACCTCTGGGCGACCAGCTCCGATTTCGAGACGTGGAGCGCCCCGCAGCCCCTCGCCCACACCGGCCCCGATGCGCTCGCACGCGACCCGCAATGCGTCCAGTGGCAGCCGAACCTGCTCAACTTCCATGACCGCCAACTCTGGTGCGTCTGGACGTTCAACAGCAAAGACCCGCAGCTCGACGGCCTCTGGCTGAGCACGCTCGATGTCGGCGCCCCCGCCTGGAAGCACCGCCGCATCCAGCGCCGCCAGGAGGTCGACGGCCGCTCGTGCTCGATCTTCGCCAGCCAGAACCCGGTGTTGCTCGCCTCGGGCCGTGTGCTCGCGCCAGTGACGCTCAACTACCGCGACCCGAAGCACGACGCCGGCGGCGGCCACACCGCGACGAACCTCGTCCGCCGCTGGAACGTCTGCCTCTACACCGACGACGACGGCGCGTCCTGGCGCTGCTCCACGCCCCTCAGCGCTATCGACGACCCGGAAGGCCAGTGGGAGCCCTTCTTCTACGAGCAAGCCGACGGACGCATCCGCGCTTACACGCGCAACTTCACCAAGGCCATCCCGCCCGGTTCGCAGTGGCGCTTCACAACGGTCGGCACCGGTTCGCAGAAAGGCACGCCTGTCCTGTTCCCCGATGACCCCGTTCTTTCGTTCATGGAAACCGCCAATTGCCGCCCGCAAGTCTTCAGCCTGCCAGGCGGGCGCTACTGCCTTTTGCAGCAGGACGCCTTCGTCAACCACCGCGACTATCAGACGCGCGTGAACGTCGCGCTCCACTTCAGCCGCAGCGGCGCGGACGATTTCGTGGCGGCTTGCCCCGTCTCGCGGCCCGGCGTGCTGAGCGCCTACCCGCAGGGCGTCGCGCACGGCGGCAACCTCTATCTTGCCTACACCGTCGGCCCCGGAGACCAGCCGCGCGGTATCGAAGGCGCGCTCGTCTCGCCCGCCCCTGCCGCGGATCGGCACTACGTCTGGCCCCGCGCCAAGGAGCTGGTCCGCCTGGAGGAGTCGCGCGGCGCGGACGGCAAGAAGGTCGTAAAACGCGCCAACCCGGACGCGCGCACCGCGCTGCCGGAGCGCAAGACCGCGGATGGCCGCACCGTGCTTCGCTTCGCGGGCCGCGCCAGCGCGGGCCTGGACCTCGACCCGCTCGACTTTCCGGCCGGCCAGACTCTGTCGCTGCGCTTCGACGCCAAGGTGCTGCGCCTCCAAGACAAAGGCATGCTGATCCTCTGCTCGCTCGGCGAACGCATCCCGCTCCGGCTCGGCGTGCCCGCGAACCGCCCCGACGCGCTCTACGCATACACCCGCGAACAGTGGCGGCCCGTCGCCGAGTTCACGCCGAACCAGTGGCACGAAGTCCGGCTCACCGTGCGCGGCACGGAGTTCTCCGTCGCCGTCGACAGCCAGCCGCCCAAGACTTTTCCGAACCCGCTCGTGAACCCGACGCCGCGACTCTACCTCGGCGACGGCTTCGAGGTCGATTATCTCAACAGCAACGCCGGCTCGGAGTTCCTGATTGATCTGGCCAGCCTGCGGACGAAGGTGCAATAATCCAAAAACGCGAGAAATCGACAGCCGAAAGGCAAGCCATGAAAAAACTTATCCGTCTCCCCTTCGTCGCCTTAATGTGGGTACTGGCCGCTCAACTTCAAGCAGCCGCACCGACGAACGACGTCCATTTCATCGCCTCGCCGGCCGACCTCAAGGCCCGCATCGCCGCCCAGCTCCCGATCACCAAACCCGACTTTGTGGTTTTCGTACCGGAGGCGACGGCCGACGTGAGCGACACCGGCAACGAGCACTTCCTCGTGTTCGACGGACCCGACGGCTCGCTCATGGCGGTCTGGACCCAAAGTTCCGTCGAGAACTTCTCGACCAACACGCCGCCCGACCAGCACATCGTCTTCGCGCGCAGCGCCGACGAAGGCACGACGTGGACCAAGCCCCGCATCATCGCGGGCCCCAAGAAAGCCGGAGACGGCCACATGGCGAGCTGGGCCTATCCGCTCGTCAGCAAACGCGGGCGGGTCTACGTGCTCTACAGCCAGTCGATCGGGATCTTCGACTCCTTCATCCACCACACCGGCTGGCTGCACGGCATCTTCAGCGACGACGGCGGCGCGACGTGGTCCACGCCGCAGAACGTACCCGTCGCCCGCAGCGTCAACGACAACCCCGACCCGGCCATGCCGCCCAACATGCTCTGCTGGCAGAAGCCGCTGCGCCTCGGCAAAAACGGCACGTATTTCGCCGGCTTCACGCGCTGGACGAGCTTCGCGGTGCGCCCGCCCGTGCCGCTCAAGAATCTGGGCTCAGCCGACTCGCGCGTAGAATTCATGCGCTTCGAGAACATCGACGAGAACCCCGAGCCCAAGGACATCAAGATCAGCTGGTTCATGTCCAACGATAAGGCCCTCGCGGTGTCCTGCCCGAAGGCCCCGCAGAACAGCGTCTGCCAGGAGCCGTCAATCGTAAAGCTCCCGGACGGCCGCCTCTTCTGCGTGATGCGCACCGCCGCGGGCAGCCCCTTCTGGAGCGCCAGCGCAGATACGGGCGAAACGTGGACAGAGCCGCGGCGCCTGCTGAGCAAAGACGGCGGCGCGCCGCTGCTGCACCCCGTCTCGCCGTGCCCGATCTACGACGTCGGAGGCAGCGAGGCGGGCAGCGGCCGCTACGTGCTCTTCATCCACAACAACGACGGCAACTTTAAAGGCTACAGGCCGAATCCGCCCGTCACCGGCTTCAACCGCCGCCCCGTCCTGCTCGCCGCCGGACGCTTCCAGCCCGGCGCCGACCAGCCGGTCTGGTTCGACGAGCCGCGCTTCTTCATGGATCACGACAACGTCAGCCTCGGCAAGCCCGGCACGAGCGGCCGCATGGACTTGTCGCTCTATGCCAGCTTCACCGTCCGCCAAGGTAAGCCTGTGCTCTGGTATCCAGACCGCAAGTTCTTCCTGCTCGGCCGCATCATCGGCGAGGAGTGGGTCGCTCCCGCCGCACACCTTGGAGGTCAACCATGAACGCCCGTCGCATCCTGCTCGCCACCGCCTGCCTGTCCGCCGCCGCCTCATACGCCGCGCCGTCGACGAACGCGCCCGCCCGTTCGAAAGATCCCAACTTCATCGCCACTCCCGCCGACCTCAAGGCCCGCATCCCGTCCCAGCTCCAGATCACCAAACCCGACTTTGTGGTCTTCGTGCCCGAGGTCACCGACGCCGGAGTCAACGACACGGGCAACGAGCACTTTCTGGTCTTCGACGGGCCGGACGGCACCTTGATGGCCGTCTGGACGCAGAGTTCGGCGGAGTCGCAGCCCGACCAGCACATCGCTTTCGCCCGCAGCGCCGACGAGGGCAAGACCTGGACCCGGCCGCGCATCATCGCGGGGCCGAAGAAGCCCGGCGACGGCCACATGGCGAGCTGGGCCTATCCGCTCGTCAGCAAGGCCGGCCGCATCTACATGCTCTACAGCCAGCACATCGGCCGCGTCGACAACTTTCCGCACCACACGGGCTGGCTGCACGGCATCTTCAGCGACGACAGCGGCGCCACCTGGTCCGCGCCCCAGAACATCCCGCTCCCCCGCAGCCTCCGCGACAACCCCGACACCACGATGCCGCCGAACATCCTCTGCTGGCAAAAGCCGAACCGGCTCGGCAAGGACGGCCGGTACTTCGCGGGCATCACGCGCTGGACCAGCTTCGCAGTGACCAAAAATCCGACCAAGTCGTGGATGTCCGCCGACGCACGCGTGGAATTCATGCGCTTCGAAAATGTGGATGACAACCCCGAGCCCAAGGACCTCAAGATCGCCTGGTTCGCGTTCAACGAAAAGGCGCTCTCTGTGCCCTACCCTGGCCATCCCGAGGTCAGCGCCTGCCAGGAGCCTTCCGTCGTCAAGCTCCCGGACGACCGCCTCTTCTGCGTCATGCGCACCGCCTCCGGCAGCCCCTACTGGAGCGTCAGCGCCGACGTCGGCGAGACCTGGACCCAGCCCCGCCCGCTCTTGCGCAAGGACGGCGGCGCCCCGCTCCTCCACCCGCTCTCGCCCTGCCCGCTTTACGACCTGGGCGGCAACACCGCAGGCAGCGGCAGCTACGCGCTCTTCATCCACAACCACGACGGCCACTACAAGCAATACGGCCCGACCGACAGCGGCTTCCACCGCCGTCCGATCCATCTCGTGCGCGGCACGTTCAAGGCGGGAGCGGACCAGCCGGTCTGGTTTGACGAGCCCCGGCTCTTCTTTGACCATGACGGCGTGAGCCTCGGCAAGCCCGGCACGAGCGGCCGGCTCGACCTCGCACTCTACTCGAGCTGGACCGTCCGCAACGGCGTTCCCGTGCTCTGGTATCCGGAGCGAAAGTTCTTCCTGCTCGGCAAAATCATTCCTCCCCATCCATGAACATGCAACCCCTAATGGGAGCAAGGACACTCCGGTCCTTGGCGCGATCTGGGAGCAGGGACACTCCTGTCCCTGCAGCAAGGACACTCCTGTCCTTGGCGCTACCTGGGAGCAGGGACACTCCTGTCCCTGCAGCAAGGACACTCCTGTCCTTGGCGCTATCTGGGAGCAGGGACACTCCTGTCCCTGCAGCAAGGACACTCCTGCCCTTGGCGCTATCTGGGAGCAGGGACACTCCTGTCCCTGCAGCAAGGGCAGGAGTGCCCTTGCTCCCAGTCCTTCTGTTTCTGATATCCTCGCCTCTCCTCGCCTCCGACGCTCCCTGGCGCTCCTACGCCGTCTACCAGCCGCTCATCGAACGCGCCGTGGTCGTGGACGCGACCGCGCAGCCTCTGCGCTACAACCACGACAGCAGCGTCGCCTGGTTCCGCGACCGCTGGTTCTGCGTCTGGAACGCCAACGCGATCCCCGAAGAGGGCGCGCCCGGCCAGCTCAACTATGCCAGTACCAGCCGCGACGGACTCGCGTGGTCCGCGCCCCGCCCCGCGTTTGCAGATCCCGCGCTCAGCTCCAACCCCGTGCCCTGCCCGAAAGGCACGCAGTGGCAGCCGAACCTGCTCGTGGTCGGCGAGCGCCTCTGGTGCCTCTGGAGCCAGAATAGCAAGGACGCCCACAACGGTTGCTACTTCTCGACCCTCGACGCGCCGGACGGCGTCTGGACGAACCGCCTGCTCACATGGGAGGGCCGCACCGAACCCGCCTTCGATGGCAAGCCGTTCCGCCTTTTCCCCACGCAGAACCCCGTGCGCCTGAGCACCGGCCGCGTACTCGCGCCCGTCACAATGATGGGGCCGGTCTCCGCCTCGGCCCCGGCTGGCAAGTCCGGCTGGCAGTGGCTCGAAAAGCGTAACAGTACGCTCTACACCGACGACGGCGGCGTAACCTGGCAAGTCTCACCCGGAACCACCTTGCCCGGCCTCGACTGGCGGCAGTGGGAGCCGACCGTCTTCGAGCAGCCCGACGGTTCGGTCCTCATGTTCGCCCGCAACAACCTCATCCCCGCCTTGGAACCCGGCACCGTCCGCGCCACGGAAACGCTCACCTGGTCGGTCTCGCGCGACGGCGGCGCCACCTGGTCGCCGCACGCCTTTGTGCCGCTCGAGACCGTGGTCTCGCGCATGCACGTGCTGCGGCAGCCGGGTTCCGACCGCTTCCTGATGATCCATAACGACTGGCCCACCGGCACGTTCGGCGCCGACCGCCGCAACCTCGCGCTCTTCGTCAACCGCGGCGGCGGCATCGACTTCACAGCCGGGATCGGACTCACCGACCGCGAGCCAGAGGTGGCCTACCCGCAGATGGACATCCACGACAATTCGCTCCTCATCTCGTATAGCCAGGGCGCCTGCGGCCTGCGCAACATCCGAGCCGTACGCGTCTCGCCGCTGCCCGACCCCGGCCTGCTCTGCCTCTATCCCCGCTCGAACCTGCCGCCC
The DNA here is from genome assembly GCA_964390795.1 of uncultured Lentisphaeraceae bacterium. GTDB lineage: Bacteria > Verrucomicrobiota > Kiritimatiellia > RFP12 > UBA1067 > CAYMLQ01. The sequence goes on from CAYMLQ010000300.1 coordinate 6,202, forward strand.
GCGCCGCTGTGCGTCCTCACGAATGGCACGCTCCTCCTGGGCGGCGGCCGCGCGCTCAAATGCCGTGTCGCGCCCGCCATTCACCCGTGTACGCTCAGCATGGAGGCCTGGATCAACCCCGACGACGACGGCGTGCTCTTCGACAACCGCGGCCCAGCCTGCGGTTTCGTCTGGGGCCTGTCGGGCGTGGCGTTCGTCCACCTCGGCGACCCCGCCAAGAACATACGCTCGACACTCCCCGTGCCGCGCGGTCGCTGGAGCCGCGTGGGCGTCGCCATCGACTACCCGAAGGGCGCGGTCACCTTCTCCGTCAACGACCAAACCGAACGCGTCACCTTCAAGCCCGGCCGACGCTCGCTGTCCGGAACGTCGGCCACGCTCTTCGGCCCCAACCCCGCGACCAGCAGCCTCACCGCCTTCGAGGGTGCGCTCCGCTCGCTGATCCTCGACGGCACCAACCGGCTCTTCGACGCGTCCGACCCCACCGCTTTCGCCAGCAACTTCCTGCCTCTCTCAGGTGGCGCGCGACCTCCGGGCGCGCCGTCCCCCGGCGCCGAGTCGGCACGTCCCTCCGTCCGCGACGGCACGTCCGTGCTGCGCTTCACCGGCGCCTCCTCCGCAGGCGTTGAGCTGGACGCCAACGAGCGCGCGTCCGGCGACGCGGTCAAACTCGGGCTCGCCTTCCTGATCGAGCGCGGCGACGGCCAGACCCTCTGCACGGCTGGCGACGCCAACCAGCCCGCGCGCGTGCTCGTCCGCGGCACCGAGATCCTGCTCTGCGCCAACGGACAGACACAGGCCTGCGGCGCTGCCACCCCCGGCGCGTGGCAGCGCCTCGCACTCACGACCCGGTCTGACGTTACCCGTGTCGCGCTGGACGGCAACCCTCCCGTTGAAGTCCGGCACACCCCGGAAGCCACGTGGCTCTACCTCGGCGAAGGCTACCGCCCCGCCACCCCCGTCGGCGACGCCGCCTTCCTGCTCGATGTCGGCACGCTTCGTTCGCGGGTCACGCGCACGCGGCCTGCGGCGCGAGAGTAGCGGACTAGTAGTCTGTACAGCCACAAAATTCGGTATTTTTGGCCAGGATTACATGATTTACAAGATTGAATTCATTGGCTATTAATCATGTGAATCCTGTAATCATGGCCGAATTTTCATGTTGTACTGTGTACTAGTACACTCAACGTTAACTGTGTCCACCAGCCCCGACATCTTCATCCTCGCCCGGCGCTACCGGGAGCGGGGACACTCCTGTCCCCGGCGCTACCCGGCGCTACCCGGCGCTACCCGGGAGCGGGGACACTCCTGTCCCCGGCGGCTACCCCAAGATTCAATATATCAACTTTCTGATTATGCAGTAAGTTTTGCGTAATCGGTTAGCGACAGGGGTGGTGGCAGGTACGCGCGAGGGGAAGCGGAAATC
>CAYMLQ010000301.1:0-7607 GCA_964390795.1 uncultured Lentisphaeraceae bacterium
TCGTCACGCCGGTCCAGGTGACCGGGTAGGTTACGCCGTTGACGGTGATTGTCTTCACGGTGATGGGACCGGTGCCGCCGAGCGTCAAGGTGCTGTTGGTGACGCTGAAGGCGTTGCCGAGGTTGTTGGTGATCGCGAACGGGGTCGCTAGCGGCAGCTTGCTGCGGACATAGTCGGCGCGGTTCTTGAGGTAGGTCACGGCCCCGCTCCAGTTCTGGCCGAGCAACCCGGCGTAGCGCGCCGCCCACTGTCCCATGTAGGCGGAGTCTCCCGTGACCGCCGAGAGGTCGTAGAGATGGCCGTAAAAAGCGTGCAGGTTCGCCGGCAGGTTGATGATGTTGAGCGTGGTCGCCGAGCCCGTGCCGGGGAACGCCGTGGTGGTGGCCTGGACGAAGGAGTAGTCCATATCCCAAGGAAGAAACATGGCTTTTCCATCCTCGGGGCGGAAATAGAAGATGGCGTTGTGCGAATTGCCGTACGTGTACGTGTCGGCGCCGCCAATCAGGTTGATAAACGCGACACCCCGCATCCACTCGTCCACATCCATGAGCTGCCGCGTCTGAGTGTCGAGCGCGGCGCCGGACAGGCTGAAGGCCTTGGCCAGCGCGACCATGGGCGCGTAGTTGTTGCGGGCGGTGTGGTTCTCCTTGAGGAACGTCCAGCGATAGGACTCGGGATCGTTCCCGAGGTCCTTGATGTCCGTTCCGAGCACGACGTCGGGGCTCGGCAACTTGTAAGACTGCGCGTCGCCGGTCAACGTGGTGGTCGGGTAGTAGACCAACTCGAGCTTAAACAGCTCGCCGTCGCCGCCGTCCTTGTACTGCGAATCGAGAAACTCGTTTCCGTACTTGGCCAGGAGGAGCAGTCCGATGCCGTCGTCGGAGGAGCGAGGGGCGAACACCTGGCAGAGGTCGTCGTACATGCCCGGCAGTCCGCCGGCCTTGTTGATCGCGTGCTTGAGCAGGATCTCGTCCGGATCGCCGCCTAAGCCGGAATAGCCGCCGGAACGGTCCACGGTGATGCCGTCCAATACGCCGCGGTAGGGCCGGTCTGAAGGCAGACGCACGGTGAAGCCCACGCGGTTAGAGTCGTTGCGGCCGCGTTCGCTGCCCTGCAAGTGCATGCCCGCGTCGTAGGCCACGGTTTTTTCATCGGTGATGAGCGTGCAGCCGAGGCGCTCGTTGCTCATGACGTTGACAGGGCTGTGCAGGTAGGTCGTGTCTGCGGTTGTGAGGATTACCCGTACCGCGTGGAGGCGCGGCATCAGGGCGGTTCCGCTGGACACCTCGAACAGGGCGCGCGAGTTCGTGCCGTCTGCGGGATAGCAGGCCTTCGCGCCGAGACCGTCGGAGGCTTCGACGTAGAACTGCACGATACCGCCGGAGGCTTGGCCGGGCACGGTTGCCGAGAGCGTCACCTCGCCGCCGGACGCGGCCTGCGGACTGATCTGGATGGTCTGCCACGCGCCGCTGTTGACTGCGTAGTTGAGCGCGCCGGTCACGACGCCGTCCGGGTCGGACGCAGCCACCGATACGGTCACCGCCTGTCCGGCGGCCGGCACGATGGGCAGGTGCGACAGGTCGCGGAAGGTCGGGCCGATGTTCGCGGCATAGGTTGAGTTGCGCGCGCCCGGCGTGCCGGTCAGCGCGGGCACGGCGAGTTCCGTCAGCCGCGGCAGGCGGTTGAAGTACAGCCGCGTCAGCAGCCGGTTACAGCCCGCCACCCATTTGGCGCGGAACGAGATCTCGTATTCGACGCCGTTGGCCACGGCTGCGCCGTTGGCCAGCGTGGTCTCGGCGTGATTATGCATGTGCTCGGTGTAGCCGTCGGAAACCAGGCGGAGGACGCGGTTCGCGGCGTTGTCTGGGTCGGTGATCACCTCGCTGTGGCAATGGTTGCCGATGATGCGCCAGGTGTTCGTTCCGGCCTCGAAGGTACTGTTCTGGAGCAGCGGGGTGGCGGCGCCTGAGGGCGACTGGACGACGCTGACGTCATCGAGCAGTACCTCACCCTCGCCGATCAGGCCGAGCACGAACTCCTTCCACAGCGCGGGGCTGCTAGCCGTCTCCACGGTTGCCGTGCCGCGATAAGTGACGGTCTGCCAGGCGGTCTTGGCACGCTCATCGCTGGCGGCCCAGGCTTCGGGCCGGGCGTTGTCAGCGCGCGGGTCGCGCAGTTCCAGGCTGGCGCCGAGGCCGTCAGGATAAGAGGGCCAAGGGCTGCCGTCTCCGTAGCGCACGGCATCGACGGGGTTGCCGGCCGCGTCGGGATCGACGGTGGGGTCGAGCGGCAGGCCGGCGCCATCGAACAGCGCGAGCGTGCCGCCGCTGCCGGGCAGGCGGCGGTCGAGGTTGCCGACGATATCGACGGACGGATACAGGCTTTGCAGGTAAGCGGCGTCACGGGCCACGACCAGATAGCCGCCGCTTGCGAGCGTCTGTCCGGCAGGGAAGCGGAACGCGGTCTTGCCGTCGATTTCCAACCGCCAGCCGGTCAGGTCCACGGCGCTCTCGCTGCGGTTATGAAGTTCGACCCATTGCTCGGGCGAGTGGGTCGCCGGACCCTGCGGGTCGCGCGGGTGGTACATGATCTCGTTGATTACGATCTCGTCGTGAAAGGCGACGCGGTTGGTCGCGCCGGGTGTGGTCTCGACTGGGTGCCGCCACGCGCCCGTGCCCTCCGGCCAACGCGCCCGCGGATAGTGCTTGGCGAGCACCGCGTCGACCACCGCCGCCTTGTTGGGCGTGTAGAGCACGAGCCGGTCGCCCGGATCCGCTCCAAAGCCGAGGGCGGCGCGGTCGATGACCGTCCGTCCGCCGGGCGGAAGCGTCTGCGGGGGAATCAAGTATTCCAGGTCGGCCATGCCGAAGCGTTTGAAAATGAAGTTCGACAGGCTGACGCTCTGTGTCCCGTAGTTGATAAGCTCCGTCCAGAACACCTGGTTGGTGACACAGGGCAGTTCGTTGAAGGCGAGCGTCGGCACCGACGGGAGTAGGCCGTTCGTGAATGACAGCGACAGCTTGGCGCCGAACACGATGTCGTTCGAACCAGAGGCGGCTTGGTGGACTTCAACCGCGAGCACGTTCGTGCCGGTCACGAGGCTGGCCGTCGGCAGGAGGTACGGTCCGGAGAGGACAGCCTTGGCGACGTTAGTCTGCGAGGCCGTCGTGTGGGACACCGCGCCCGCAGGCAGGTTGAGGCGCAGCACTTCGGCGCCGTTGAGGTAGAAGACCGCGCCGTCGTCCACTATCGTGCGCAGCGACAGCGTCGCCGTTGAGAGATCGCCGCGTGCGACGAAGGTGGTGCGAAAGTACTTGGTGGCCTGGGTGGTCGGCAACACGGTGTTGGTCGGCAGCCAGCCGGCTGCCGTGCCGCTGGCCTCAACGCGGAACCCGAAGGGGTTGGCGCTGGTGCCGTCATTGACGGTGCAGAAGTCGAGCGTGTTGGTCGCTGAGGCAAAGCCATTGGAGAGGCTGTTCAGGGAACTGAAGGCGCTGAACCCTGCATAGGTCAGCCCCTTGGCCAGTCCGTTCAGAAACACGTTGGTCATCCGGTTGTCCACCGAGACGCGCAGCGCGATGCGCGCAGTATTCGTGTCCATTCCGCTGAGGTCGAAGGTTGTGCGGAACTGGTAGAGTCCGCCGGGAACACTCGTTGTTCCGCCCGACACGGCGCCGATCCAGCGCGATGTCGTGTCGTTGGCTAGCCAGGCCGAATGGTTGGCCATCACCGTGGCGTTGATCGCAGGCGGAGGCGGCGTGCTGTAGGCTGACGCGGTGAGCGAGTAATGCGGGTCAGTCTGCCCTGCGGCCAAGGCCAGCCCGTTGGCGTCGAGGCCGCTGTTGAAGAGCGTCGCGATGGGCTGCGGCTCGTCGAGCCACGGGCCCGTCGCGCCGCCGCAGAAGAGCCCCATGCCCGCGCTCCACCCGCTGTCGTCGTAAGCCGGAGCGCTCCAGTCGGTGCCGGGAGCCAAACCGTTGGCGAGGTAACGCCAAGAGGAGTCGCTTCGTACGGTGGCAGCGTCTGTCACGACGGCGACCACAGGCGTGTTGGGCGCGCCCGGGGTTCCGCACATCACCAGGCTCGCCTGCCAGTTGGCCGTGTCGGCGGAGGCGAAGTCCTCGTCGCTCTTAGCGAGCGAAGGCCCCGCGCCGTCGGGCGCCACGGGCCACGGGGCGTCCGTGCCGTAGTCCAGCGCGTCCATCAGGCGGCGGTTGTTGTTCCGCAGCTCAAGCTTTTCTCCGCCGTTGCCGAGACGGCCGGAGAACGGGCCGAACGCGTTCGTCACGCCGGCGGAGGCGCACAGGTCGCTGGGTGCGCCGGCCACGACCAGATAGCCTCGGCCCGGAATCACCGTGTTTTCGGGGAAGCGATACTCAACGCCTCCTTCGAGAGACCAGCCAGAAAGATCCATGTCCACGGCCAACTGGTTGCGCAGCTCGATCCATTCGAAGGCCGCTTCGTTCGTCTGAGTCGGGTGGTACATGACCTCATTGAAGACGACCGTGACGTCGGCCCGCGCCGTTGCGGCAAGGCTGAGTATCAGTGTTCCGATATGAAATAACGGTACGTTCATCTGCTTACGATGGATAGTTCGGCCGCCAAGACCGTAAACCTGATGAATAGGGGTACAGTTATCATAGAGGGTTTGACACGTTTGCGAAGCGCTGGGGGAACCTGTCACCGGGAATTGGCTTGGCCATGCGATGCAGGCACACAACCACCCATTAATTAGTTTGTATTTTGGTCGATACCGATGCTACTGTCAATGTTGTACAACCTGTTTTTTATGGCATATTTTTGAAACAAGGATCATACTAGGCCTCACAGTAAAGAACTGCGTAGCATGAGCCAATCGGGAGAAACATGAAAAGAAACGAGACGATGACGTCGCGCGAACGCCTGCTGAAGACGCTCAATCACGAAATCCCCGACCGCGTGCCGATCGATCTCGGCGGCAATCAGACCGGCATCCACAAGTTCGCTTATGAGCAACTGGTGCGTCATCTCGGCATCAAAGACGACGTGACGATCATGGATGCGGTCCAGCAACTGGCCCGGCCCTGCGAGGCGGTGTTGCAGCGGTTCCACGTCGACACCCGGTACATCGCGGCCGGTGCCGCGGGCGACTGGAAGGGAGGCATCGTCCAGAACCGGCGCGGCGGCAAGCTCTGGCACGACCTGACCGACGAGTTCGGCATCACGTGGTCCATGCCGGAAGATACGCCTCTCTACATGGACATTTCGCATCATCCCTTGGCGGAGGCGACGGTGGCCGATGTCAGGAGATATCCGTTCCCGAAGGGCGACGCCCCGGGACGGTTCGCCGGTCTGCGGGAACGGGCGCTGGCGATCCGGCGCGACACGCCGTACGCGGTGGTGTCCGGGATTTCGGGCGTGGTGTATGAGATCTGCTGGTACATGCGCGGCCTGGAGCAGTGGCTGTGCGACCTGCTGCTTGACCCCGAGTTCTGCGAGGCTGTGATCGACCAGACGCTGAAGTTCTGGATGGACTGGTTCCGCGCGTTTCTCGATGAGGTCGGCGACGTGGTGGATGTGATCATGATCGGGGACGACCTGGCCGGTCAGACCGGGCCGCTGTTCAGTCCCGACGTTTACCGGAGTCTCGTCAAGCCGCGTCACAAGCATCTGGTGCAGTACATCCGCTCTCGGACAAAGGCGAAGATCTGGTATCACACCTGCGGTTCATGCATGCCGCTCATTCCCGACTTGCTCGACAACGGCATCGATATTCTGAACCCCGTTCAGATCAACGCCAGCAACATGGATCCGTTGGAACTGAAACGTCGGTTCGGTAACCGGCTGACGTTTTGGGGCGGCGGCTGCGATTCGCAGCAGGTGCTGCCGCGCGGCACGCCGGAGGAGGTCGCCGCAGATGTGCGGCACAACGTCGGCATCCTCAAGCAGGGCGGCGGCTACGTCTTCAACAACATCCACAACATTCAGGGTGGCGTTCCTCCCGCGAACATTGTCGCCATGTACGATGCGGCCTACGAGGCGGGCTTCTACGAGTGAGCGCCAGAGCGTTTTTTTGGAAAGCATCAGGGCAAATTAACCGGAGATCAAAACATGAACAAGAGAACAATGACGTGTGTGTGGTCACCGCTTCTGGCGGTCGTTTTAGCGATGAGCGCAGCGCGCCCGGCAATCGGCGGCGGCGCGTTTTCGCAGTCTGGCCCGCTGGGCAGCGGTAACTTGGACACGAGCGTCGGGCTGAGCGCCGCAAAGGCGTATACGCACGCGTACAACATCCGGGGGACCAACCTTACCATCAACGGCGTCGGTTTCACAGGGGTGACCAATTTCACGGGCGTGGCTGGCTCCTTCGGCATGTCGGGCTGGAACATTTTCACGACCGGAGGAACTGTCATCGGCGCGGACTCCGAGCTGAATAGCCTGTTGAACACGTTCAACTACAACGGCTTGGCGGGGCCGGGCCAGACCGAGACGCTGACGCTCAGCAACTTGGTGGCCGGGCAAACGTACATGTTGACCTTGTACAATAAGGCTTGGGACACTGCGGGCAACCGGATACAGAACGTCATGTCGTCCTCCGGGGCCGCTACGGTGTATGACCAGAATATGGGCGGGACGACCAATGCCAACCTGCTGCGCTACACCTTCACGGCCACGGGCTCCAACGACTGGGTCAGGTTCGTGTCGGCCGTCAACGCGAGCATGCACCTGTATGGCTTCACCACGGAGTTGCTGGCGCTGACCAACCAGTGGACGGGCGGCAGCGGGAACTGGTCGGATGCGACCTGGTCCGTGGGTTCGCCTGACGGGCAAAACGCGCAAGCCGTGTTCCCCACCCAGGCCAGTCCGACCGCGCTCCAACTCGACGCGGCGGTGAAGGTCGGCCATCTCCAGTTTGAAGGTATCAACGCCTACACGCTGGAGGGGCCGAACGCGCTGACGGTCTGGACGGATGTGGGGGGCGCGGGCGTGTTCAACACGGTGACCGGGGCGCACGTCATCGCCGTGTCGACCGTGCTGAGCAACGACCTGGTGAAGCTGGGCGAAGGCGCGCTGGCCATGACAGGGGCGATCGAGGGGCCCCGCCTGGTCAGCGTCGGGTCAGGGTCGCTGGTGCTGTCGGGTGCGAATACGTACAGCGGCGGCACGGTGATCAACGGCGGCGGCACGCTCACGCTCGGCGCGCAGGCGGCGGCGACCAATGCAGGCACGGTGGCGGTGAACGGGGGCATCTACGACCTCGGCGGGCTCGACGCCGTGACCAACGGACTGATTTCAATGGGTTCCGGTGTCATCTCCAACGGCACGCTGACGGGCACGGCGTTTGTCTTCTCGGGCGGGACGGCATCTGCCAATCTGGCGGGAGCAGCCTCGCTGACCAACAAGACGGGCAAGACGATTCTGCGCGGCGCGAACACGTACAGCGGCGGCACGGTGATCCCCAGCGGCACGCTCGCGCTGGGCACTCAGGCGGCGGCGCTGAATGCCGGCGCGGTGACGGTGTCCGGAGGCGTCTATGACCTCGGCGGGTTCGACGCGGTAAGCAACGGCGTGGTCACGATGAGTTCCGGCGCGATCTCCAACGGCACGCTGATCGGCACCTCTTACGC
>CAYMLQ010000302.1:0-7569 GCA_964390795.1 uncultured Lentisphaeraceae bacterium
ATGCCGTCAGCAAGGACATGGTTCACTGGGAGGAGCTGCCGATCACCCTCTATCCTCCCAAGTTCGGGGACTGGGCTTTCAGCGGCGGCGCGGTTATCGACAAAGACAACACCAGCGGGTGGAAGAAAGGGACCAATTCGCTGATCGTGGCCACCTACACCAGCACGGGCCGCGGCGAGTGCATTGTGTATTCGAATGACAGGGGCCGCACGTTCCAGGAATATGAAGGCAACCCGATCATCAAACACGGCGGACGCGACCCGCTCCCGCGCTGGTACGCGCCGGGCAAGCATTGGGTCATTGCGGTCTACGATGAATTTGAGAAAGGCCAGTATGTCGCCTTCTACACGTCAACGGACATGAAGACGTGGGCCTTCCAGAGCCGAATCAAAGATTTCTTTGAGTGCGCGGATCTGTTTGAACTGCCCGTGGGCGACAAGAAATACTGGGTTGTGACCGCAGCCAATAGCGACTACATGGTCGGCCAGTTCGACGGCAAGACCTTCACCCCTGAGACACCCAAGCTAAAGGGACACCGCGGTCGCGCCTTCTACGCTGCTCAAACGTTCAGCAATGAACCCAAGGGCCGCACGGTCCAGATCGGCTGGTTGCAGACTGCGACGCCGGGCATGCCGTTCAACCAGGCGATGTCCCTGCCGAACGAACTTAATCTCCGCCAGACCGCAGAAGGCCCGCGCCTGACGTGGACCCCTGTGAAGGAGCTGGAGTCGCTGCGGGACGGGCCTGACCAGGGAGCGGCGCTGGCGGATTTCAAGGCCGAGCTGATGGAAGTGCGTGCCGGATTCGAGCCGGGCGACGCCGAGGCCGTAGAGCTGACGATTCGCGGCGCGAAAATCACGTATGATGTCAAGAAGCAGGAGATCGTTGTGAATGGCCACCGCATGCCGGCCCCGCTGGTCGACGGGAAGCAGAACATGACGGTGTATGTTGACAAGACCGTGCTGGAAGTGTTTGCCAGCGACGGGCTGACCTATGTCCCGTTCCCGTTTGTTCCGAAGGCAGACGACCTCGCGGTGTCGGCGGAGGAAAAAGGCGGGAAAGCCAAGGGCTTGTCGCTGAAAGCCTACAAGCTGAAATCTTGTTGGCGTCATGAATAGGATCAGCTTGATTGGCTCTTGTAAAACCCCTGTCGCGGAGAGCGTGCTCGGAGAGCCCGCGCTACCTCGGTGGCCCGCGACCTCCGGGCGTGGTAGGTTTTGCATGAGCCTCGTCATTTCGAAAAAGGGGAGTCATATGAGCGCTTTAAGGAAGAACGTGAATAGGCGGAAGAGTGTGGCCGTGCTGTGCGTGTCGGGGCTGATGTCCGGCATCAACCTGCTGGCCGCAAGTGACGCGAAGACTGTTTTCTCGGACGCCGTGGCTGTGTGGCACCTGGGAGGCTTGAACTCTGCGGACGGTAAGAGTCCCCTTAAAGCCAACAAAGAGGTCAAGGTCGGCATTGAGCTGCAAGGGGCAGAGCGGGACGAGTCGCTTGCACGCGGGGGAGATGGCAAAGTTGCGGAATTCAATGGCGGCTGGCTGGATGCCGGGCAGGGGGCTGAGGGCCGACTGAACCTTGCCAGCGAAGCCATGACTCTGCTGATACGGTTGAAGAATCCTTCGGGCAAATGGTTGCCCGGCGAGTTGCTTTGTAAACACGGCGGACATGACGTGCTGGTTTATAATATCTTTGTGAATGCGGATAGGATCGGCTGTGAATTCGGCGTGGAAGGGAGGGCCGGTCTTTCTGGGCAGATAAACCAGGGCTCGCTCAAAGGCTCCGGGTGGTACGATCTGATCGTGCGCTACGACGGGCGCGAGGTAGAATTTTTTGTGAACGGCCTGAAGCAGGGGCGGTCGCCGATGGCTGGCGCCTTGCGGAAGGGCAACACGGCTCCGGTGGTCATCGGCAAGGCGATGCCACAGGGCCAGGTGGACCATGCCGCTCTCTGGTCGCGCGCGCTTTCCGACGATGAGATTGTTGCGCTCAGCGGTGGCGAGAAGTTGATGAAGGAAAGACGCCAAGAACTCGCCAAAAACATTGAAGCGCAGATCGGCCGCGAGGGCCTGACGCTGAATGACCAGCTCCGCGGTGCCCGCGAACTACGGCAGAGACTCTGGAACGATCCGCAGCGGCCGCGCTACCACCTGATGCCGCCGGACGGGTTCTGGAATGACATCAACGGAACCATCTTCTGGAAAGGACGCTACCATGTCTTTTTCCTGGGGCGGCTCGCGCCGGACCGGGACACCATTCTCAGCGGCAAGGATACAGCCAATGCCCGTGAGGTGTGGCTGCATGCTTCCAGCAAAGATCTGGTGAATTGGATCCATCACCCGCCTGCGATCATACCTACGTTTGACGGCAGCATGCCGAACGGGATTTACAGCGGGGACATGATCAATGACGCGCCCGTGCCGACCATTATCGTGCATATACCCAGGCAAGGCACCTGCATCTACACGGCGGAGGATGATGAGCTGATCCGCTGGAAGCCGAGTCCCGCCAATCCGGTGATTCCTTCCACAAATGCCCCGCCGGAAGTCTCTGTATTTGATCCGTGCGCCTGGAAGGACGGCGATAACTATTACGCGCTGGTAGGCAACAAAAACAAAACGCCGGGTTATGAAGGCGATTCCAGCAGTCTGTTCCGCTCGAAGGATCTGGTCAAGTGGGAGTACCGCGGCCCGTTTTACAAATCCGACCGGAAGTGGACGCAGGAATACGAGGACTGCGCGTGCCCGGATTTCTATCCGCTGGGCGACAAGCACATGCTCATTTCACACGTGCATCGCCCGTGGAACCACCTCCAGTATTACATCGGCCGCTGGGATAAAGAGAACGAAAAGTTCCTTCCCGAATCACACGGTTATATGAGCTGGCCGGGCGGGTCGGTGTGCGCGCCCGAGACGTTGCTCGATGACAAGGGGCGCCGCATTTTCTGGGGGTGGATCATGGAAGCGCGCCCGGCGACAAACGGGTGGGCCTCCGTGGCAACGTTGCCGCGCGTCTTCTCCCTTGCCGAAGACAAGAGCTTGCGGATAGAGCCGGCGCAGGAGCTGGAAACGCTGCGGTTCAATCCGCGACAGAAGGCTGACCTGACGGTAACTGCAGACAGCGAGTTGAAACTGGATGATATCAAGGGTGATTGTCTTGAGCTGGCTGTAGAAATCGAGCCCGGCGACGCCAAGGAGTTCGGGATTAAGGTGCGTTGTTCGCCGGACGGCGCCGAGCAAACGGCCATCACGTGTGTGCCGCTGAAAGACGCGCTCAAGATCGAGCTGGAGAAATCCACGCTTGACCCGTCAGTGAAATACTCCTGGTGCTCGCCGCAATTCGCAAAGGAAACGCTGAAGATTGCGGAGGCTGATTGCTTCGCGAAGGAGCAGGTCGCGCCCTTTACGCTCAAGCCGGGTGAGCCGCTCAAGCTGCGCATCTACTTGGATCGCTCGGTTCTGGAGGTGTTTGCCAACGGGCGCCAGTGCATCACCCAGCGCATCTACCCGTCGCGTCCGGACAGCCTCGGGATTACGCTGTTTGCCCGCGGCGGCAGCGTTAAAGTAAGGTCGTTGAATGCTTGGGATATCAGCCCGACCAACAGCTGGTGAGCGCTTCATTCAACGCATCGGCTGGTGCCGTTTAGCAAGGAAGAGTCAACATGCAGTGGCGGACGAGTTTAATCATTGCGGCGGTGCCCGGGGCGCACTCCTGCTGGACGGCGACACCTACGGCTTCTGCGGCGAGGGCAACGACTGCCTGACGCTTGTCCCGTTCCTTGCGGACACGTGGCGCTTCACGAGCATGTCGATCGACCTGGAGCGAAAGAACCCCATCCGCGTGCGCGACATTTGAAAAGGATAGAGACGATGCTTGATCTGGTGGCGTTCGGCGAAATGTTGTGGGATGTGATCGACGGAACCGCGCACATCGGCGGTGCGCCGTTCAATCTGGCGGCGCATGCGGCACGCTGCGGGCTGCGTGCGGCGACGGTGTCGCGTGTCGGCGACGACCAACTCGGGCACGCGGCCTTGACCGAAATGGCGCGTTTGCACGTGGATGCACGCTGGATGACAACGGATAAACAGCATCCGACGGGAACTGTGACGGTCACGTTGTCGAACGGCCAGCCGAGTTATGCGATCCACGAGGGCGTAGCCTGGGATTTCGTCGAACTATCCGCCGCCTCTTTTAAGGAGTTGACGGCCGCGCGGCCGCGTGCGTTCTGTTTCGGCACGCTGGCCCAGCGCAGCGAGGTGTCGCGGCGGACGCTCGGGCTGCTGCTGGATGTTTTCCGTGACGCGATTGTGTTTTACGACGTAAATCTGCGGCAGTCGTACTGGTCGGGGCCGCTGGTCGAGGCCGGACTGGCGCGGGCCACCCTGGTCAAGGTGAACGATGATGAGGCGCGGGTGCTTGGCGGACTGCTGTTCAACGGAGCCTGTGCGCCAGAGGCGTTCGCTCGGGCGGTGCTGGCCCGACATTCTGTGCGGGCGGTGATCGTGACGTTGGGTGCGGACGGATGCCTTGTTTGCGAGCGCGATAAGGAAGTGGCGCGATGTTCCGGCGTGAAGGTGGAGGTCGCGGATGCGGTAGGGGCGGGTGACGCCTTCTCGGCTGCATTTTTGGCGGCGTGGTTGGCAGGTGCGACAGTTGCCGAGGCCGCAGAGGCGGGCAACCGGCGCGGCGCGTGGGTGGCTTCGTGTCGCGGCGCAGTGCCGGAGGAAGACGGGCAGTAGGCCGTGGCAGTAGGGGCGGGCCGAGAGGCCCATATGGAAAGAGTGCGTGGTGATGAGCAAAAAAGTGGTGATGTGTGCGGTGATTGCGGCGCTGGGCGGATTCCTGTTCGGATTTGACACGGTGGTGATTTCGGGAGCGGAGAAGACGATTCAGACGCTTTGGGGGCTGAGCCCCGCTATGCATGGGCTGGCCATGGGTGCCGCGCTGTGGGGAACCGTGGTCGGGTCGCTTGTCGGCAGTTGGCCCACGGACAGGTTCGGCCGCAGGAAGACGCTGCTTTGCATCGGTGCGCTGTTCCTTGTGGGTTCGCTATGGTCTGCAGTCGCCAACGAGGTCTACTCGTTTATGACGGCGCGTTTCCTTGGCGGCATTGCCATTGGCATCTCCACCGTCGCATCCCCTCTGTACATAGCGGAGATCGCGCCCCCTGCGCATCGCGGGCGGCTGGCGGGCATGTTCCAGTTCAACATCGTCTTCGGCATCCTCGTCGCCTTCCTGTCGAACTACCTGCTTGCCCGCATCGGCGAAAACGCGTGGCGCTGGATGCTGGGCGTTATGGCGGCACCTTCGATTATCTACACGCTCGCCTGTCTGGCCATTCCTGAGAGTCCGCGCTGGCTGATCGGCCGCAAAGGCGACCGGGCTGCTGCGATCCGTGTCCTCGGGTATATCCAGCCTGAAGCGTCCGCAGCCGAGATCGAGGCGAAGGTTTCCGAAATTGCGGCGGCTTCTCAAGAGAAGGCCAGTGCCGGCGGGTTCTGGAGTAAGCAACTGCAAATCCCGATCATGCTGGCGATCCTCATCGCCTTCTTCAACCAGCTCTCGGGCATCAACGCGATTCTCTACTTTGCGCCGCGCATCTTCGAACTCACAGGGCTTGGTGCCAAAGCCGCGCTGTTGCAATCGGTCGGCATCGGGGTGACCAATCTCATCTTCACGTTTGTCGGCCTCTGGCTGATCGATCGGCTTGGGCGGAAGCAGTTGCTGACCATCGGCTCGTTTGGCTACATCGCCTCGCTCGGACTCTGCGCCTGGGCGTTCTTCACGGGGCGCATGGCCATTGTTCCGCTCTGCATCTTCGCTTTCATCGCCGCGCACGCGGTGGGCCAGGGTGCGGTGATCTGGGTTTTCATCTCGGAAATATTCCCGAATCGTCACCGGGCTGAAGGCCAGTCGCTGGGCAGCTTCACCCACTGGATCTTTGCAGCGCTACTGACCTCCTTCTTCCCCTCGATGGTGACTGCCTTCGCCCCTGGCTACGTCTTCCTTTTCTTCTGCGGAATGATGATGCTGCAACTTGCATGGGTGAAGTTCATGGTGCCTGAAACCAAAGGCGTGCCGCTTGAGCAGATGCAGAAGAAGTTGGGGATTGGGTAATGGGAGGGCTGATTCGCTTTGCTCGCGGCACGTGAAGGAGGAGGGGAAGAGCAGAGGCCAGAGGGCGGAGGGCAATGGCGGCTGACTGTTGGATGAAACGCGAGGCGCGAGAGTGATTAGGACTGGTTGGCCGTCCGGTAGTGGGCCGGGGTCATGCCGGTTTGGCGCTTGAACAGGCGGAAAAAGCGGGGCATGTGGAAAAGGCCGACGGCGCTGGCGACGGTTTCAACCGTGTCGTCGGTATCCTGGAGCAGTTGGATGGCGCGGGTGATGCGTTGGCGCGTGATCTCGGTCGCGCAGGGATGGCCGAGGGTGCGGGTGAACTCAAGATCCAGCCAGCGACGCGAACAACCCAGTTTGACGGCGACATTTTCGGGCTCCAGCCCTTCGGCCAGGTGGTCGCGGATGTGACGGAGCGCACGGGCCACGACGGGCGAGGCCACGGCGCGGGCGTCGGAACTGAGGCGCGGCACGATTCCGGACGGTGCGATCCGCTCGACCTGCTGCGTGCCGGTCGGACGCTCCAGTCTTTGCGCAAGCATCTCGCACGCCTGCCGGGCCATGTGTTCGACGCGGATATCGACCGAGGAGAGCGGAATGCCGCTGCTGTGTGACATCAGCTCGTCGTTGCCGACACCGACGACCGCCACATCGTCAGGGATGCTCAAAGCGGCGTTCTGGCAGGCGTAGACGGACTCCGTGCCGCGAAGATCATCCTGCACGAACAGGGCCAGCGGTTTGGGAAGCTTCCTCAATTGATCCGAGAGCCATTTGATGGGCTCGGTTGCCTTGGGCCGCTTTTCGGCAATGAGGTCGTAGCCGGTGTGTCCAAGTTCTGTCAACGTCTGCAAGAAGGCCTCTTTCCGCAGGTCGGAACGCGGTCCGCGTAAACGCTGGTAGAAAGCGAAGTGCTCAAAGCCCAGGCCATTGAAGTGCTCGGCGACAAGACGGCCGACCGCCGCGCCGTCTTCGGCGACACCGGACCAGCCGCTGCGGATATCCGCCTCGGATAGCCAGACGTGAATGGTGGGAATGAGCGCGTGTGCGGCGAGCCATTCGCGGGTCCGGTCGCTGATGACGTAGACGGCCAGGATCGCGTCCGCGTGAGGAACCGGATAACGTTCCGCGGCAACGGCCATCGTGGCGTCCAGCGCCCAGCCGACCTGCGCGGCATAGTCCACGACGGTCCGATGGATCACGCTCGAATAGCGGTCCATGACCAGGGCGACCACCGGTTTCCGGTGAAGCATGTGGCGGTTTGGCATAAGTTGTGTTCCAAAAACGATATAATGATATTCTAAAACCAATAATGACGTCCAGCGAATTTAGGCGTAACATTATTGACATAACAGACGGTCGTTTGGTGAGTGCGGCAGCAGCGGTTCTACAAGGAAATGGATGAAGACGAATTACGATAAATTCCCGACGGTGAGCGTACCAGCTGCACAGGACGC
>CAYMLQ010000303.1:0-7507 GCA_964390795.1 uncultured Lentisphaeraceae bacterium
AAGCCGACCCGCCCGTTCGTCGCGATCCTCGGCGGCGCCAAGGTCTCGGACAAGCTCGCGGTGGTGAACAACCTCCTCGACAAGACCGACACGCTGATCATCGGCGGCGGCATGGCCTACACGTTTCTTAAGGCGATGGGTCACAACGTCGGCAAGTCGCTGTGCGAGCTCGACCAGCTCGAGTATGCGAACCAGATGATCGCCAAGGCTAAGGCCAACGGCAAGACGCTCCTGCTGCCGGTCGACAACGTCGCGGCCGACGCCTTCTCCAACGACGCCAACACGCAGGTGGTCGGCAACGACATCCCGGAGGGCTGGATGGCGCTCGACATCGGCCCCAAGACAACGGAGCTCTACGCGGCGGCCATCAAGGGCGCGAAGACGGTCGTGTGGAACGGGCCCATGGGCTGCTTCGAGATGCCGAAGTTCGCGGGCGGCACGACGGGCGTGTGCAAGGCCGTGGCCGAGAGCGGTGCGGTCTCGATCATCGGGGGCGGCGACAGCGTCAGCGCGGTCAACAAGAGCGGCCTGGCCGACAAGATGACCCACATCTCCACCGGCGGCGGCGCGTCCCTCGAGTTCCTCGAAGGCAAAGAGCTGCCCGGCGTGGCGGCGCTGAGCGACAAATAGGCGCGTTCGGGTATGGACGGTTTAGCTCTTCGGGCGCAGGTCGCGACAGGTTGCGACCTGCGCCCGTTTATATTGTAAAATATGCGAATATGCTCTTGAGCCCGGAAGACGGAGTGTGTTAACTTATAAATATTCTAATTGAGAGTGAGAGGGGTGTAGCATGAAGACTTTTATAAGGCCGGTGGCGAGCCTTTGCGCGGGGGTAGTGCTGATCGGGGTGGTGTCCGGCTGTTCTTCGGTCGGTACCATGGTTGTTGTGAAGCCGCCAGCAAATCCTCAGAAGCTTGGGCGGGTCGAGGGACATGCGAGGGGTGCATTATTCTTGGCATTTATCCCGATTCGTGAGAACACGCGGACGGAGCGTGCCTACCGAGCCGCTTTAGAGCAGGCACCAGGCGCTAAGGCATTGATGGACGTAACGATCCATGAGAACTGGTACTGGTATTATTTGGGCACGATACGTTGCGTGACCATCACGGGGGAGGCTGTCAAGTGAGTGCAAATATCATGATCGGAGCCGTGCTCCTAGCATTGGTCGGAGCGGGGTGCGTGGGTACTCCCGTGCATTTCGCCGATGCGCCGATGGAGAAACTTGACCTGGCTCGTGGGCACAAGGTCATCGGCAAAGCGTCAAGCCTTCTATTGTTTGAGGTGATTCCGATCGGAGTCAACAGCAGACAGTCCCGCGCATATGAGCGAATGAAGGATGAGGCGCCGTTCGAGTATCTGACTGACATCAAAGTCCAAGACTCTTGGAAGTTTGTGTTCATCGGATTCAAGTTTAGCACCATCATGACGGCCACCTCCTACCCGGCAAAGAGTGTGACTCACCTGCCGCTGGCTCAGCCCACACAGACGCTCAAGCAGAAATTGGATGAACTGGTTGAAGCGCATAAGAAGGGGCTGTTGTCAGATACGGAGTTTGAGGCGGCGCGTAAGAAAGCGTTGGGGCTTTAAGCGGGCGCAGGGCCGGATACCAGATTGCCGGAGATACCGAATGTAAGGAGGATGCTTTGACGCTGATTAACAAGACGAGTCAGGCGGAGTCACCCGCCCCCCGCCATTTGGGACTGCGTGTTATTGCCGCCTTCGGGGCGGTGAATGCCTTCACGGTTGTGCTGTTGTCGACTGGTTGCGTGACTCAGCCGGGCATGTTGTCAAGCAGCGTTCGGTTCGCCCCGCCTGCCGGAACGGTTAAGCCACAGGTTCAGGCTTTGCATGTCAGTAAGGCTCAGGAGGGACGCCCGGATGATGGGCGGTCAAATATCGGAATCGGCCTCATCGCCTTAATTCCTTTGGTTCCGTATGGGCCGCAAACGATCACCCCCGAGCGATATTTTTCAAACTGTGCGATGATCAATTACGATTTTAAGGAGGATCTGGCACAAACGGTCGTCAAGGATCTGATGGCTTCTGGCTTGGCGCGTTCAGTCAGCTATGATCCGCTTGGCGGGGCGCAACGATCCGGATCGGACGTGACTCGCATTGAACTCACCCTGAAAGAGGGGGTATGGCATCGTAATTTCACGACGTATTGCTGTTCGGTCATGGGTTCTTATCTCTGGCTGATAGGGCTCCCCGTTTCGTATGGCCGCGCGAACCTCGCGTATGAGGCGGTCGTGTTTGCACCTAATGGGGCGGAACTGGGGCGGCGTACATTTGAAGCGGTCGTGCCTTTTAACGAATCGTTCTATTCGGCCCCGCATCGTTATCCCCGCCAACTGCCGGTGCTGTACGAGAAGATGTCGCCTGACTTTCGAGGCTTTGTGGGCGAGTGTTTGCGACGGTCTCCGGTCATTGTGTCAACACAGCCGTCTGCCGCAGTGAGCGAGGCCAGTGCCCATACGCCCAGCCTCACAGCGCAATTGGCAGAAATCGAGGAACTGAAACGCAGCGGCCTGATTACCGAGGCTGAATTTCAGGCGAAACGTAAAAAGATCATTGAAGCGCACTGACGGATTTGCCGCTCACTGGGCGTGGCAATGTGCGGGACGCGCATGGCTTGCTGCGTGGCCTCCGCAGCGGGGGCCAGAGCGCGGATCGGCTGCGGACACTTCCGCCCACCGCGTCTACGTGGATGGGTGTGAATTCTGAGGGCATGCCGCGTCCCACTTGCGGCAGCGGCCTCCGCTGCGGCTGATGAGTGCGCCGTCGTCAAGGAGCTCGATGATTTCGCAGAGATTGGGGCAGTCCTTGCACCCGAAGCTTTGCGTGACGATGGGGCGCTGGCAGACCTCGTAGCCGCGGAAGCGGGTTTTTCCGATCTCCGCCCGCGCGGCGATCAGCGCCGCACCGTAAGCGCCCATGACCATGTGGTGCCGCGGAATCAGCGGGTCGATCTTGAGGATCTCTTTAAAGGCCCGGCGGATCCCCAGATTGGCGCTCACGCCGCCCTGAAAAACGAGCGGCGGCAGAAGCTCTTTGCCGGCGCAGACGTTGCTGAGAAAGTTGCGCGCCATGGCCTGACACAGGCCCATCAGAATGTCCTCCTGCCGGTGGCCGGTCTGCTGTTTGTGGATCATGTCGGACTCCGCGAAGACCGTACAGCGACCTGAGATGCTGGTGGGAGATAACGAGAGCATCGCCCGTTCACTCAACTCCGGCACCGTGATGCCCAGTCTGAGCGCCTGGGAGTCGAGGAAGCTGCCGGTGCCTGCGGCGCAGACGAGGTTCATCGCAAAATCCACGACCACGCCGTTCCGGACAAGGGTCACCTTGCTGTCCTGCCCGCCGATTTCAAAGATGGTCTGAACATCGGGATGCAGGTGGATGGCGGCCCGGGCGTGGGCCGTTATTTCGTTCTTGATAACATCTGCTCCGGCGACCGCACCGGTCAGGTGCCGGCCGCTGCCTGTGGCGCCGACGCCGGCAATCTCCACGCCGTCTCCCAGCGCCGCTTTCGCGGCGAGAAGGGACTGCTGGACGGATGCGATGGGGTTTCCGCCCACGCGCGCGTAGGTTTCAAACAGAACCTCGCGCCGGGTGTCGATCACCACCAGATTGGTGCTGATCGACCCCACGTCGATCCCCAGATAGGCTTGTTTCTTCATGGCGCAACCTTTACCGCAGGCCGGTTTTCTTTCTCCGCTCGTACAGCACGTCCACAAACGCCTCCAGGCGTGTCACCATGCCCACATGGCTCGTATGCTCGTCGAACGAGCACTCGTAGACAGGAATCCCCATATCCTTGCTGATCCTGCGCAGAATGGGACGGATGCTGATCTCCGGCATGCAGCCAGACGGAGCCACGTGAATGACGCCATCGTAGCCCTCCTGCGCGCACCGGATGGTGTGGGCGACGGAATCGATCGCATGCCCGCCCACGGGCGTCGCGAGATAGGGCCGAGCCAGTTTCCTCATGGCGCTACGGCTGTTTTTGCTCCAGAACCCGATGTGGAAAACATTGCCCATCTCAACTCCGAGCAGAAAGAAGTTCCGCACCTCCACGCCCAGCCCGCCTAGCGTTTCCTCAAGATCGTGGTTGATGCAGCGGTCCCGCAGCACCGTGGCTTCACCAACGAGGCCGACCTTCAACGGACGCCGGTCGGCGTTCACCGGAATGTGGCGGAACCGGTCGTTGATGGAGCGCCGAAACGCCCGGATCTCTGGCAGCGTCCGCGCCCCATCCAAGTCTTTCAGGCAGGCGTTCATCACGCGCGTGGTGTCTCCGGGGGTCAGCTCAACCGCCCGACTGGTCCAGGCCGCCACCTCCAGATCGTCGATGGTGACCGTCTTCAGCCGAGCCCTGAAACAGCACCGCAGGAAGGAGGTCAGCGGCGGGTCGAAATGCCGGATCAGCGGCGGCTTGAACCCGTCGTAGCCGAGGCCGAAGATGAACAGGTTGAAGCCGCGCTCTTTGAGCAGCTTCTGCTGCAGCATGCGGTAGTAGCGCAGGCGGCACGTTCCCTGGCTGTTCACCATGACGCCATACTCCACGCCCTCCATGGCGGCTTTGATGAAATGGCCGGTCGAGGCTTTAAAGGAAATGCAGCTGAACTCCGGAGCAGCCTCGACGCCCAACTGCAAGATTTCCGGCGTCACGCAGGTGCGGGTCCAGGGCGTGACGCCTAGGCACTCCACCGAGGCCGCCAGCGCCAGCGAATAGTTTCCCCAGGGCTCAATGGCGAGAGACGGCATGTTGCTCCCTAATTGAATCCACAAACGCTTCCAGCCGCGTGTCAACGCCCGCCTGTCCGGCGTGTTCGTCGAGTACCAGCGTCATGCACGGAATCTTCTTTTCGTTCAACAATTCTCGGAACAGGACGCTGACGATGGAGTCGCAGCCGCAGTTGAACGAACTGAGCTGGACAACCCCGGCCCACGCTCCGGGTGCGAGCCGGCGCAACTGGTCGTACATGACGCTGCACATGTCCCACTTGATGGGCTCCGGCTCAAGGTCCTGACAGGCGAACGACACCGTCTCCGCGCTGACGTCGAGCGCTGCGAGTTTGCGCAGAATCAGCTCGGACAGAAACGGGTCGTGGAGATTATAGGGGTGGCCGATCACCAGAAAGCGCAGCGCACCAGACTTCGGATCAGAGCACTTCCTGGTTTGGGCATGGCGCAAGGCCGCCAGCGCGCGCGCACTCGCAACCTTGACCGTGGCCTCAGCCACCTTCAGCAGGCGTCCCACGCGCGCCAAGGAGTCGGCCAGCGGCACGCGCCGCTCGTCGATATCTACCGTGAGAATCCTGACCTCTTTCGGGAACTGGGCGCGGGCGCTGTCCGGCAGCACCCCGAGCTTGGGGCAGGCGATGTGTCCGCGGCGCGTGGAGAGGATGCGCGGAATCAGGATCAGGTCGACGTGCCCCACCAGTTCGGCGAGGTGCGCGTCGAACAGTTTGAAGGGCAGGCAGTGCTCGGTCTCGGACAGCAGTCCGGCCTGCTCGATCGTCTTCCGGGTGGTGGGCGCGGACAGGACAACCTGCAGGCCGATCTCAGTCAGAAAGGTTTCCCAAAGCTCAGGATAGAGATAGTGCCCCAGCGCACGGGGTATTCCTATCCGTGGTGCGCAGGATACGCATGGAGGCATACTCTTCATGTTTCCGGTGCCTGTTCAGTCAAATTCGTCACAGATCTTCCTTTAGCAACAACATATTTTATAGCTTAGCGCACGATCGGCAGCGATATCAAGTTAAGGGTTTGCTATTTATTGAGTTGCGCATGGCAGGAGATTATGCGTAACTGGAAACAGACTGACTGATTGTACGGAAGAATGGGCGATGGGTGTTGATTGGGGAACTGGAATGAACGAAGGTGACATGAGAACGTCGAACGCAGAACATCGAATGTCGAACAGTAACGTTATCGACAAGAACGCGCAACGGGTCATGCGCGTGATCGGGTTGGGCGTGCTGTGGGCGGGGGCGGCGCTTTCGGGGGAGGCGGTGTCGTGGAAGAACGTCGGGCCGGGCGGCGGCGGCTGGATTCAGTCCATGCTGGCGAGCCGGCACGGCAACGACACCTTCTACGTGGGATGCGACGTGGGCGGCTTTTATCGGTCGGACAACGGCGGCAGATCCTACACGATCCACAATACGGGGTTCGAAGACTACTTCATCGAGTCTCTGGCCGAGCACCCGACGAACCCCCAAACGCTCTACGCGGGTTGCAAGGGCGGAGTGTACAAGAGCGCGGACGGCGGGCTGACCTGGCGCTGGCTGCGCGAGGGCTTCCCGTCTCTTCAGGAGTATGCCTACTCCGCCATGGTCAGCAAGGTCGTGCTTGATCCGCACAATCCTGACATCGTTTACGCCGCCCTTGGCCAGCCGCGCGAAAGGCGCGGCGGCCAGGGCGCGATCTACAGGTCCGAAAACGGCGGCGCGTCGTGGCGGCAGATCGTGCAAAAGGGGCAACTCGCAGCCGATCTGCTCATCTCCGACCTCGCGCTCCATCCGCTGGACTCGCTCCGCATGCTGATCGCCACGCCCAAGGGGATTTATGCGAGCGCGGACCGCGGCGCGACATGGACGCCGTCAAGCGATGGCCTGCCGCCGCACCGGCGCACCCTGCGGCTCGCGCAGTCGCCGTCCGATCCGCGCATCGTCTATGTGTCGCTCAGGGGCGAGGCGGGCGAGACGCCGTGGCAGGCGGGCGTGTACCGCTCCGAGGACGGTGGACGCACGTGGCAGCCGCGCGTCAACGGCCTGCAACAAGCGGTCGGAAAAGCGGGGACGAGCGATATGCTGTGCGCGTGGGTGAGCGAACTTGCGGTGCATCCACAGAAACCCGACACCGTCTACGCGGGCGGGGCGACGTGGTGGGACGCGACGGTCTACAAGACGACGGACGGCGGGTTGAACTGGACGCGTGCGTTCGCGTTCGGCGAGAAGGGAAACGCCAGGCACGCCTGGCTCGACATGTGGGGGCCGAGCGTCACCTGCCTGACGCTCTCGCTCAAGAGTCCGGATACGGTCTATTTCGGCACGTCGGGCGTCATCTACAAGACTGCGGACGGAGGGGTCACGTGGCAGCAGCGCTACACGCAGGATCGTTCCGATGGGAAGATCAGCGGCAGCGGGCTGGAGGTGACCTGCCTGCATACGGTCGCGCCGCATCCGCGCGTGAAGGGACGCGTGTTTTTCGGCTTCTACGATATCGGGCTGCTGGTGTCCGACGATGGCGGTGCTTCGTTCCGGCGCTGCATGAAGGGGGTTCCGAAAGACTACGACAACTCCTGCTTCACCGTGACGGTTGCGGAGGACGACGATGCGCATATCTGGGCGGGTTTCGGCGAGTGGGGCGCCAACCGGGGCTTGGTGGCAGAAAGCCGCGACGGTGGCGCCACGTGGGCGCCTTTGAACAAAGCCGGGAGCGGGATGCCCGACGCGCGTCCGCGCTGTCTGCTCAGCCACATTCCCCTGAAGGATAATCCGGC
>CAYMLQ010000304.1:0-3307 GCA_964390795.1 uncultured Lentisphaeraceae bacterium
GCTACCGCTCGCACCACAAGGCCGCTTAACCTTCAACACAATAAAATCGCACCCTCAGGGCCGACGCATCTAAAACTCCTCCCACTCTGCTAATAAAGTGAACATTTCCGCAAAAACCGCAACACAGGCGAGCGAATGTCTCGTCCGCCTCACCCGTGAATATACGGGCGGCGGAACGAACATTCAGAACCGTATCAATTGTTATCAATCGGCGGTTTCACCGGTATGCCGTCCGTGTATCCACGGGTGAGGCATCCGAGTGAAACCGCCGACTTGCGGCTTTTGCGGTAAAATTAGATGCGTCGGCCCTGAGGTGATGTCGTAATCGACAGGGGTGTGAGGATGTTGCGTTTCTGGAGAACGTGCGGCGTGGGTGGGGAGGGGCAAGCGTCTGCTTGCCCGGACGAGCAGACGCTCGTCCCTCCCGTGCTTTCGCGCATAACACGCATCCGCTTCGCGATCCCCGCCACCAACCGATTACACACATGTCGGCACGGAATACCGCTTGTCACCGCACTATTTTTTCGGGAGCTTGCGCGACAGGTCGAGGAAAGGTGCGCGCTTAAGCGCCTCCTCGGAGATGAAGTCGCCATCCGTCGCCGGCACAGACGCCTGTGCGTCAACCGCTGAGCCTGCCTGCCAAACGCCCTTCGCCACAGGCTTCAGAATATCCCAGAGGCTCTGCTTAAAGCTTGCGACGCCGGAATCGTTCGGATCCAGTGCCGACACGGGGATCGGCTTGACGCGGGTCTTCTTGATAAACTTGGGCAAATTTTCGACAGCCGCCATCTCGTCCATCTTGTTGGCAAGCACCAGCGACGGGCGATCCAACAAAGCGGCGTCATACTGCGAAATCTCGCGGCGCAGGTTTTTGTAATCGTCCCACGGCAGACGGTTGTCGGTGCCCGCCATGTCAATGACATAGACCAGCACGCTCGACCGCGCGATGTGCTTAAGGAAACCGATCCCGAGACCGACACCGGAGGACGCGCCCTCGATGATGCCGGGCACGTCGGCCACCCGCAGCTGCGAAAAGTCAGGATATTCGATCGTTCCCACGATCGGATTGAGCGTCGTGAACGGATAGCTGGCGATTTTCGGATGCGCGTCGCTGATGCACGAGAGCAAGGAGGATTTCCCCGCGTTCGGGAATCCAAGAAACCCGGCGTCCGCAATCGTCTTCAGCTCCAGCCGCAGACGGAACTCCTCACCAAGATCACCCGGCGTATGTTCGGTCGGCACCTGATGCGTGGAGGTGCGGAAATGGACATTGCCCAGTCCGCCTTTGCCGCCCTTGGCGATGATGACCTCTTCGCCGTGCTCGACGACATCGGCCATCCGCACACCCGTGTCACGGTCGAAGACTTCCGTGCCGCACGGCACGAGCACCGTCAGATCCTTGCCCATCCGCCCGTACATCTTCTGCCCGCGCCCGGCAACGCCGGGTTCGGCAAAAAGCTGCGGCGCGAAATAGAGGGCGATCAAGGAGTCGACGTCGCGACAACCCTTAAAAATGACATGGCCCCCACGACCGCCATCGCCGCCGTCAGGGCCACCTTCGGGCACACACGCCTCGCGACGGAAACTGCTGCTTCCGTCGCCGCCCTTGCCGGCGCGCGCATGTACCACCACATGATCAACAAACGTTCTTGTCTTCACTTACTGTTCGCGAACGGGTCCGGTCACATTCACTTCGCCGCGACTGCGGGAAGAATGCTGACCACGGCACCGTCTTTCTGAAATTTAACGGAACCGTCCACTAATGCAAACAACGTGAAATCACGCCCCTGCCCGACATTCGCGCCGGGATGAATTCTCGTTCCGCGCTGGCGGATCAAAATCGACCCCGCGCTCACGACCTGACCGTCATAACGCTTGACGCCCAGACGCTTGGAATTGCTGTCGCGACCATTTCTCGCAGACGCTGCACCTGCCATAAATCACTCTCCTTGACTGAAGCCGATCGAGCGGCCCCTTTGATTAAGCGATCGACTTGACCGCGGCTACCGTCAGCTCCTGGCGATGCCCGACTGCACGCGCATAACCCTTGCGGCGTTTCTTCTTGAAACTGATCAATTTCTTGCCGCGCTTGTGACCGACGACCGTGAGTACCACCTTGGCGCCCTCGACGTACGGCATCCCGATCTTCAGCTCTTTACCGTCGGAGACAGCCAGAACCGTGTCCAACTCAATGTCTTGACCGGCTTCGGCATCGAGAAGCTCGATTTCAAGTGTCGCACCCGTGGTCACACGATACTGCTTGCCACCGGTCGCTATTACCGCATACGCATCCATGTCTTAATCCTTCATCAGATGAGGCGTTCGCCAATTCCGGAAACCTTCAACCGGAACAAATAGAGGGGATACTGTATCCAATTACCCTAGGGACTGTCAAGTGGGCTCCGAACCTTTTTTCAATCCCTCGTTCAGGCTTCCCGTGCGATACCCTTGCAGATCCAACGTCACAGACCGGTAGCCAGCCGCCCTGACTCCTCGCACCACCCGCTCGCGCAGTTCCGAGTCCAGCAGGCGCGCCATCCCCGCGACCGGCACCTCGATGCGCGCGGCCTCGCCGTAGTGACGCACGCGGTACTGCACGAAACCCTCCTCACGCAGCACGGTCTCGGCCCGCTCGACCTGAGCCAGCACCTCGACCGTCACCGGCGTGCCGTACGGGATGCGCGACGCCAGACAGGCCATCGCGGGCTTCTCCGCAGTGGGCAGCCCCGCCCTCGCGGACCATTCGCGGATCTCGGCCTTGGTCAGCCCCGCCTCCATCAGCGGGCTCTTCACGCCCAGTTCTACGGCCGCGCGCCGCCCAGGCCGGTAGTCGCCCGCATCGTCCGCGTTGTTGCCGTCGAGCACGACGCAGAACCCTTTCTCGGTCGCCACCTGGGCGATGCGCCCGAACAGGCTCCTCTTGCAGTAATAGCAGCGATCCAGCGGATTCGCGACATAGTGTGGATCGCTCAGCTCATCCGGATTGATCGCCACGCACGTCGCGCCCATTCCTTCCGCCACCAGCAGCGCCTCGGCGAACTCGCTGCGCGGCAGGCTCGGCGTGTCGGCGATCACCGCCAGCACGTTCTCCGGCCCCAGCACGTCCAGCGCGACCCGCACCAGCAGCGTGCTGTCCACGCCGCCGGAAAATCCGACCGCCACCCGCCCGTACCCGCGCAGCAGCGCGTGCAATTTCTCGACTTTCGCGTCCATCGGGCCCAACTCCTAACTCCTAAATCCTAACTCCTCACTGCCTACAGCACCCGGTTGTCGATCAGCCGCGTCCGTCCGCAGTAGGCAGCGATCA
>CAYMLQ010000304.1:3407-7490 GCA_964390795.1 uncultured Lentisphaeraceae bacterium
GCCTACAGCACCCGGTTGTCGATCAGCCGCGTCCGTCCGCAGTAGGCAGCGATCAGCGCGACGTTGCCCGGTCGCGCCTCGGCCACCGGCTCCAGCGTCGCGGCATCCACGATCTCCGCATAATCGACCGTCAACGCGTGCCGCTCCAGCACCGCGCACATCTGCCGCCGCACCTCGTCCGCGGCGCAGGTGCCCGCGGCCACGGCCTCGACCGCAGCCGCCAGCGCGCGGCTCAGACCCAGCGCTCGCTGCCGCTCGTCGCCGGCCAGGTACACGTTGCGCGAACTCATCGCCAGCCCGTCCGCCTCGCGCAAGATCGGCGCCACCACAATCTCGACCGGGAAATTCAAGTCGCGCGTCATGCGCCGCAGGACCGCCGCCTGCTGAAAATCTTTCTGACCGAAGACCGCCACGTCCGGCAGGGCGATGTTGAAGAGCTTCGCGACCACCGTACAAACGCCGCGGAAATGTCCGGGGCGCCGCGCGCCGCACAGGCCGCGCTCCAGCCGCTCCTCCACCACGTACACGCTGGCGTCGGGCAGATACATGGCCGCGGGCGCCGGCAGGAAAACCGCCGCCACGCCCGCCTCGCGGCACAAGGCCAAGTCGCGCGCCTCGTCGCGCGGGTACTTCTCGAAATCCTCATTCGGCCCGAATTGCACCGGGTTCACAAAGATGCTCACGACCACGAGGTCGCTCCGACGCCGTGCCTCCTCGACCAGCGAAAGGTGCCCCGCATGCAGGTAGCCCATGGTAGGCACCAGCCCGAGGCGCAGCCCCGCCTTGCGCTGCGCCTGCGCCCACCGCTGCATCTCCGCCACCGTCTCAATGACCAACACCGAAGCCTCCCAACTCCAAACTACTAACTATTAACTACTAACTATTAACTGCCCGCCCCTCACCCCACCACCGCATGCGCGAAGGCCGCCACCTCATCCGCCGTGTGCGCCGCGGAGATGAAGCCGACCTCGAACTGCGCCGGAGGCAGGTAGTAGCCGCGGTTCAAGAGCGTGTGGAAGTGCTGCGCATAGGCCCGCGTGTCGCAGCGCCGCGCGTCCTCCAGATTCTTGACCGGCGCGCTGGTGAAAAAGAGCGTGAACACGCCGCCGTACTGGGCGCAGTGGAACGGAAGGCCTTTTGAAGCGGCCGCCGTGTTGATGATCTCCGCCATGCGCTGCCCGCTCTGCGCCATGCGCGGATACGGGTCGTCCCGCTCCAGGATCTCGAGCGTCTTCAGCCCCGCCACGACCGCCAGCGGATTGCCCGAGAGCGTGCCGGCTTGATAGATCTTGCCGCGCGGCGCGAGTTCGTCCATGAACACCGCCGCCCCGCCGACCGCCGCCAGCGGCAACCCTCCGCCGATGACCTTGCCGAGCGTCATCAGATCGGGCTTCACCCCGGCCGCCTTGGCGTAAGAGGAGAACCCGAAGCGGAAGCCGGTGATGACCTCGTCGAAGATCAGCAGCGCGCCGCAGCGGTCAGCGATGTGCCGCAGCTTGGCCAGATACCCGGGGTCAGGCAGCACCAGCCCCATGTTGCCCACAACCGGCTCGACGATGATCGCGGCAATCTCCTGCCCCTTTTCGCGAACCAGTTGGTTCAGCACGTTTAAGTCGTTGTACGGCACGACGAAGGTGTCGCTGGCCACGTGGCGCGAGATGCCGGGGGACGTCAGGATCCCGCCGGTGAGCAGGCCGCTGCCCGCCGAGACCAGCACGCTGTCGCTGTGGCCGTGATAGCAGCCGTCAAATTTGACGATGCGCTTGCGCCCGGTCACGCCGCGCGCGATGCGCAGCGCCGTCATCACCGCCTCGGTTCCCGAGTTCACCAGCCGCACGCGCTCGAGGCACGGCACCAGCGAGCAGAGCCGCTCCGCGAAGCGCACCTCCAGCTCCGTGTTGATGCCGAACGTCGTGCCCAGCGCCGCCTGCGCCTGGATCGCCGCCACGACCTCCTCGTGCGCGTGCCCCAGGATCATCGCGCCCCATGAGCAGCAGAAGTCCGTCAGGGTGCTCCCCTCCGCCGTACGGATCTTCGAGCCGTGGCCCGACTCGACATACACCGGCACGCCGCCCACGCTCGCGAACGCCCGCACCGGGCTGTTGACCCCGCCGGGAATCACTTTACAAGCCCGCTGAAACAAACTCTCATGCGTTGTCATAGCTAGGTCCTCACACGTACTCGATCGTCGCCTTGGACTTCAGCTCGTCCACGTAGACGGTCATGGCCTCGCCGCGGCGGGCGTGCCGGATAAAATCGCGGATCTGCTCGCGCACGTCGTCGAAGTCCGCCTCGCGCGGCGCCTCGTGATCCGTCTTCAGAATGATGTGGTAGCCGAACTGCGTCTCGATGATGTCGCTCACGTCGCCCACGTTCATCGAGAAGACCGCCTGGTCGAACTCGGGCACCATCATGCCGCGGCTGAACCAGCCGAGGCTGCCGCCCTCCTTGCCGCTCGGGCACATGGAGTGCTCCGCCGCCTCCGCCGCAAACTCTTTTCCGGCCAGCACGCGCTCGCGGACCTCCTCGATTTTGGCCCGCGCTTCGTCCTTGGAGGTCTGCGTGTCGCCGTCGGGCGTGACCAGGATATGCTGCGCCAGCACGCGCTCGCCCGCCGAATACTCGTCTTTATGCTCGGCGTAGTGCCGCTGGATGTCCGCCTCGGTCGGCTCGTCGACGCCCGCCACCGCTTTCTCGACCAGCTTGTCCACGCGCCGCCCGCGCCGAACCTGCTCGCGGAAGTCCGCCAAGCCGGTCTTCTGCTGCGCCAGCGCCGCGTCGAACGCCTCGCGCCCGCCGACCTGCTTCACGATCTTTGCGATCTCCGCGTCCACCTCCGCGTCGCTCACCGCGATGTCGAGCCGGTTGGCCTCGTCGATCAGCAGCTTGGCGCCGACCGCCTGCTCGGCGGCTTTTTGCACAAAGGTCTTCAACTGCCCGCGGATCTGCTCCTGCGACATCCCGTGCTCGGTGTAGAAACGGACCAGCCGCTCCAGCTCGAATTGGATCGCCTCTTCGGGAATGACCTGTCCGTTCACTTTAACTGTCTGCATGTGCACCTTTCAAAGGACGGGCTCGGAAGCCCGCCCTGCGTTATTTTTTCGTCCACGAATCCTTGAGCGTGACCGTACGGTTGAAAACCGGTTTTCCCGGCGCCGACTCGCGCGTGTCCGCGCAGAAGTAGCCGACGCGCTCAAACTGGAAGGTCTCGCCCGGCAGCGCCTCGACCAGCGCGGGCTCGCCATACGCCGTCACGGTCTTGAGCGAATCGGGGTTGAGAAATTCGACAAAGTCGCGGGCCTCGTCGCCCATCGGGTCGGGCACGGTGAACAGCCGGTCGTACAGGCGGACCGCCAGCGGCACCGCATGCGCCGCGGACACCCAGTGGATCGTGCCCTTGACCTTGCGCCCGTCCGCCGCGTTGCCGCCTTTCGAGTTCGGGTCGTACGTGCCGTGAATCTCAGTGATCGCGCCGGACGCGTCTTTGACGATGCCCGTGCAGGTGAAGAGGCAGGCCGCCCGCAGGCGCACCTCCTGGCCGGGCGTGACGCGGAAAAACTTCTTTGAAGGCTCCTCCATGAAGTCTTCGCGCTCGATGAACACCTCGCGCCCGAACGGCACCTGACGCGTGCCCGCAGAGGGGTCTTCGGGATTGTTCTGCGCATCCACGTATTCGACCTGGCCTTCGGGATAGTTGTCGATCACCACCTTGACCGGATCCAGCACCGCCATGCGCCGCAGCGCCCGCTTGTTGAGGTCGTCTCGCAGGCAGTATTCGAGCAGCGCCACATCGGTCTGGCTCTCGTACTTCGACACGCCGATGCGCTCGCAGAAATCGCGGATCGCTTCGGGCGTGTAGCCCCGCCGGCGCAGGCCGCACACCGTCGGCATGCGCGGGTCATCCCAGCCGTCTACGCGCCGCTCCTGCACGAGCTGCAGCAGCTTGCGCTTGCTCATCACCGTATAGGAGAGATTGAGCCGCGCGAACTCGCGCTGCTGCGGACGGATCTTGACCCCGTTGCGCCCGACCAGCAGGCCCATCTCGTCCACGCGGTCGATCACCCAGTCGCACAGCCGCCGGTG
>CAYMLQ010000305.1:0-7464 GCA_964390795.1 uncultured Lentisphaeraceae bacterium
TCGCAGCTGCCGATCGGCTACTGGATGCACCGCGGCTGCGTGCCCTTTGTGCGGCCCGACCAGTTCGCGTCGCACTACTGGCCGACGGTCAAGCCGCTGATCGAAGAGCTGTGGCGCAACGGCCACCAGACCATGTTTTACGCCGAGGGCAACTGGGACGCGCATCTCGACGCGTTCCGCGAACTGCCGGACCGCAGCATCGTCTACCACATTGACCGGGGCACCCCGCTGCTGACCCACCGCAAGCTGCACGACAAGTTCGCGCTGAGCGGCGGCGTCAACAACGTGACGCTGGCGATCGGCACGCCCGCGCAGGTGCGCCAAGAGGTGAAGACGCTGATCGAGACGGTGGGCAAAGAAGGCGGCTACATCATGGACGCCAGCGCGATCATGCAGAACGACACCACGCCCGAGAACATGCGGGCGCTGGTCGAGGCGACGCGCGAGTTCGGCTGCTACGATGCGCCCGATGTTTTGCCCGAGCCGCTGCGCGTCGCCCCTGATACGATTTTGAAAACGCCCGGTTTCCGGGCTAAGAGCGGGCACCAGCCGGGCGTGTGCGTCTCGTGGGAAGAACACAAGGCTGAATTGGCGGGGCCGATTCAGGGCAGCGAGGATCTGGCGCAGCGCGTGTGGCAGGCAGCAGATGCCAGCGGCGCGATGTTCGTCTGGCAGATGCTGCTCTCGTTTTAGCGAGTCATTCCATCCCTCAGGCGTCCACGGGATCTGTTATCCGTCGGTCACTCCGAAACGGACGGGCGGGTCGCATCTTCCAGCATCTTCGTGGCGCCTGACTTCTCCATCCACGTTCGCTCATCTGCGGCCGCCCGGAGCGCAAGTACGCCCGCGACCGCGTATGCCAGCCCCAAAAGCATGCATAAGGCAGCCTTCACTTTCACGCTGCCAGGCAGCAGGAAGAAAAGTCCCGCATGAAAGAGCATCGCTCCCAGTAAGATGAGGCCGACCACGAGTCCCATGAGCACGATCCCGATCAACGACTGCCTGGCCAGTCGTACGCCGTGGATATAGGATTTCGTGGCCTCGACATTGAGCAGATGAACAGACAGATGCCGGTAGTTAACCAGCAACTTGACTGCAATCGCCGACACGATTCCCTTGAGCAGGTACTTGAGCATAAGCCCGTCCGCCAAATGAAGTTACTTGTGGTTACGTGCGAGTATGTAGCCGAGCAGCAAGCTGACGACCGCTGCTCCGCCGATGACGGGCCACGGATGGCTGTGGACTTTCTTGTCCACCTCGTCGGCGAGTTCCTTCGTCTTTTCAACGCCCACCTCTTTGGCGCGGGCGGCCGCCTCGGTCGCCTGCCGCTTGGCGTCGGCCAGCGACTTGACGAGGCTGCTTTCCGTCTCCAAGAAGACGTCTTTCAGATGCGTGTACTTGTCGGCCATGACGTTTTTCAGCTCGTCCTTCTTCTGCGTGGCCGCCTCTTCAAGAATCTTCAGAGCTTCCTCAATGGTCACCTGGTTTGTGCGTGCGTTTTCCATAATACCCTTCTTTCCGTTTTTGCGTCTCGAACAGACGCCGACTTCTGTTTGAACGAGCCCAATGATAGGCCATGGGGAGGGTCTTAGATATGGGGTGTAATCCTACTGCGGTCGGTGAAGAGCGATGGAAACGGAGTCGGCGAATTGCTATAGTGAAAATGTGAAAGCGAAGTCTCTCAAAAATAGGGTCAAGCGAGTCTCTGGGTATACTGTGCCTTTGATACTCCTTGGACTGAGCGCCTTGGCCGCGCCGGTTGCGGTCACTGAGTGGCCCGAGCGGAAGTTGCGCGGGTATGGCGAGGTGTCGGCGGTGGAGACCACGGCCGCTGCGTTCTCGCGCCTGGAGATCCGGTGCGAAAGCGCGGAGAAGGCGGGGATCGTCCACGCCAAGTTCGTGAGCGACCTTCACGCGCTGGGCGGCGTCAGCGATGCGACGCTGCCGGTCGGCGGCGTGGCCGTGCCGGTCATCGCGGTTCCGGAGCAGGGGGTGATCTCGGGGTTCCGCAGCGGCAAGGTCGTTTACATTATTTCCAGTGCCACGCAGGCCGGGTGGCTGGAAGGGGCGACGGCGCTGAAGCGCACCTTGGCCGGAGCCGAGCTGACGCCGCAAGGCAAGGTGCCGATGTATCTGAATGCGTGGGATCAGCACGGCTTCCGCTTCTATTATCGTCCCTGGGAGACGCCCGGCAAGGATGTCAAGTGGGCGGACTACGCTGTGCTGGGCGAATTCGATTTCGCGAAGCGGGAAAACGGCCGGGGATTTGTCTTCTGGGCGGAGACGGCCAACGTCGATCACGCGGTGGGGCTCGACAATGACCTATGGTGGGATTGGGCGGCGCGTGCCGCCGCCCGGCGCGACCTCCCGGTCGTCATCAACACGATGAATGTCGAGCCGACGTGGCTGCTCAACGGTAACCGCGACGAAGGCATGGCGCTCATGCCGCAGTTCTGCGGTTCGTACCACAGCGTCGCGAGTCCATCCAGCGCAGGCATGCGCAGCCTCTCGTGGTGCGCGGGCGAGGCCAAGGACGCGCAGCTCGGCCCCGTCCGCCGCATCGTCGAGCGATATGCGGCGAAGCCCAGCACGCTGGAGTATCTGGAGCCGCACGGCGAGCTGCGGCACGGCGACTATGACATCTTTCTCGAATACGGCCCGACGGCCGACGCCAGCTTCCGCGCGTTCCTGCAGGAAAAGTACGGTCGTGTTTCGCGCGTGGCGCAGCGCTGGAATCAGAAGGGCGCGTTGAAAAGCTGGGACGACATCCGCGTGCCGGACTTGGCGACGTTCCTCGGCTACGGAGCTGACGCGCTCGATCTGACCGGAGCGTGGCGGCTCGGCTATGAGCCGCAACCCGGCACGCCTGCCGAGTGGTCGGGCGCCGCCTTCAACGATGCGGCGTGGCCGGTGGTGCAGGCGCCCGGCAACGACCGCATGATGTTTCTGGAGAAGAAGCCTGCTGTCTTCCGCCGTTCGTTCGACGTTCCCGAGGCATGGACGAGTGGAGGCGGCAAGGTCTGGCTCTACGTGTGGGATCTTAATTCCGGCGAACACCTCAAGGAACACGTCATCGCGTCACTGAACGGCGCCGTGATCGGCGACGACCTCACGCGCCACGCCACGTCGCACTGGGGCGCGTTTGAGGCGGGCGGAGTCCTGCGCTCGGGCACCAACACCGTCGCGATCCGGGTGCCGCAAGGGTTCTTGGGGTATCACGTCTATCTTTCGAAGCACGCGCCCAAGCAGTATCCCGACCTGCCGGAAGGCGAGGCCGCCCGCTGGGTCGATTTCGCGGACTGGCGGCAGGCCTCGCGGATCGCCGCCGCCCGGCGCGGCATCGAGGCGATCCGCTCGGCCGATCCTGACCGCTCGATCATCTGCATGGCACCTGACTCCAGCGTCGCGGGCGTGAAAAAACTCTGCGAGCAGTATGGGGCGCACTTCCACAACACCGGCCACATGGGCGCGTTCTGGAACGAGTTTCTGCCGATGCTGATGCGCGGCGCGGATCTGCCGTTCTCGCTGGAGCCCGGCGGCCCGGCAGACACGCTGGCTGGCTTCAAGCGCATGATGGGCTTCTATTTCACCGAGGGCATCCAGGCGCTCCACTACTTCATCCACGTCGGCAACATCTACTGGCCTGCGGATATCCGCGCCCACTTCGAGCACATCAGGCCGCTCATCGACACCGTGGGCAAAGTCCATCCGCCCAAAGCCGAGATTGCGATGCTCTTCAGTGACCGCATCGACAATCTGACGGGCTTCCCGTGGGGACAGAATCCCGACGTGAACCTCGCGTCCGGCTATTTCTCGTGGCCGCTCAACAGCGAGTTCACGGGCGAGTACGACTTCGACGGCGTGACCGACCTCGATTTCGCCGACGGCACCGCCGATCCCTACCGGCTTATCATCGGCGCGAACACGTCGGTAATGGATGAGAGCCTCGTGAAGGATGTCGAGGCGTGGGTTCGCAAGGGCGGCATCTTCGTGGCGTTTGTCCAGACGGGCCGCCACACATCGGAACAGAAGGACGCATGGCCGATCTCGCGCCTCTCCGGCTACGAGGTGACGGGCATCAGCCGAACCCAGTACACGCCGACCGAGCCGAACGAAGTGGCCGACTGGTGGCGGTTCTCCTTCGTGCCCGGCCAGACCGTTTTCACGGCCGACGAGTGGGACCTCAAGAACGTCTCGGCCAACGGGCTGAAGCTCCAATCCGCTGCGCCCGACTGCCAGGATCTGGCTCGCTGGGAGGACGGCTCGACCGCGATCGGCCTGCGTCCGCTCGGTAAGGGCTATGTGGTCCACATGGGCCTCAAGTTCTGCCGTCAGCCGCTCTGGCACGGCTGGCCGGATCGCACGGAGAAGCTCTTCCGGCAGCTCTTCGTGTGGGCCGGAATGCAGCGCGTGCCCGCCGTGGCCGAGGGCGTGAAATTCCGCCATTATGTCAGCAACAACGGGCTGTTCGACACGTGGACGCTCTGGAACGAGAAACCCGACAAGGCGTTGGAGACGAGCCTCGTGTTCCGGGACGGACTGAACCCCGCCTTCTGCCGCGAGGTCGGGTCGGACGCCGCCGTCGAACTGACTGCCGGCTCGGACGGACTACCCGCCGTTCGCGGCATCCGGCTGGAACCGTTAGAGACCAAGATCTTCGTGACGCCGAAAGGGCGGATCGCGTCTGCGCCGGCCGGCTGGTTCGCGCTGCAGCGCAACTGGTGGCGCGGCGCGAAAGAAGTCGAGGGTGCGGCAGCGCCTGTGGTGGGCGGTCGGTCCGCGACGGCTGCCACGGGCGAGCAGGCGGCGATAGAGCTCACGGAGGGATGGCGGTACAAGGTGTTGGATGAGGCCGCTGCGGATGATCCTGCGCCGCTGGCCGCGGCCGGCGCGGACGACGCCGCGTGGCCCGTGCGCCGGCTCGACTGCTGGGCCGTGCCGGAAGAGCTGCCCTCGCGCCGCGTCCTGTTCCGCAAGACCTTTCAGGTTCCCGCGTCATGGCGGCAGGGCGAGGTGGCGCTGTGGCTCAAGGCGTGGTTCTCGTGGACGACGTCGGGGAAAGCCCGCTATTGGCTCGACGGGCGAGAGGTGACGCCGGGCGACGGCCGGGACGGACTCAACCTGGCGTCAGGGCTCTACGCGGGCAGCACGCACACGCTCGCGGTGGAAATTCGGGGCGAGGGGCAGGTCTGCGGCGTGCGCGGCAACACGTGGCTCGCGTTCACCCGCCGACCCGAGCGCGTGCTCGAGCTGGCCGGCGCGTGGACGCCCTCGAAAGATTATCTAGTAACTGAACCGGCGGTTCAGCTTCCTGGCCCCTTTAGCGCCAAGCTGCTCTCGCGCAGGATTGATCTGCCTGCCGATCTCGCTGGTAAGCAAGTCTATCTGCGCCTGCGGACCAGTCACGGTATCACCGGCTGTCTTGTGAACGGGCGCTATGTCCGCCGCCATCATCACGCGCTGGGCGAGACGACCTTCCTCAACATCACCCCGTGGCTCAACCCTGGCCAGCAGAACGGCGTCGAGATCATCGCGGGTGGCGGCAAGGCCGAGATCAAGGAAGCGGCGCTGTGGGTGTACTGAGGATCCGGTCAGTGACGGGGGGACGCGAGCCTGGTGCGTGTCGGGCGCGTAGGCACGGCAGTGACGACACCCTGACGGTCTGGCTGAACGGCGAGAAGCTGCTGTCGAAGAATGTGGCGCGCGCCTGCGTGTTGGGCTCTGAGCGACTCAGGCTCTGGCTGGACTGCAACTCCGATTTCTACGGAACTTACGAGAACAACGAGTCATTTTTTGCTCTTGTTGGTCCGTAATGCACGAAGGGTGTCGATCACAGGTCATCCCCGCGGAAATCGATCGTGAGCACGCCGAAGACAAGGTCGAAAACTTCTGCGGGGTCAACGCCGGCTTCGGCGCCCACGAGAATCGCCTGAACGCCAGCGCCGATCTCCGTGACGGCATAGTACGGATCAGAGGCGTAGGAGGTGACGGTGGCGTCGGCCACGCTGGCGGCCAGGCCGCTGCGGGATTCTAGGCCGGCCAGCCGCGGAAGCTGCGGTTCTTGCCGGGGGCCTGGCAGGCCGAGATAGACCGATGCGTAGGAGCCGAGAAAGAGATCCGTCAGTTTTGTGACACGGAATCCGATGGCGATGCCTGGGCCGAGCCGTACCCGCGCACGCACGATATCGAGCACGTCGAAAACCCGGTTGGGCAGATAGAGTAGCAAGGTGTGGCCAAACCCTTGGCGCGCCGTCGGGGGCGCCGCCGGAGCAACGGTAGCCGGGGGCTTTTGCGCGGGGACGGCAGGCGCCGCCTGCGCCAGCGTCTCGGCGGCTAACGACACGCGGAGCAACGTTACGACGATCAGACCAGCGTAGAAGACGGACTTCATGCAAACCTCCTTGTATCAACCTTTGAGCCTAGTTTACACACATCGGGCGAAAAAGCAAGGGGCGGAATGCGTGGACAACGGTAATCGGCAAGTGACCGGGGTACGCGAGTCTGATGCGCGTTTGGCGTCGAAGGAACGGGAGGGACGAGCGTCTGCTCGTCCTGGCAAGCAGACGCTTGCCCCTCCCTCACCGATGAGCGTGAATCGGACACCGAAGGCCTCACAGATCGTCTTCGCGGAAGTCGATCGTGAGCAGTCCGAAGACCAGATCGAAAACTTCTGCGGGATCGACGTCGACCTCGACGCCGAGCAGAATGACATGCACCCCCGCGCCGACCTCGGTGTCGGCATACCGCAGGTTCGAGTCGTGATCGGTCACGGTGGCGTCGGCCGCGCTGGCGGCCACGCCGCTACGGGTTTCATGTCCGAAAGCACCTTATGGCCGACCCCGTGGGGCTGGAGCGTGGTCGCTTGCGGTTGGGTCGTGTCAGCGGCACGTGCCGTACTGAGCAGGGTTAGCGCGAGCAGGCCAGAGCATACGATAGCTTTCATAGAAGGTCTCCTTTTGTGCAGTGCAGTATAAGCGCCCCTTGCGGCATCGCAATAGGGTGATTACCTACCGAAGCTATCTTTATTGCCCCGCTCCCGAGCTTGCGGCACCGGTTCGCCAGCAACGCTCACTCCTCGAACACCCCTGCCACCAACCGATTACCCTCTGGATGTTTCTACGCCTGTGGCCGTCCGTCATCAGTTGCGCACTGAAACCAACAGCTCCACCGCTAGGCTGATGTCGCTGCTCGTGGCTGAACGCTGGTGTACTTCCACGGCCAATACGTTGTCTCCTTCGCAGAAATCGATCCGCTCCACTTCCCGCTGGACGATTTGCCCGGGGCCGACGGCCCGCGGATGGCCGACGAACAGATACCGGTTGGTGGCTGCTCCCGCCGTCGAGACGACGGCTAAAACAAGCAAGCCGATGCGCGCTGCGGCTTTCATGTATGATATAATAATACGATAAATAATAATAAATGCTTATTTATATAACCAGAAGCGGAACAGGATATCAAGCGGGC
>CAYMLQ010000306.1:0-7426 GCA_964390795.1 uncultured Lentisphaeraceae bacterium
AGCGTCTCGGCCGCCGCGCGTCCCGACTGCGCCGCGATGTGGATGCCCTTGATGCGCAGCGTGTCCACCAGGCCCGCGCCGTCGCCCACGATCAGCACGCCGTCGGCGACCACTTTCGGGACGGAGTAGTAGCCACCCTCGGGAATCACCTTCGCGCCATACGCCACCGATTTGCCGCCCTTGATATGCTCGGCCATGACCGGGTGCGCCTTGAATTTCCGGAAGAGCAGGTGCGGGTCCATCTCGGGCCGCGCATAGTCAAGCGCATAGGCGAAGCAGATCATGACCTGCGTCGGCGACACGTGGTACACGAAGCCGCCGCCGTAGGTGGACCAGTCCGAAGGGTAGCCGAACGTGTGCGCGATCTCACCGGTGCGGGCCTCGTTGGCCGGCACCTCGACGACCTCTTTGATGCCCACCGCATACGATTGCTCGCGACGCCCCACGAGGCCTTTGCGAGCGATCAGCTTGTCGGTCAGGATGCCGCACGCGCCCTCGCCCAACACAACCACCTTGGCGTGGATCTCCTCGCCCGGCGTGTAGTTCGACTTGGGCTTGCCGTCGCGGTCCACGCCCTTGTCGCCGGTCCGCACGCCGGTCACGCGCCCCTTGCTGTCCTCAATCAGTTCAATCGCCGCGAAACCGGTATAGACCTCGGCGCCCTCTTTTTCGCAGAGCTGCGCAAAGTACTGGGTCAGCTTGGTCAGCGACCCCACCGGATACCCGTGCGCGTTCATCATCGGCGGCACCCACGGGATCTGCATCGCGCGCTTGGCGTCGAAGAGCATGTGGAACGCCTCTTTGCCGACGCGCGCCTCGACCGGCATTTTGGCGAACTCCTCGTCCGTCAACAACCCCTTGAAGCCGCTCGGGTCGATCACCGCGCCGGAGAGCACGTGGTTGCCCACGCTGCGGCTCTTCTCGATGATGATCACGCGCGGCAGCGACTTGCTGCCCTGTGCCTTCAGCGTGCGCAACAGCGCCAGCGCCGTAGACAGCGAGGCGATTCCCGCGCCTACGCAAAGGATATCGGTCTGTATCACCTTTTTCGTCGTGTTCGCCATAACTCAGCTCCCCCAAAAATCGTCTTTTCAATAACGGGGCGAACACGCAGGTTCGCCCCTACGACCTACTGCTTGCGTCCTTGCAAGGCCTCGATCAGCATGGGCACGATCTCGAAAAGGTCACCGACGATGCCCAGATCCGCAACGCCGAAGATCGGCGCGTTCGGATCGCTGTTGACCGCGATGATCGTATCGGCGGCACGCATGCCCTCGAGGTGCTGGATCGCTCCGGAGATGCCGAACGCGAGATAGATCTTCGGGCAAACGGTCTTGCCGG
Organism: uncultured Lentisphaeraceae bacterium; assembly: GCA_964390795.1. Taxonomy (GTDB): domain Bacteria; phylum Verrucomicrobiota; class Kiritimatiellia; order RFP12; family UBA1067; genus CAYMLQ01. The sequence continues at coordinate 1,342 of CAYMLQ010000306.1, forward strand.
TCTGCCCCACCTGGTGCGCAGCCGAGATCCAGCCCGCGTCGACACAGGCGCGCGACACGCCCAACACGCCGCCCAGCAGGTCGGCCAGCTTTTTGAGCTGCTCCAGATTCTCGGCCTTTTTCAGGCCGCGACCGCCAGCGACGATGATCTCCGCTTCCGCGATATTCACCGACGAGGCATTGCGCTCAGTTCGCACGATCCGGGTACCCGCCGCCACCAGCTTGAGCGCCTCCAGCAGCGTCTCGCCCTTGCGCTTGGGATCGGGCGTGTTCATCTTGAAAACCTTCGGGCGCACCGTCGCCATCTGCGGCCGATGGTTGGGCGTCATAATCGTGGCCATAATATTGCCGCCGAACGCCGGGCGCGTCTGGTGCAGCAGGCAGGTTTGCTTGTCGATCGACAGCGCCGTGCAGTCAGCGGTCAGCCCCGTGCGGTTGCGTACCGCGGCCTTGGCGAAAAAGGCGCGGCCCACGGCCGTGGCGCCCGCCAGAACCACCTCGGGCTTGTGTTTGGCGATAAGCTGGCTAAGCGCGTCCGTATAGACGTTGGCCTCATACTCCGCCAGCTCCGGCTGATCCACGACGTACACTTTGTCGGCTCCCGCGGCGATCAGGTGCGAAGCCGAGTCCGCAACGTGGTGCCCCAGCACCACCGCAGCCAGCTCGCAGCCGCGGTCGTTCGCCAGACGGCGGCCGGTGGACAGAAGTTCGTAGGCCACCTCCTGAACCTTGCCGTGGTGCTGCTCGGCGAAGACCCACACGCCGGAAAACTCCTTGAGGTTCTTGGGCTTCGTGTCGGTTTCGGGCGCCGATGAGATCGCGAAGAACGGGCAGGCCTTGACGCAGGCGTTGCACGCGCGGCACTCCTCGGGCTTGAGCACCGCCAGCTTGCCCTCCATGTACAGCGCGTCAAAGGGGCACGCCGTGATGCACTTCTTGCACCCCTTGCACTTCGCGGGATCGATGATGATCGGTGTGTCTGCCATGGCTTACGCAACCCCCTTGTCCTGCAACGCCTTCACAATCGCCTGAACCGCCCCGGACGGCTCCTCCCGCCCGTCCATGCGCAGCCCGCCGGTCTTGGTGGGCGGCGCGAAAATCTTGACGACCTTGGTCGGCGAGCCCTCGAGTCCGCACACGGACGGCGCCGCGCCGACGTCTTTCGCGCCCCAGCGCTGAATCGCAGCCTTCTTGGCCCCCATCCAGCCGCTCAGGCTCGCAAAGCGCGGCGTGGAAGCCTCCTTCACCACGGTCATCACCGCAGGCATCCGGCCCTCGATCACGTCCACGCCCTCATCCATCTGCGTCTCGACCGTGAAGATGCCGTCGCTGATCCGCACCGACTTCACATAGGTCACCAGCGGAAAATTCAGGAACTCCGAAACCCCGGGGCCGACCTGCGCCGTGTCGCCGTCGATCGCCTGCTTGCCAAAGAGCACCAGATCGGGTTTGGCGTTGATCTTTTTGATGGCTTGGGCAATCGCATACGAGGTAGCCAGCGTATCGGCGCCCGCAAAGGCGCGGTCGGTCAGCAGCACGCCGTCATCCGCGCCGCGTGCCATGGCCTCGCGCAGCACGACGTCGGCCTGCGGCGGCCCCATCGTAATGACTGTCACGCGCGCGCCATGGGCATCCTTGAGTTTCAGCGCCTCTTCGAGAGCGTACTCATCGAAGGGGTTCATGATGCTTTCGACCCCCTCGCGCATCAAGGTGTTGGTCTCCGGGTTGATACGGACGTTGGTCGTATCCGGAACCTGTTTGACACAAACGATAATATGCATGACTCTCCCCGTTAAACTCGCTTCGCTTGGGCCTTCGCCCCATTTGAACGGTAGCATTAAAACACAAAATCATCCCGCCGTCATGTCAACCATATGGTTCTTTTTTTCGGATAGCCCGGGCACCCTACCCCGCGTTCGAGGCTGGAGTACGCACACCGTTTTTGCTTTAATACTCCCGTACCGCACTGGCGGTTAAGAAAGCGAGCCGCATGAACTCCGATACCTTGACTATCATCCCCTTCCTTTTCGCTGCCACACTCCTGATCGCTGCCGAACCGCCGCCGGGCTTCCTGTCGGACCAGGCCGCCGCCATTGCCTCTGCCAAAACGGCCCAAGCCGGGCGGTTTCCCGACGCTGACCGCGTGCTGATCGAAGACCGCATCCTTGAGGTTTTTGAAACCGATGGCACCTCGGTCGCCTGGGACGATGAGTATTCGCTCGTCCTCACCGAAAAGGGCCGCCGCGAAAGCTCCTCCCACCAGTTGTTCTTCGACGTGCACTACGGCACCTCGTTCGTGTTCCGCGCCGAAATCATCAAACCCGACGGACGCGTCATCCCGATCGACACGGAAAAGTATTCGCGCGTCATGACCGAGCCCGGCCAGATGGGTTCGAACATCTACGATCCCAATAACAAGATCCTGAGCTTCTCCATGCCCGGCCTGGAGATCGGCGACCTCTGCCATCTCGTCACCTGCCGGATCACCTCCAAGGCACGCGTGCCGGACACGTGGAGCGATTACACCGTTTTCGAATACGACCTGCCGATTCTCACCCTCGATTACAGCATTTCGGCCCCCGCCGGACGCCCCATCCGCCACAAGGCCCTGCGCGCGCCCGCTACAAACACCGTCACGTATGCGGAGTCCCCTCTTCCCGGCGGCCGCACGCTGCACACCTGGAAGGTGCGGAACGTGCCTCAAATGTTTCCAGAGCCGGACATGCCGCCGCTCCACACGCAGGTCCAGCGCCTGCTTCTCAGCACCATCGAAGACTGGCGCTCCGTCTCACGCTGGTACTGGAAGCTCTGCCAGCCAGCCCTTTCCAAAACCACCCCGGAAATGAAGCCCACCGTGGACGCCCTGATCGCCGGCGCAGCGACGCGCGACGAGAAAATCCGCCGCGTCTTCAAGTTCGTCTCGCAGAACATCCGCTACATGGGCATCACCACGGAGGACGTCGCGCCCGGCTATGAGCCGCACGAGGTCGGCCTGACGTTCAAAAACCGCTACGGCGTCTGCCGCGACAAGGCAGCCCTGCTTGCCGCCATGCTGAGCATGGCCGGGATTCCCGGTTACCCCGTACTCATCCACGCGGGCGCGAAAATGGATCCCGACGTGCCGACCCCGTTCTTCAATCACGCCATCACCGCTGTGGACAAGCCCGGCGGCGGCTACATCCTCATGGATCCCACCGACGAGAACACGCGCGACCTGTTCCCCGCCTACCTCTGCAACCGCAGCTACCTGGTGGCCCGCCCCGACGGCGAGACGCTGCTGGTCTCCGATGTTTACCCCGCCACCAACAATCTCGCACGTATCGCGACCGACGGCACGCTGGACGAAACCGGCGCGCTGCTGCTCAAAACTGAAATCGTGTTCGAGGGCATCAACGACAACGCCTACCGCGGCCACTTCCTGCGTCAGAAGGCCGAGCAGCGCCGCAAGTTCTTCGAAGGCCTGCTGAAGAGCCGCTTCTCCGGCGCCGAAGTCCTTGAGTGCGTCATCTCGCCCGCTGACTTGCAGGACACGGAAACACGGCTCACGGTCTCTCTCACCAGCCGCCTGCCCGACTTCCCCGTGCGCGGCAACGGTCTCGATCTCGCCACCCTGCCCTGGCTCGGCACCGCCCTCGGCGTCGCCAACTTCGTGATCGGGCAGACCGGCCTCGAAAAGCGCCGCTACACCCTGGAGACCGGCATGACCTGCGGCATCGAGGAGCAGATCAACCTGACTATTTCCGCCGGACTCGGCGCAATCCATACGCTGCCTTCAGACGTTCGCATCGACCGCGCGGGCGTGCAGTTCGAAATGACTCAGTCTGCCACCAACGGCGCGCTCTCCGGCCAGTTGCGCTATCTGCTGAAGACGCCCGAGTTCGAACCGGCAGCCTACCTCGAACTCAAGCAGATCCTGAAGGAGATGGAGGCGTCCGGCCGCCGCAGGCCGCTGTTTGTCGCGCTGGACACGCTGGCGCACGATCAGGAAACGCTTTCGGAAGTGACGGACACGCGCCTGCTCACGCCTACCGCCTGGACAACCACCCAGACCTGGACCAAGCGGATACTGACCTATGCGGGCAAGAAGAACGGCTCGGAGCTGAAGTTCAATTATAACCCCGCTTGGCAAAGTATGGAGCTGGTCTCCGCCACCGTGTCAAACGCCAACGGCTCGGTCTTCTCCGTGACGCCCAAGGAGATCAACCTCATGGACGCAGCCTGGTCCGGCGCCGCTCCCCGTTACCCTGCCGCCAAAACGCTGGTCGTGAATCTGCCCGGCGTGGAGACGGGCAGCGTGATCTGCGTCACCACGCGCTCCACGCAAACAAACGCCAGTTTCTACAGCCACAGCCACGCGTTCGGCGGCACCGAACCGGTGCTGGCTGAAACCTACCGGCTCACCTTCCCGCGCGCGCTCAAGCCGGCCCTCCAGACGTTCCATTTCAGCAGCGTCGCCTTCACCGCCGTGACCAACGACGAGGAGATCGCCTGCACGTGGCACGCAGCCGCGCCGCCCGTGATCCGTGCCGAAGAGCAGCTCCCGCCCTGGCATTTCCACCAGCCGGCCCTGTTCATTTCGTTTGGCGACTGGCGCGCCTATGCGCGAACGCTCCGGCGCGCGTTTGACAACGCCTCCGACGGGGACGAGGCCGCCCGCCGTCGCGCCAAGGAGCTGGTCAAAGGCATCCAGGCGCCGCGCGCCCGCATCCTCGCGATCCGCGACGAGGTTCTGCGCACCGTCAGGCCCGCAGGCCCCTCCTTCCTGGAGCTGCCGCTTGCCAGCCTCTCTGCGCCGGACCGCACGTTGGCCGACCAATACGGCCACGCCGCTGACCGCGCCCTCCTGCTGGCCGCGATGCTCGAAGCCGCAGGCTTCAGCGCCGGCCTGGTCTTCGCGAGCAGCGACACCACGGACTTCGCCGCCTATTCTCAACCGCAGCGCGACGTGCCCCAGCGCGGGTTCTATCACAATCCGGTGGTTGCCGTGAAGCTGGACGGGGACACGCTCTACTTGAACGAGGGCGACCAGTACGACGAACTCGGCACCTCCGCCCTCGACACCGCACCCGCACTCACCCTCTCGGGAAAGCAGCAGTCGCTCGCCGTTGCACCGCTCTTCCGCAACACGTCGAAAGACGCGTGGTCGATCGATCTCGACGAGCGCGGCACGGCCCGCATCACGGTCACCAACTGGTTCTTTGGCACCCGTACGGGTCCGTTCCGCAAACAGTATGCCGAGATGCTGCCCGAGGACCGCCGCCGCCACCACCTCGAGCTGGTCGGAGCGCTGGCGAAGTCCGCGTTGCCAGCCTCCGAGCTGGTCACAGACACGGTCGCTTACCCAGGTCTCCGCACCTTTGCGGTCACTGCGGAAAATTACGCCGTTGTCGAGGGAAACACGCTGACGCTGATGATTCCCGAGGTGGCCGGCGCGCTTCTGCCCCTGCGCGCCGACACGCGCGAGAACCCGCTGTTCCTTGGCTCCAACGGCGATGCGGAACTGGTCTGCCGCATCACGCTGCCGCCCGGCTACACGCGCCTGCCGCTGCTGCCGGATCCCAAGCAATGGACGCTGCCCTGCGGCTTCGGCACGCTCGACTATCGCGTGGAGGTGGCCACGCGCTCCGACGGGCGCCGCGAAGTCCGCATCACCCGCCACCACACCTTCGGCAGCGGCGAAGCCTCGCCCGAACTTTATCCCGCGCTACTGGAGTACAACCGGCGCTTCACGCACCCTTCCACGCGCACGCTGGTGGCCGAGCGCCCCTGACGCTCGCTCACTCGACCGACACGACCGTATAGGCGTGGGTAACTTTGCCCACCACAAAATTGAAGGTCGCGCCAGCGGCTTTGCCCAGCATGGCTTTTCCCAATGGGGATTGAGCGGTGATGATGCTTATTTCCTCACCGCCGTCGGCAATCTGTTCCCCGCCGCCGGCTGGACAAAAGAACAGCGTCCGCCGCTTTCCATCGCCCGTTTCCAGCCGGACCAAGGCACTGTGCTGAATAGGGTCCCCGTCGTGCAACTCCTTCAAAACGAGTGACTGTAGCCGCTCCAGCGCGTAGGTCAGCTCCTCAACCCGCTT
>CAYMLQ010000307.1:0-7421 GCA_964390795.1 uncultured Lentisphaeraceae bacterium
CCGACGGCGGTGTGCTCGCCGCCCTTGTGGTGGTGCGGCCCCATCTGGTTGCGCAGGCTGTTGGTGAGCGAGACGCGCACCGTGTTTTTTCCCGGCTTGAGCGCGGCCGTGACGTCGGTCGCCCACGGGCTGGCCACGAGCGGGGGGCAGGCCTGGCCGTTGACCGTGACGTTGATCACGATCGCCTCGAACGACGGGAACGCGAGGCGGTAGCGGCGGCCGGGCTCGACCGCGGCGAGGTCGAACGCGCTGTCAAGATGGAACTCGCCCGCGTAGAACGGGTAGCCCTGCGGCGCGAGGTCGCCGCTGAAGGTGGCGGCCTCCTTGACGAGCGAGAAGCGCTTGAAGCTGTGGATCGGCTTCTTCTCCAGCACGCCCTCCTTGTTCCGGTAGGTATCGGTGAGCGGCTTGTCGGCCGCCTCCGCCTTCACCGCGAAAGCGCCGACGAGATAGACGCTCTCGATCTCCGTGCCGTAGCGGGCGCGGGAGTCGAGGCTGGTCGGGATCGCGGAGACGTTGTTCAGCGTGAGGATGATCTCGTTGCGGCCGGGGATGAGCAGTCCGTTGACGCTCTGCGTGCGAAGGGTGAAGCAGGTGAAAAAGCCGCTGTCCTTGAAACTCACCAGCTTGCCGTTGACGGTGATGGCGCTGTACATCTCCGGCTGTTCGACGGCGAGCGCGCAGGCTGCGGGAACGTCGGTGACCTCCGGCTCGAACTTGAGCTTGAGTTCGCCGTTGTAGGGCTTGCTGTCCTTGAAGCGGTCATAGATCGCGAGGACGGGTTCGGGCGCGCTCCAGGTCGCGCCGCCGTCCTTCGAAGAGCGCGCGTAGTCGAGCGTGAGCACGTTCGGGTCGGCGCGGCGGCCCTGCCACGGCCCGTTCAGACGCGCGATCTCCCGGCTGTCGCCGGGCAGGGCGTAGGCGCCGTCGAAGGCGGCGCGCGCCGAGACGTCGCCGATGCTGACGATCCAGGTCTGCGCGGGGGCGAAGGAGAGGGCGTACGCGCCGTCCGCCTCAGGCTTGAGCCGCAGGCACTGGCCGTTGACCGGGTTCCAGAGCGCGAGCGGCGCGTTGCGGTCGGCGGGGCGGAAGGCGAGCGTCTGGCTCTCGAGGCGCGAGGTGTTGGAGAGCTGCAGGGTGTGGCCGTCGCTGACGGTGCGCAGGTGGGTCCAGACCTTCTCGGCGTTCTGGCCGCGCAGGGTGAAGAGCGGGGGGACGCGGGTGTTGAGCGCCGCCAGCCAGCCGTCGGCGGGCACGAGCGGGGCGTAGGCTTTGAGCGAGGGGATGTCCGCGGAGTTCTCGGCGCCGTCGACGAGCGCCGGGTACTCCTGCGAGACCAGCACGGTGCCGCCTTGCGCGGCGAAGGCTTTGAGCAGGGCGAGGGTGGAGGCGCGGACGGTGAGCAGCTGCGGCACGATGACTGCGCGGTAGGCCATCTTCCCGACCACGAAGCGGCCGTTCTCAACCTTGGCGATTTCGGAGATGATCTGCTCGTCGCCGAGGTCGAAGTTGCGGTGGGTGCGGACGAGCGCGTTGAGCAGCGCGTCAAAGGCCGCGTCGCGCTTGCCGGAGAGCTTCTGGGCGTTTTCGATGTAGTCCGACTCGATGGGGCTGAGCACGCAGAGTTCGGGCGTGGTCTGGCCGACGGTCGCGAAGGTACACAGGCGGGCCGAGTAGTCCTCGAAGAGCCGGTTGTAGCGCCAGTAGGGCTGGTGGGGGCTGATGGTGGGAGGGTAGTCGCGCTTGCGCTCGCCCTTCATGCTGTAGAGCGAGAGGTGGGGGCACATGAAGTTCACGCCCATGAGCGTGTGCCAGCCGGTGATCCACATGCGGTCCTCGAAGGTTATGTTGTGGCCGCTGATGCCGAAGAGTTCGCTGAGGCGGCGGCGCTGGCCGTACTGGTTGGCGACGGAGGTCATGACCTTGCCGCAGTGCAGGGTGTTGTAGCGCAGGCCGAGGGCGTCGATGCCGGGCATCTGCATGTGGCGGAGCTGCTGGGCGAGGCCGCCCTCGTTGAGCATGTTCGAGGTGGGCGAGTCCTCGCCGTTGTAATGGCCGGTCCAGACCAGTCCGTTGGTGGCGCAGTAGTCGCCGATCTGCCGGCTGAAGGCCTGCTCGAAGCAGGCGGCCACGGTGCGGTAGTAGTCGAGGCGCACGCGGCGCCAGTCGCCGGCTTCGGCGAAGAGCGCGGGCATGAGGGGTCCAAGATCCTTGCCGGTACGGGCTTTGAACGCGGCGGGGATGACAGGCGAGAAGCTCACGATACCCTCGTTGGGGACCGAGGCGCGGCCGGGGCTGATCTGCGGCTCGTCGGTGAACATGCCGCGCACGCGCGGTTTCCCGCTAAAGCGTTGCGCGTAAGGCGCATAGCTGCAATCGATAAAGGCTTTGACCATCTCTGGGTTCATGAGGTCGACCCACGAGGTGCCGTTGAACCAGGGGTCGCCCAGCGGATCCACGTGGCAGACGTACTTAAAGGCGTCGTCCTCGAAAAGCACGGTGTCGGGCGCGTTGACCGGCGCGTCTTTCTTGACTCGGATCAGGAAGCGCGCCTGATAGGCGGGGTTCTTGAGAGGCACGATGCCGCCGGCGAAGCCGCTGGGCCACTTGTCCTCGTCGTAGAACCAGGCGTCGATGCCGAGCGCCTGCGAGGACGTGACGCCGGCGGCCATGATCTCGAACCAGCGGTCGCTCAGGTAGGGGGTGAGCAGGCCGATGCGGCTGTGGAGGAAGCTGCCGCCGAAGCCGCCCTCCTTGAAGAGGCGGAGCTGGCGGTCCACCTCGGCCGGGTCGAGGTCGTCATTGAGCGAGTAGAACGGCACCGAGCGGGTGTCCATGGCCGGCGCGCGGAACGCCGCCTGCTCGAAGCGGTCCGGGTCTTGCGGGGCGGCGGCGAGCGGTTTCGGCTCTTGTTTGGGAGAGGTGCAGCCGGCGAGGGCGAGCATCAGGAGGGCGGCGAGCATTCTTTTTGGCATGGATGTCTTCCTTTACGCAATTTGATGCGTGAGAAGTAAATCACAAATAGTGCCGACGGGCAAGAAGCGGTTGGCGGAGTGTTTGGTTGGGTGTGTGTGCAAGAAGAGTGACAGATTAAGGGAAAAGATAAGGGTGAATGATGAAGGGGTGCCTTGCCTTTAGTCGACCTCCCTAGTCTTTCACCCTAAACCAGCCCTTCCCGGGACGCCTCCCCGAGGAGTCCGCAAGGCGCTGCTGGTATTGAAACTCCTAACTCCTAACTCCTAACTCGGGTGCGGAGTCAACGCAGTTGACCCGCCCCCCCGCCCGCCCCCGTTGTTCGGCTTCAGCAATTCTAAATTTGGCTTTTCCGTTCACAAATCTGCGCGGAATCTTGCGCAGGGCGCGTCCGGAGGCCGTGCGCCACCCCTGAAAGATGCGCTGCGCGAGGTGGCCCGCGATCTCCGAGCGCGGTTGCGAACGAACGTTGAAGTCAAATGTAGAATTGCTTGTTCGGCTTGCGCTGGCGTGCGCAAAGGCGTATACTCTATCCTACGATTTAAGTTCTAGTAGTCTGTACAGCCACAAAATTCGGTATTTTTGGCCAGGATTACATGATTTACAAGATTGAATTCATTGGCTATTAATCATGTGAATCCTGTAATCATGGCCGAATTTTCATGTTGTACTGTGTACTAGTGTAAACTTTGAACAAACAGTCTGTGGACATAAAGGAGCTGGATATGCATCATTCTCTACATACTTGGATCTTCGCCGCCGCCTTGGCCGCGGCCGGGCTCTGCCGCGCGGCCTCGAACGACTATCTGGTGGTCGATCTGACCGCCGGGGCGGGCGCCACGAACTACCCGGTGTCTTACTTGTCCGAGGTGCCCGCCGGCGGCTGGACGAACGACGCGTACAAGACCAGTCTGCTGGTCCTGCGCAGGATTCCGCGCGGCACTTTTGAGATGGGGAGCCCGACGAACGAGGTGGGCAGGGGTGACAATGAGGTTCAGCGCAGTGTCACGCTAAGCAACGATTACTATATCGGCATTTTCGAGGTGACGGAAGGGCAGTATCGGCGGGTGAGTTATGACGGTTTGTCTGTGCCAGACAGTGCGCTGCCGGTCGTTAATGTCCCAAGTGTGGTGACGTATCCAGTGATGTTTGGAAGTTTTCTAAGCGGGTTGCAGGGCGGAGTTTCGAACATGCCCTTCAATCTTCCGACCGAGGCGCAGTGGGAGTTCGCATGCCGGGCGGGTTCGGCAGACGCGTATTGCTTTGGATCGGCTACGAATCAATTGGCAGATTACGCTTGGTATAGTGGAAATGCATCCGACGGTCGTCGTCCGGTTGGAGGCAGAATGCCGAACTCATTTGGACTTTTCGACATGCACGGCAATGTGAGCGAGGGGACTTTGAGTCTGAACGATGAAGGCTTACGGGTGCATCGCGGGGGATCATTCCGCGACGCAGCGAGCGCGTGCAGGTCGGCCGTGCGGGCATTGTATATCGACAATCTATCGGTACATAAGGGTTTCCGCATCTGTCTGACGGTTCCGCTCGAGCTGTTCACCCTGACGGTCACGAACGGCACGGGCAGCGGCAGCAGTTACACAAACGGGCAGGAGGTCGCGATCACGGCGAACCCGCCGGGGGTCAACGAGGTGTTCGTCTGCTGGACCGGAGATACGCAGACCGTGGCGAATGTGGAGGCCACGAACACGTTCATCCGGATGCCGGGGCGGAACGCGACGGTCACGGCGACCTACAAGGAGGCCCCGTACATGCTGACGGTGGTCAACGGCGGCCCGAGCGGGCTGCACGCGCAGGGAGAGTTGGTCCACATTGAGGCGGACGCGCCGCCCGCGATGAAAATGTTCGGCCACTGGGAGGTGGTCCCGAACGGCGTCGATCTGGGAACGAATTTCCAGGCGCAAAGCGCCTCCACCTGGCTGACGATGCCGCCGACCCACACGATTCTCACCGCGGTTTACGCGGATATCCCGACCTACACGCTGACGGTGGTCGACGGACTCTGGGGCAGCGGGAGCTACACGAACGGCGAGCGGGTGTCGATTGCCGCCGCCGCGCCGTCTCAGCATAACACGTTCCGCTGGACGGGTTACGTCGCCACAGTGGCGAACGTGACCAACTGGGTGACCACGCTGGTGATGCCGCCCGGGAACGTGACGATCACCGCCACTTATCCGCCGATTCCGTACCTGCTGACGGTGAGCGGAGGGTTGGGGGGCGGCAGCTACACCAACGGCCAGACGGTGACGGTCATCGCGACCAACAGTCCCTCGGCCCTGCACGCGTTTGACGTGTGGACGGGCGACACCAACGGCGTGGCGGACGTCTCTGCGCCGACCACGACCGTGACGATGGCAGGGGCGGCGACGCTGAAACCTTCCTACCGCCCGATTCCGATGCCGGACAACACCTACATGGTCGTGGATCTTGCGGCCGCGCAGACGAACGCGGCGGTGAGTTATCTGGACGCGGTTCCGGAGGAGGGCTGGACGGACGAGTACAAGACCGGCAAGATGGTGTTTCGCAAGGTCACGGCCGGGGCGTTCCAAATGGGAAGCGCGCCGGGAGAGACGATCCGGCTGGATGAGACGCTGCATCCGGTGACGATGAACAAGGCCTTCTACCTCGGCCTGTTCGAGGTGACGCAGGCCCAATGGCAGCAGGTTTACGGGAACTGGCCGAGCGCGTACAGCAACGAGGATGACCGCGCGACGCATCCGGTCGAGCGGGTTTCGTACGCCACTGTCCGCGGCACGGTGAACGGGGCGAAATGGCCGGCGGGCGCGCTGGTGGACAGCTCCTCCTTTATGGGCCGGTTCCGCGCGAAGACCGGGGTGTCGAGCGCTGACCTGCCGACCGAGGCGCAGTGGGAGTTCGCCTGCCGCGCGGGCACGACCGGCGCCTATGCCGGCATCCTGGACGATCTGGCGGTCTACGCGGCCAACAGCGCCAACCAGACAGCTGCGGTCGGGCAGAAGGAGCCGAATGCGTGGGGCTTATACGATATGCACGGCAATGTGTTCGAGCTGTGTCTGGACTGGTATGCGGGCGATCTGGGAAGCGGTGCGCAGACCGACCCCGTTGGCGCGACGGGCAGCCTCCAGAAGTATCGCATCATGAGGGGCGGAGGGTTTTCCAGCTCGGGCACGCTTTGCCGCGCGGGAGCCCGCGGAAGCATTCTGGTCACGAACAGCTTACCCAATGCCGGCCTGCGCATCGCGCAGACAGTGGGCCTGGCCTATCCGCTGACGGTGGTCGGCGGAACCGTCAACACGGGCGGCATGTTCTTTGCGGGCACGAAGATCCCCATCAGCGCGGCCTCGCAAGGCGAGCAGATGGCCTTCGTCAAGTGGGTGGTGCTGCCGGCGGCGTCAAAGCTCGGAGCGCAGTTTCAGACCAACCGGGCCGACACCGTGGTGACGATGCCGACGAACGGGGTGGTGCTCACCGCCACCTATGCGCTCTCGACGAACTTTACGGCGCTGTCGGTGACGGGCGGCACGGGCGGCGGCACCTACCGGAATGGGCAGACGGTGACGGTGAGGGCGGACGCAGCGCCCGCGTGGTACGTGTTCGACCGCTGGACGGGCAGCACGGCGGCTGTGGCGAATGTGACCGGGGCGACGACGACGGTGTTCATGGCCGGCGGCAGCGTGAGACTCACGGCGACCTTCAGGCCGCGCGACGACCTGCCGGGCGACGTCAGCTGGCTGCGGGTGAGCGGCTACGGAGTCACCAACAGCCAGCTGGTGCAGGCTGGGACGCGGGTGCCTGTGACCGCGCCTGCGGCGCCGGGCGGCAAGGTCTTCGGCTGGTGGCGCGTGTCGCCTGCGGGGGCGGACCTGGGCGCAGGGTTTGACGTTCACGCGGCGGCGACGGAGCTGGTCATGCCGCTGGGCGAGGTGCTTCTGGCGGCCGTGTACGTGCCGAACCCCGGCACCTCGGTCGGGTTTGCGGACGTGCGGCTGGTGGACAGCCGGACAGACGCCGACTTGCCGGGCGCGCTGTGGAGTCCGGACCGGGTCAACTGGTACGAGGCGAGCCTCTGCCCGCTGAAGCCGGGGACCTACAGCCTGACGTTCAAGACGCCGGGACTGAACTGGCTGGTGCCCGCCGCACAGAGCGTGGTGGTCAAGAAGGACCAGACGTCGCTCGTGATCCGCGCATTCACCTGGGTGCCGGTTGTGAGCTGCGAGTTGGTCAAGGGCGCTGCGGGCGACGCGGTGACGCGGACGCCTGCCAACGGGCAGGTGCTGCCGGGCAAGACGGTGGCGCTCGCGGCGCGGCCGGCGTCGACCAGCGTGTTTGTACAGTGGGAGAACGGCAGCGGGCTGGCGGCGAGGAGCGTGGCGCCGCCCACCAACGCCACGTACACGGCGACGTTCCGCCTGAAGGCGTCCTACACGAACCAGCCGGTTCTGACCGCGGCG
>CAYMLQ010000308.1:0-7332 GCA_964390795.1 uncultured Lentisphaeraceae bacterium
CGAAGCCGAAGAGCGGGGCGACCAGCAGTTTTCCCAAGGCGTTTCCGGAGGTGACCACGGCCCGCGTCCAGCCGTACTCTTGGGTCATGAAGTCGTAGAAGAACGGGAGTCCGTATAAGGCGAAGCCGACGATGCCGAGGAGTGACAGGAAGGCTGTGGCCACCACGTAAGCCTGCGAACCCCGCCACACGGACGAAGATTCGGCACACGTTCCATTTTCAACTGACATATCAACCCCGCTGATAGGTTCACCCTTGACAGGCGTTTAGCGTAAATAAATCAGTGCAGAGAATGCCAAACCGCCGATGGCGGCGCAAGGAGAAACCCTGACAGAAATGCCCCGGCCGCCTTCGTCGCGTCATTTACGCTGTCGCTCGGAATCGTGAACCTGGCGGTCGATGTCGCGCTCGACAAGGGGCACGCCCACGGGCGTCGAGAAATCCACCGTCAGGCGCGGGGTCGGGTCAAGGGCGATGGAGAGCGCGTCAGCGCTGAAATCGAGCACGTGGCCGCCTTTCGTGCGGTCGTCCGAGAGGAAGTGCAGGTGGAAGCCGGGCACGCCGATGGAGCCCGGCACAAAGGGCGGGGTCCAGAAGCCGACGAGGGTGCCGCGCACTTTTTCATACGTGTACTCGTGCTGCTGTTTCGTCGCCTCCGCCAGCGGCCGGTAGGGCTTGGCCTGCTTATCGCAACTGCGCACCCGGACGCTCGTGAGAACACCCTCCGCGCGGATGGCGTAAAAGATCTGCTTGTCGGCGAAATCCGCTTCCAGCGTTTTGGAAAAGATCTCGAAGGAGGCGATGTGTCGCATGGTTCGCCGGAGGTCGCTGTCGAAAAGCGTACACGCCCCGAAGGGCATGCGCCGCGTGTCCTCCGGGATCGCGACGGAGCCGTCACCCTTCACCTGGTAAAGGATGCCGTCCAGCAGCACCGCTTCGCCGTCCAGCCCTTCAAAGGTGCCGATGCCGAGCGTGCCTGCGACTTTGAACTGCGCGGCCGTGAGCGCTCCGTCGTAGTTGCCGCTGAGGATGTAGAGGAATGGCGCGAGCTGGTAGACGGTATCGCGGTCCTGCACCAGTGTGATGGTGGAGCTGCGGCAGCCGGCACCGAGCAGGAGTGCGGCTGCCAGACACGGCAGCCAGAGGCGGTTGCGGTTGTGGGAGGCGGCTGGGCTTGGAGGGACGCGAGTGACGGTGTTTTTCATGGCTTGCGTTTGATGATGGGTGAGACGGCGTTGGTGGGCACGGCATTAGTCGGAGCGGTGTTGGTCGGTGCGGTCAGCGAGGCGAGCCGCACAGGTTGGATCATCAGGTCGGCGGGCGGGCGCGAAGGCGCGGCGCTGGCCGACTTGCCTCGTTCGCGCTTTGCAACGTCCTTGGCCGGAGCTTCTGCGCGACTGGAGGGGAAGTCGCAGGCTGGCGTCGAGGCTTTGGATGCGGGAGCCTCCTTGGCTTTCATCTCACCGTCGGTTCTGACAAGTCGGCGCAACTCGGGCATGCGCGCCTCGGGCGCGGGCGGTCCGGGATGCGGAACCGGCTCGCTCTTCACCGCGAACGAATCGGTGCGGTGTTCGGAATCTTCCCGAAGACGGTCAGCGGCAGCGCTTTCCGCGCGCGGCTCTGCAAGAGGTTGGAGGGCAGGCAGGGGGGCTTCGTCGGAGGCTTTTCTGAACTCGATCGAGGTGACGTCGCCGGCGGGTACACGTTCGCGCTGGGCGGTCTGGTAGACGGAGCTGATCACGGCGAAGAGGGTGCCGAGCGACGCGACCAAGATCGCAGCTCGCTTGAGACTCTCGTGCGGGGTATGCCACAGCCACGCCGCGAAGCTGCGCCGCGGCGGCACGACGATGGTCTTCGGCGCGATCCGCAGGTTGCGGTCTTTCGCAAGGCCGCTTCGCAGAGGCGTCAGGACATGCGCCAGCTCCTCTTTGGCGGCGCGGCAGGCGTCGCAGCCTGCGAGGTGGCGTGTCAGCGCCAGATGCTCCTCGGGCGGCAAGTCACCCAGAAGCCAGGCGGTCAGTTTTTCTTCATAAGGGCACATGGGTCTGCTCCTTCCTCACGGCGTTTCACTTCGGCGGCGAGGGCTTTGACGGCGTGGTGGAGCAGGTTGCCCACATACCCGCTCTTCTCGCCGACGATCTCGCCGATCTGGTCGTAACTCAAGCCCTGTTGCAGGCGCAAGAGAACCACCTGCTTCTGCAGCGGCGACAGCACCCCGAGGCAGCCCAGCACCATCCGCTCCTGCTCGTCTGCCCCTGTATCGAAGAACAGGCCCCCGCTGGTTTCGCACGCCTTCTGTTCCGCGTACGCCGCCAGCAGGCGCTTCTTACGCTCCTCCGAACGGATGAGATCCACGGCTTCGTTGTGTGCGACGCGGTACAGCCAGTTGCGCACCTCGTCTGTCGGCGCTTCGGCAGGGGGCACGCGCCGCGCGAGTTTGACCAGGGTGTTCTGCACCACGTCTTGGGCGAGCGTGGCGTTGTTCAGCAGGCGGGCCGCATAGCGCAGGAGCGGGGCTTGAAATGCCCCGATCACTGCGGTGAGACCGCTCGTTTCTTTGCCACTCTCGTTCACAAGGCAGAATGATAGCGCGGATGCGGGAAACTGGAAACTGGAAACTAGGTGAGAGGTTGGGGCGGACATGCGTTTTGATCACAGATTCTTGGGCAGGGAGACGGGAATGTCCTCCGGGTCGGTGACGGCCGCAAAGACCGCGCTGGGCGCTTCGACAGCCGCCTTGGTTGTGGTTGGCAGGTTGCGGTAATAGACCATCAGTTGGAGGGCTGCGAGGCAGGTGTCCATGACCGGCCGGTCGGTGTGTGCGTCGCCGTTGACCCACCAGCCAATATCTGCCGAGTTCCCGTTGCAGTCTTTGACAGCGCCCTTCTCGACAAGCTGCGAACTGACGTAGAGCGGCTTCATCATCTTGTTCCAGTTCTCCCAGCGCTTGCCGCCGGAATGGAATTTGCTTTGCGTGGCATAGTAGCAATAGTACTGGAGGGAGTTTCCTGTCGGGTTGCTCGCCTCAAACGAGGGCTGCCACCGGTCCATGAGGTCGATGGAGCGCCTCACCACAGTCTCGCCGCCGGCACCAAGCAGTTGCAGGCTGAGGGTGCCGACGCTGGTCAGGCCTCCCTGCCCCGGCCCGGTGTAGCCGAAGCCGCCGTTCGGATTCGCATTGCTCTTGAAGCCGCGAACAGCCAGTTTTCCTGCCTTCTCCAGACCTTCGACCTTCAGTTTGGCCAATTGGGCGGCCTTGACCGCCTGTACGCACCAGCCCATGTAAGAGGTGTCGTCACGATACGTGCCGGTCTCTTTGTCCAAGCCAGGATCCATTTTGTAGTTCCAGCCTCCCGTCGGATGCTGGCCGCTGATGATCGGGACGAGGGCTTTCTCTGCGGCCGTCTTGACGTTCGGATTGAGCGTCATGCCGTACGCCTCGCACAAGGCGTAGGCGGCGATCGGGTGGGCATATTCATGGCCGTCAGCGCCGTTGAAACGGCCGTCTGCTTTCTGGTTGCTCAGAAGGTATTCGAGCGCCCGATGCACGGTCTCGCCGAACTCGGTGGATTTGCCGTTGTCGGGCACCTCGCCATGCGCGAGGAAGGAGAGCAGGGCAAGTCCGGTCATGGCAACTTTCTGGGATTTCCACGAGCCATCGGGCTGTTGGTTCTTCTTGAGCCAGCGCAGCGCGCGCATGACGGCGTCTTCGGTCATTTGGTCGCCGTCGTATTTGGCGATAAGTCCGCCGCGCGCCTCGGCGCCGCGGTTGGCGCCGAGGATGCCCGGCAGAATGACGCCGCTATGGATGTTTCGCACGGTGTTCAGATCCGCAACGGGGGATTGGCTCACCCGTTGGTCGGACAGGGACGTGCCAGCGCCTAAATCCACGTTCGGGGTGTCAAGGGCGAAGGTGACATCCGCCGGTGCAGTCGGGTCGCACGTTCGCGCGATGTCATTCGGGGGTTCGGTAAGAATGAGCGTGTCCTCGACAGGGAGATAGTGGACGGTATAGATGCTGTCTTGATCGGTTTGCCTGTTCGACAGGATCGTCAGCAGGGCGACGGCAAGAACGGGAAGGAGTAGGGCGGCGGCAGGCGCAGACAGGCGCTGAGCCTCGATCACGGCCTCTTTGTATTCCCGCGAAGAGCGGGGCCGCTGAAGTCCGCCGATCATCCGCGCCATGCGGCGCAGGTAACCGGGCTCGCGGTAGTCGGGCATCAGATCTCCGAGTTGAAGCAGCAGGCGGGTTGTTGTGCTCATGGTTAGCCTCCTCATGGTTTGTGTTCAACCTCATTACGTTCTTCAAGGCGGTCGTCTTAAAAATGAATTTGCGAAAAGTGACTGAAAACCCTACTATTCAAACTCTATGCATATGAAACACGCATCCATTCTTTTCGCCAGTCTTGTGGCCCTATCCGGAGCGTCCGCTTTCGCAGCCGACCCGACGCGCATGGAGCCGGCGGGCGGGTGGCAGGTGAAGGTTTCGTGCGGCGAGGTGTCCGCCGTGCTGACCGTTGAACCGCCGCTCATTGTCGAGGTCGCCGACGAGAAATATGACACGCTGGCCGTGTTCCGGGGGCCGGTCTGGCGGCGCGGCACGCCGCTGCTGGGCACCCAAGCCGAAGCGTGCAGCGTGGCCGACGCGCTTGAGCCGGGGTCGCTGACCGTGCGCGACGGCAGCGGCGCCGTGGCGAAAACCTACCTGCTCGGAAAGGACTACCAGCTCGAACCGCGCTGGGGCGGTTTCGGCCGGTTGGAGGGCGGCGCGATCCCGGCTGACAAGCCGGTTTTTGCGAGTTACCGGTATGCGGTGATGCGCCTCGACAGCGTGGTGCTGACGCCGGACAAGAAACTCGCGCTTCGCAAAGGCGTGCCGCACGTCGCCACGCCGCGCCCGCCGGAACTCGGGGAGGGCGAGACGCGTGTGGGCAACGTTTGGCTGTCCGGGCGCGTGGCACAGCTCGCGCCTGCCATGCTCTTTCCGATTCTGGAGGCCGCATACCCCGAGCCTCCTCGCGCGGATCCGGCGGCCGCGGAGCGGCTGATGCCCAGAACGCTCGCCAAGCTGCGGAGCGGTGCGCCGGTGCGGATCCTCGCGTGGGGCGACAGTGTGACGGAGTGCGTCTATCTGCCGTTCGAGCAGAAGTGGCAGGAGCAGTTCGCAATACGGCTGCGCCAACGCTTCCCGAAGGCGAGCATCATCATGCTGTCCGAAGGGTGGGGCGGGCGTACGACGACGGCGTATCGAAACGAGCCGCCCGGCAGTCCGCGCAATTACGCCGAAAAAGTGCTGGCGCTCAAACCGGATCTGATTGTCTCCGAGTTCATCAACGACGCGTCGATGGACGAGGCGGCTGTGCTGGACAACTACGGTGCGCTGCTCAAGGACTTCAAGCGGATCGGCGCGGAATGGGTCATCCTCACGCCGCACTATGCGCGGCCCGACTGGATGGGGCTCAAGCAGGAGGCCGGGATCGATCAGGATCCGCGCCCGTATGTGCGGGGCTTGCGGCTTTTCGCGGAGAATAACCGCGTCGCGCTGGCGGACGCTTCGCTGCGCTGGGGCCGCCTGTGGCGGCAGGGGTTGCCGTACTCCACCCTGCTGATGAATAACATCAACCATCCCGACGAGCGCGGCATGCGCCTGTATGCGGATTCGCTGATGGAACTGTTTGGGGCGGAGAATAAATAATAAGCTCACGCGGAGGCGCGGAGACGCAGAGGAAAGCGTGATGAAAATGGGTGTCATGCACGGCGACATAAGCGCGGGCGGTCACGGAGCGGCGCGGCTTCCCGCGCCGGCCGGAACGCGAAGGCGTTCCGCTCCGAAAGGCGCCCTGGCTTATTTCTCTTTGCTTGCTTCCGCGCTGGCGGGGGCGTTTCACGTGCGGGCCGAGGTGTGTGTCGACGCGCACCTGCCTGCGGGGAACATCGTGTGCGAACGTATCGAGGGCGACCGGGTCGATCTGCATCAAGAGCGGCGCGGCAGCACGCAGTGGTGGTTCTACTGGGCGTTCCGCGTGTGCGGGGCGGAGGGCCGCACGCTGACGTTTCATTTCACCGATGGCGAACCGGTCGGCACTCGCGGGCCTGCGGTCTCGCTCGATCAGGGACTTGTCTGGCGCTGGTTGGACAAGGACTTCTCAAAGAACAGTTTTTCCTACACCTTTTCGTCGGCCGAGACCGAGGCGTGGTTCTCTTTTGGCATGGTCTACACGCAACGCGATTGGGGCCGTTTCCTTAAGAGGTTCGACGGATCACCGTCAGTGAAGCCCGGCCAACTGGAGGTCACGCGCAAGGGGCGTCCGGTGGAGATGCTGCGGCTCGGCTGCGTCGCGTCTGAACCGCGCAACCGCGTGCTGCTGACGGCGCGGCACCACAGTTGCGAAATGATGGCCAGCTATGTGTTGGAGGGTCTCATTGAAGGTGTTCTGGCTGACGGCGAGAACGGCATATGGTTGCGCGAGAATGTCGAGTTCCTGATCATTCCTTTTGTGGACAAAGACGGGGTGGAGGACGGGGATCAGGGCAAAGCCCGCGGGCCGCGCGATCACAACCGGGACTATGATGGAACAAGCGTGCATGTCGAGACGGCCGCCCTTCGAGAGCAGGTTCCGAAATGGGCGGGCAACGCGCTGACGATCGCGTTGGATCTGCATTGCCCCCATATTCGCGGCGAGTACAACGAGTGGGTGTATCAGGTCGGCAGCTCGGACACGAACCTGTGGTTGCAGCAGCAGGCCTTTGGGAGGGTGTTGGAAACCGTCCGGCCGAACCCGCTGTCCTACCGTCAGGCAAACGATTTGCCCTCTGGAAAAGCGTGGAATACGGCTTCCAATTTTTCCCAGGGGTTGAGTTTTGCTCGCTGGGCGGCGAGGTTGCCCACGGTGCGGTTCGCGGGCACGTTTGAAATCCCTTACGCGACCGCGAACGGCACGGAGGTCAACCGTTCATCGGCACGCCAGTTCGGTGAAAATCTTGCCGTTGCGCTGCGGCAATATCTGGACGGTATTCAGAGGTAGCGCGAGATTCGTCGGAATTCGTCGGAATTCGCTTTTTTGGCCTTGCCATTTCGGGGGGTGATCGTATACAGTACCACACGTTTTTCCGCTCGTATGGTGGAATTGGCAGACACGCTACCTTGAGGTGGTAGTGCCGAAAGGTCTGGGGGTTCGAGTCCCTCTACGAGCACCATTTTGAAAACCGCGTGGTAAGTTGCATCGCAACAAGCTGCGCGGTTTTTTGTTTTTCACGCCGTATGCCTGGCCTCCGCATGCCACGCGACAGAGAGGCCTCACTCGACGAAGCGAAGGAGCCGTTATCATGGAAA
>CAYMLQ010000309.1:0-7318 GCA_964390795.1 uncultured Lentisphaeraceae bacterium
GCTCGCGCGAGTTCGAGCAGATGGAGCTGGAGTTCTTCATCCGGCCCGACGAGGCGGTGGAGCTGATCTGCGGCAAGGTCACGGCCATGGCCGACAGCCCTGACCTCTCGACCCCGCAGGACGCGTGGGGCTGGGAGGTGTGGCACACGTACTGGGTGGAGCGGCGCAAGCAGTGGATCCAGTCGTGCGGCCTGCCCGCGGACTCGTTCGTGGAGTACTGGCAGAAGCCCGAGGAGCTCGCGCACTACGCCCGCGCCTGCGTGGACATCCAGTACAGCTTCCCCTTCGGCGTGCAGGAGCTTGAGGGCATCGCCGCGCGCTCGGACTTCGACCTGACCCAGCACCAGAAGCACAGCGGCAAGAGCATGGAGG
The DNA here is from genome assembly GCA_964390795.1 of uncultured Lentisphaeraceae bacterium. Taxonomy (GTDB): domain Bacteria; phylum Verrucomicrobiota; class Kiritimatiellia; order RFP12; family UBA1067; genus CAYMLQ01. Next base: position 373 of record CAYMLQ010000309.1, read on the forward strand.
TCTTCGACGAGCCGCTCAAGCTCGCCTCCAACCGGCTGGATGAAGCGGCCAAGGCCGCCTTCACGGAAAAGGTCGCCGCGGACTGGACGGCCCGCAACAAGGACCCCGAGGCGGCGCGCGCGTTCGTCGCGAAACTTTTCGACGGCAAGTACGTTCCGCATGTGATCGAGCCCTCGGCGGGCGTGGACCGCATGATGCTGGCGCTGCTCTGCAACGCCTACGAGGAGCAGAAGCTCACGGACGAGAAGGGCAAGGAGGACGTGCGCGTGGTGATGCACTTCAGCCCGCGCATCGCGCCGGTGAAGGTCGCCATATTCCCGCTCGTCAAGAACAAGCCCGAAGTCTACAACAAGGCGCGCGAGATGTTCGAGCACCTGCGCCGCCGCTACGCCGCGTTCTGGGACGAGAGCGGCGCGATCGGCCGCCGCTACCGCCGCCAGGACGAGATCGGCACGCCGTGGTGCGTGACCATCGACTTCCAGACGCTGGACGACGGCACGGTGACGGTGCGCGACCGCGACACCATGCAGCAGGAGCGGCTCACGCTGGAGCAGCTCAAGGCCAAGCTCGATGACGTGTTGATTGTGTGAGGAAAAGGCTGTTAGGGGTTTAGGCTGTTAGACTGTTAAGCAGAGGGCGTCATGACCGAAGACCTCCATTTCGCGAAGCCGGACTATGACCGCCAGCACCGGCGGGGCATGCCGGAGGTGATCTACGGCGCGGGCAAGTCCGCGCCGCAGATCGAGGCGATCATGCGCGCGCTGAACGCGGCCGGACAGAACGCGTTCGCCACGCGCGTGACGCCCGAGCAGGCGTCCGCCGTGTGCGGCGTCCTGTCCGGTGCGGTGTATCACGACGTGGCCCGCATCCTCACCTGCGACGTGGCTCCGCTGCCCGAGCGCAAAGGCAAGATCGCCGTGCTCTGCGCGGGCACGTCGGATCTGCCGGTGGCCGAGGAGTGCGCGCTCACCGCCGAGCGCCTGGGCGCGAACGTCGAGCGGATTTTCGATGTGGGCGTGGCGGGCCTGCACCGCCTGCTCTCGCGGCTCGAGCGCTTCGCCGACGCGCATGCGATCGTGGTGGTCGCGGGCATGGAGGGCGCGCTGCCCTCGGTGGTCGGCGGGCTCACGGACAAGCCGGTGATCGCCGTTCCCACCAGCATTGGCTACGGGGCGAGTTTCCAAGGCCTCGCCGCCTTGCTCGGCATGCTCAACTCCTGCGCGTCGGGCGTGACGGTGGTGAACATCGACAATGGTTTCGGCGCGGGCGTCGCCGCCGCCCTCATCAACCGCCAGTGCTCAGCTTCGTCTGTGCGGTAGGCGGCGGGGTCTCCGAACCCGCTGCGGCTGCCTCGGGAGGCGTCCCTGCCGAAGGCGCGTCGTTTCGTCCGGTAGGGCGGGGTCCCCGAACCCGCCGCCGGTCTCTGTCGCAGGCACCTCGGGGAGGCGTCCTTGTCAGTTGGGAAAAGGGCAAACATGAAAAAGACACTGGTTGGTTTAGGGCTGATCGCGCTCGCAAGCGGGGCGCTGGCGGGCGGCATGGGGTTGCCGTCGCGCGATGCGAAATTGGACGTGCTGCCCGGGTTTCAGAAGCCGCCGCCGGGCTATGGCGAGGTGCCCTTCTGGTGGTGGACCGGCGATGCGCTCGACACGGACAGACTCATCGGCCAGATCGACGCGCTGCACAAGAAGGGCGTCAGCGGCGTGCAGGTGAACTACTCGCACCACGACTCGTCGGGCTGGCTGACCGAGCAGGACGCGCCCCCGCTTTTCACCGAGGCGTGGTGGGCCGTCTACCAGAAAGTCGCGCAGGCTTGCGCCGAGCGCGACATGGGCATCGGCCTCAGCACCTACACGCTCGACTGGCCGCGCGGCGCGACCAACCTTTTCTACCATCTCTTCTACAGCAAGCCGGAACTGAACGCGATCCAACTGGAGAAGGATGGCCCCTGGCGCGTCAAGGGCGGCGAGCGCATCGAGAGAAAGCTCTCCGAAGACGCGTTCGCCGTGCGGGCCTACCGCGTGAAGGAAGGCAAACCCGAGCGCGGCGGCACGGATCTCACGCCGCAGATGAAGGACGGCGTTGTCGTTTGGCAGGCGCCGGAGGGCGAGTGGGAGGTGTGGGCCTTCCGTGCGGCGCGCAAGCCGGGCTCGCTCAACCCGCTGATGACCGGCGCGGGCGACACCGTGATCCGCGGCTTCTTCCAGCCGTTCGAGGACCGCGCGCCGGGCCGCTCCTCCAAAGGGCTCAACTACTTCTTCAACGACGAACTGCACATCGGCGTGGAGAAATTCGCCTGGAACGGCGACTTCGCCGCTGAGTTCCAGAAGCGCAAGGGCTACGACCTGATGGAGGTGCTGCCTGCGATGTGGCAGGACACCGGAGCGCACTCGCCCAAGGTGCGCATGGACTACGCGGACGTACGCATGGCGCTCATGGAGGAGCGCTATTTCAAGCCCATCTTCACGTGGCACGCCCAGCGCGGCATGATCTTCGGCTGCGACTCGGGCGGCCGCGGCCTGAACCCGCACGAGTTCGGCGACTACTTCCGCGCGACGCGCTGGTATAGCGCACCAGGCCACGACACGCCCGGCGGCAGGGCCGACCTCATCAAGGGCAAGGTCTCCTCCTCGATCGCCAACCTCTATCAGCGTCCCCGCGTGTGGCTCGAAGGCTACCACAGCCTGGGCTGGGGCGCGACGCCCGAGCAGCTCATGTTCGCCACGCGCGAGAACTACCTTTACGGAACGACGCTGTTCAACCTGCACGGCCTGTACTACTCCACCTACGGCTCGTATTGGGAGTGGGCGCCGCCCTGCTATCATTTCCGCATGCCGTACTGGCAGCACATGCCCACCTTCCTCGGTTACTTCGACCGGCTCTCGTACCTGCTCAGCCAGGGCCACCTCGCGTGCGATGTGGCGGTGGTCTATCCGGTCGCGCCCTATGAGGCGGAGATGGACGGGGATGCGGCCAAGAACACGGCCTTTGATCTCGCGCGCCGCCTCTTCGCTGCTGGAATCAACTTCGAGTTCATCGACAATGAGTCGCTCGGCCGCGCGGTGGTGGAGGACGGACTGCTCAAAGTGAAGGACGCGGGAGCGGCTTACCGCGCGTTGGTCTTCCCGAACATGAAGGCCGTGCGCTGGGCGAGCATCGAAAAGGCGGCCGCGTTCGCACAGGCGGGCGGCAAGGTCTGCAGCGTGGGCGCTCTGCCGACTGCGTCGGACCGCGCCGGGCGCGACGATGCGGAGCTGTCCGCGCTGAATGACCGCGCCTTCGCTTCCGCGTGCCGTCTTGCCACCGGCGAGCAGGCTGTTGATGCCATCCGCAGCGCGTTTGTGCAGGATGTGCAGGGCATCGGCCAGACCGTCCGCGCCCTGCACCGCAAAGCCGGTCCGCGCGACATCTACCTGGTGATGGACGCTCAGCCGGGCAAGGCCGTCGAGTTCCGCGCCAAAGGGGCTGTCGAGCTGTGGAACCCCTGGACCGGCGCGACCGCGCCCCTGCGCGTGGCCGCCGAGACGGCCACGGGCACGCAGGTCGAGCTGCCGCTGGAGCCGTACGAGGCGAACGTCGTGGTCTTCACGCCCGGCCGGCAGCATGTCAACCCGCCGCCCGCCGACACGCGGCTCGAACGCGCCAAGCTGCTGCCGCGCGAATGGACGGTCGCCTTCGAGCCCACGATGGACAACAGCTGCGGCGACTTCCGCCTGCCGGTCACGCCGGATAACCGTATGATCGGCGTCGAGGCCCGGCGCTTCGCGTGGGCGGTCGAGACGGACGCGCTCGCCAAGACCGCGACGCTTCCAGCGACCGATGACAGCAAGTGGGAAAAGAAGCTCCACGGCTTCGGCACGCAGGCCTACGTGCTCGGCCCCATCCCGAAAAGCGTCGACGCCGCGCAGTTGGAGGCCGCCTTGTCCAAGCTGGTTCGTGTGAGCACGCGCGAGCCCGTATCTGTGGCTGGTCTCTCCCTCACCTGGCAGCCCTACGACTTCTCCTGGCGCTTCGGTAAAGAGGGAGACTCGGGGCACCAGGGTTACCACGGACTCAAGCGCACCGTGACCGACGACTTCCTTTGTCTCGGCAAACCCAAGGGCGCGCTCAACGAGACGCGCTATGTCGACGAGGCTGAGGGCGGGCGCTACTACCTCTGGAGCTGCGCGACCGTCGAGCAGGCGGTCACCGCCGACGTGCTGGCCAGTCGCGAGCCGCCTGTCGACGCGAGCCACACCTCGCCGATCCTCATCCCCGCAGCCGTGTATGTGAACGGCGCGGCGGTGGCGGACCTGGCAAGCGGCGTCGCCCTCAAGGCCGGCGCGAATCCGCTGCTGGTGCGCTTCGACCACGCGGGGCGCGGCCACTTCGTGCTGCGGCGTCGGGTCGCGCCTGCTCCTGCCGAGCGCGCGCCCTTGACGATGCGCTGGACCGACGACCCGGGCGTGATCCCGTTCGACGTGTCGGCCGGAACGCGGCCCGCCGAGTGGTTCCGCTTCACGACCGCGCCGGGCACCTCGGCGCTGCGCGTGCAGGCGCTCGGCGCGGTCGAGGCGTGGCTCGACGGCGTGCCGATGAAGGCGGAGAAGGGCGGACGCTTTGTCGCCGCCAAGCCGGCCGTGAAAGCGGCGGTGGTGGCCTTGCGTGTATGTCCCGCGCGTGCAGGGCTGAGCGGCGGCGCGCTCCTTCCCGAGCCGGTTGCGGTCGAGACCGACGGCAGCGGGGCGATGGCGCTGGGCGACTGGTCCAAGGTCGGCATCCTGAACAACTACTCGGGCGGCGTCCGCTACCGCACGCGCCTGACGCTCACGGCCGAAGAAGCGAAGGGCCGCGTGACGCTGGATCTGGGGCGCGTGGCAGGCACGGCCGAGATTTTCGTGAACGGCAAGCAGGCGGGCGTGCGCGTCGCGCCGCCGTGGCGGCAGGAGGTCACCGATCTGCTGAAGGAGGGTGAGAACGCGTTCGAGGTGCTGGTCTTCAACACGCTGGCGAATCACTACCAGACGATCCCCTCGCGCTACCGCGGCGATCCGGTCTCCGGCCTGCTCGGGCCGGTGCGGCTGCTCTCGCGCGACTGGCCGGAAAGCGCCGGCGAGGTGGCGGGCGCGGCCGACGCCGCGGTCAGCGAGACCGAGGAGCGAGACGGCATCCGCACCGCGTATGCGGCCGGCGCGGGGAAGATCCCTGACGACAACCTGCTCAAGGACGCGGCGCAGTTCCAAGCGAGCGGGAAAGCCGTACACCCGGGCGGCGGGCGCGATTTCACGGCGCTTTTCAACGGTCAGGTGCTGAACGGCGCGGGAACGGAGGTTTCGGAGAACGATGGCCGCACGTTTGTGGGCTTCGGCGAGGGCGACACGCTGACGCTCGCGTTCGCCCGAGCGGTCACGCTGCGCGGCGTCAGCACGGTCGCGTGCCACCAGGACGTGCGAGCCACGCAGAGCTACGAGGTCTGGGCCGCGACCGCAGACGCGCCCGAGCGCTTCGTTAAGCTCGCGAGCGTGAATCACGCTGCTGACTCCGGTCTCAACCGCGTGGATCTCGTGCGCGCCGACAACAGGCCGCTCGGTCAGAAGATCCGTGCGGTCCGCATCATCTTCAAAAACGGCCCTGCGGGCTTCAACGTCTACCGCGAGATCGCGCTGCTCGGAAGCGTGGAGAAATAGTGTCACGCGGAGGCGCGGAGGCGCGAAGGAATTTCTTAAAAAGCCAACAACTTTAATGTTCTGCGATTACGGATACTGATCGGTTGCTGGACGGGGGTGTTCGAGGAGTGAGCGTTGCTGGCGAACCTATGTGTCCCCGCTCCCAGTGCTACGCGCACACAACGCGCGTTCCCCGATCCCCCTGCCACCAACCGATTGCCAGCAGGACGTTGTTTTGTTCGAAGGGAAGAGCGCTCAACATTGGGTTTAGCAGAAGGGAAAGGGCTATCCGACTCATGGCCTGGGTGAAGATGTGTGTTGCGCTTCGTCTCTGTGGTCTCCGCGCCTCCGCGTGAAATTGTATGTGAGACCACGGGCGAGACGCCCGTGCCACTGGGGGAGAAGAGAAAACGCGTGTCACGCTATTGCAGCAGCACCGCCCGGTAGAAGCGCTGCGTCACGCCGGCCGCCGTGTCGTCCGTGAACGTGCAGGTGCCGGACAGGGCGCGGTTGGTTTGGAGCGGCAGCCAGACGGGCGAGAGCAGGTCGTTCTTGTACTGCACCACGTAGGCGTGGCCCGGCACGGCCGGCAGTCCGATGGTGACGGCGTCGGCTGGCAGGAACGCCAGAGCCACAACGTCTGGCGCGGGCGGCGCGCCGAGCCGGTTGGCGGCGTGCGGCGTCCAGTTGGTCATGCTGAATACGGTGTTTGTGTTGCCGTCGGGGTAGAGCCCCTGGCTCACGTTCTGGGCTTGCTCGCCGAACGCGAGCGCGTGCTGCAGCACGCCGGCGGGCGAGAAGAGGCCGAGCGCCTCTCCGTCGTTGCTCAGCTTGAAGGCCGCGTGAAGGTTGCCGCTGGCGTCGGTTGCGTTCTGCGCGGAATCCTCGTCGGCCAGAACCAGCAGGAAGCTGCGCGGGGCAATGACGCTGTTCGTCGGGATCGCCCACTTGGCGGGCAGGGCGAGATTGTCCGTGAGGGTGAAGCCGGAGAGGTTCACGGGCGCGTCGTTCGGATTGTAGAGTTCGAGCCAGTCCTGAAACTTCTGGTCGGCCGGATCGGGATAGCCCGCGGGGCCGACGTTGTCCGCCATCCACTCGTTGATGACCACGGGGAGCGGCGCGGGCGTGCCGGTGTTGGTGACGGTGATGGCGTCCGCCGCGTTGGTGAGCAGGCTGCCGCGCAGGTCGTATGTCTGCAAGGCGAGCAGGTTCGAGTAGCCGGGAAGCGACACGGTGACGGTCCAGTTCGTCACGCCGGTCCAGGTGACCGGGTAGGTTACGCCGTTGACGGTGATTGTCTT
>CAYMLQ010000310.1:0-7306 GCA_964390795.1 uncultured Lentisphaeraceae bacterium
GGCAAGCCCGTCACGCCGATGATGTTCATCATCAGAACCGGACGGTTGCCGATGCGGTCAACGAGGTGACCCCAGAGCGGCTGTGCCGCGAGGGTTACGACTCCAGCGACGGCGGCATACAGGCCGATGGCGGCATAAGACATGTGAAGGTTTTTAATCATCTGCGGCTGGAAGAAAGGCGCGGCAACTCCTGTGGCCAGCGCCCAGAGTCCGCAGACAATCAGCAGTTGTCTGAACGGCCCGTGAAGCAGCGGCAGGCGCAACGCGTGACGCAGCGTCAAGGGGCGCTCCCCTTGCAGCGGCGGCTCCCACAGGCGGGCGAAGATCACGGTCGAAAGCGCGGCACAGGCTAACGAGAAGAGCAGAATGGGGAGAAAGGCGCGCTCTTCACCGGCTGTCAGTTTCAGCCGGTCGTACGCCCACCCCGCGCCGCAGCCGGACAGCATGCCGACGGCTCCGAGAATGGAACTGCGCCAACTGAAGTAGCGTCCCCGGATCGGTGGCGGGACAAGGTCGGTCATCCAGGACATCCAGCCCGTGTCTGCGTATTGCGCCGCCGCGGCGGCGACCAGAACGACGGCGAGAAGCAGGGCGACGCGCGCGTCTGCGGGTAGGGGCAGGAACGGCAACAGGCAGAGCGTAAGCCAAATCGCACGGCTGAGCGTCAGCGCCTCCAACATCATCGGCTTGCGGCGACCGCGCCGGCCAAGCTGCCGGGCGCCCGCAACGCTGCCGAGCGTGGCCAGCGTCCCCATGCCGGTCAGCAGCCCGAGCTGAAAGTCATTCGCCCCTAGCAGGAGCGCATACCCCGTCAGCAGCGCGCCGTTGACGATGGCGACGTGCGCGGAATAGAATGCGCCCTCGACGATAGAGAGGCGAAGGCTGCGCGCGGGTTCGTTGTCTGGAGTGTCAGGAGCCATTTCAGAGACCTCGGAAGTTGTTCGGTAAGTATGACGACACCGCCGGGATTTGACAAGGGCAAACCGTGAAGAAAAAAAACATTAATCGGTTAATATTTCGGCTTGACTATATTAACCGATTAATATAATGTGGTGCCATTATGAAATTTGGAAAAGAAGTGGACATGGCTGAAATCGCACGGCAGGCGGGTGTATCCAAGGCCGCAGTGTCCGTGGCCTTCTCTGGGCGTAAGGGCAAGATCGGCGTGAGCGAAGAGACGCGCAAGCGCGTCCTGAAGATCGCGGCGAAACTGGGCTACAGTCCGAATCCCCTGGGCCGCAGTTTGTCGATGAAGAAGTCCCACCTCATCGCCCTGCTGGGCCGCGAGGCGTATTTCGTCTTCGCACTCGACACGATCAAGGGCATCGAGAGCGTGCTGCGCGACCGCGAGTACTCGCTGCTGACCTATTATGACGGAAGCTGGGCGGACGACCAGGCCCGTCATCTTGATTTCGCGCTGGATCGGCGGGTGGACGGACTCATCATCGCTGGCGCGCCGGAAGCTCCGGACGGCGCCAATCACAAACAGGTAGAAGCTTTGCGAAAAAAGGGGGTTCCCGTCGTGCAACTCTATCGCCGCATTTATCCGGATGTGCCGGTGGTCATGACTGATGAAGACAGGGTGGGATATCTAGCCACACAGCATCTGCTGGAGTTGGGGCATACGCGGATCGCCCACGTGACGCACCGCGCGTACCTGGACCGCGAATTGCCCGGCACGCACGCCGATGCTTTGCAGCGCGCACAGGGCTATGAGCGGGCCATGCGCGAAGCGGGATTGATGCCACAGGTGATCGATTATGATGCCAAAACCATGGTGGGACTCGACTACACCCGCCTCGTCAAGCCTGCGGTCGACCAACTGCGTCACGGGGGGTTCACGGCGGCGACGTGTTTCTGTGACTATGTCGCCATCGGCGTCATGAACCAGATGGCGGCGGCAGGGGTGCGCGTGCCCAGGGATTTTTCTGTCGTCGGGTATGACAACGCTAACATGTCGGAGATGTGCAACCCACCCTTGACCACGCTGGGGCAGCCGCTTCCGGAAATCGGAGCGACTGCGGCGCGGATGATCTTCGAGTTGATGGACAAAAAAGAGGTGTCGGATACGATTTATGAGCCGATCCCTGTTGTCAGGGAAAGCACGCAGGCGATGCGTGTGGACACGTTACAAAAGTCTCAGAAAAAAACCGGATAACCCGGTAAAACAAATAAGAAAGAGTCAAAAATGAACAGAAACAGACAAAACGCAATTAAACATAGCGTCAGGACTTTGACACTGCTCGTAGGTCTGGCGACAACGATGTGGCATGCGGAGGTGGTAGGCGCGGCTTATCCCTATTCGAATGCCAACGACCTCTGGAACAAAGCTACGACCTGGATTGCCAATGGCGGCACGACGCCGCCCAGCACCGTAAACGACATTGCGCTCATTGCTCGCGGCTACACCGTCACCCTGCAAAGCGGCGACGCATACCATGTTTACGGGTGTGGCATTGGACACTCCAGCATCGGAGGCGGTGGCACGGGTGGACTGACCATGACCGGGGGCTCGCTCCAGGTGGATACGGAATTCAAGGTGGGCGAGAGCAGGGGTGGGACGTTCAACCAAAGCGGCGGCGCGCTCAGTGTCGGCTCGGATGCCACCTTGGGCTGCTATTACACCGGCAGTGGCGTTCCTGATATCTGGAACCTGAGCGGTGGCTCGGTATCCATCGGAGGCAAACTTCAGGTCGGACTTTTCTCACAAGCTAATACCGGCGTTGCTGATGCTACGTTCAACCAAACTGGCGGCGCGAGTACGGTATCCGTCACCGGAAATCTTGTTATCGGCAGTACGCACAGTGCATCAGCAACGAAAACGTTTGCCTATAACCTCGGCAGTGGAGGAACCTTGACCGTCGGCGGGATCGTGACAAATAATACTTCCGGTACAAATAATTTGACGTTTAACGGCGGTACCCTTAAAGCTGGTAATACCCAGGCGACCTTCATGTCCGGACTGACCCACGCCTACGTCAGTACCAACGGGGCGGTCATCGACTCCAACGGCAAGAACATTGGGATCAGCCAGGTGCTGGAACACGCGGGTCCCGCCACCGACGGCGGACTGACCAAGCTCGGCGGAGGCACGCTGACGCTCTCAGGCACCAGCACCTATAACGGGGCCACGGTCATCAGCAACGGTACGCTCGCCCTTGCCAGCAGCGGTTCGATCAGCAACACGGCCAGCATCGCCATTGCCGCCGGGGCGACCTGCGACGTTTCGGCCGTCAGCGCCTATACCTTAATTGGCAACACCACCTTGCGTGCTAGTGGCACCGCCGCTTCCCCTGCCACGCTCAAAGGCGGCACGACTGTCAGTCTCGGCTCGCAGGCCGTCATCATGGATTTCACCCCGGCGACGTATTCCGGAGATACGGCCAGTCCGGCGCTGACCGTGTCACAGGGCGTCTTGACGCTGAACGGAGCAATCACCGTCAACATCATGGGAATCGCAAGTCTGGGCGCCGGGACGTATCGGCTCATCTCGCAGACCAGCGGCAGCATCGCGGGCACACCGACGCGTGGCGCCACCACGAATCTCCTCCTTAACAATTCGGGCGTGGTCAGTGGAGGGACAGCAAGAATCGAGGTCAGCGGCGGTCAGGTCAACCTGATCGTCGCGGCTGCTGCGCTTCCCTCCACAGTTGCGGTGACGCGTCATCTCGGCACTGCGGAGAACACGACCTACGGCGATTCCCTCTCCTTTGACATCGCGGTTACGCCGAATTCGCCCACGGTGCCCACAGGTCTTGTCATCTTGAAAGACGGCGGTGCTGCAGGCACGGTTCTGGGCAGCCATACACTGGTCACCGGTGAGAACGGCATCTGCACCATCACGCCGGCGCTGAACGCACTCACGCCTGGCAGCCACGCCAACATCGTCGCGGTGTATGCTGGTGACAACAATTTCGGCGACAGCGTTTCGGCTGCCTTGAGCACCCAAACGGTAGCCCAGATTGCGCTGACCATCAACGGAGCTGCGACGAGAAACAAATTCTATGACGGCACCGCGATTGCCCCTCTTACCGGTACGCTTTCTTCGGGAGTGCTCAGCGGTGACACGGTGACGCTGACCCTGTCCGCTCAATTCGCTGACGCAATGCCCGGCACCGGCAAGGACGTGACCTCCACCTCAACCCTCGACAACCCCAACTATTCCCTGACGCAGCCTGCCGGCCTGAAAGCGGACATCGTAGCGGCTGCTGTTTGGACCTCACTCGCAAGCGGCAACTGGAGCACGGCCGCTAATTGGCAGAACAATGCCATCGGGTATGGGATCGGCAGCACCAACGATTTCTCGACGCTGGATATCACGACGGACACGAGTGTCCATCTGGATTCGCCCAGGACCGTCGGGCATTTGCGCTTCAATGACACAGATGCCGTTGGCACGGCGGCGGGCTGGACACTGGACAACAATGGTTTTTCGACCAATGTCCTCACACTTGGCGTCTACAGCGGCAGCGCCACCATCGATGTCGGTGCGCTGGGGACGGACAAGAACGTGACCATCAGCGCGGTGGTTGCGGGAAGCTCGCCACTCAACAAGACAGGCGCGGGCAAACTGACGCTCACCGGCGCGAACACGCACAGCGGCGGCATGACAATCTCCACCGGGACCGTGCAGTTGGGAGACGGGACCACAGGCCATGACGGCTCCCTCGCCAGCGGCATCACCAACAACGCCGCACTGGTCTACAACCTCTACGGCAGCCAGACGGCAAGCTACGGCGTCAGCGGGTCCGGTGGCTCGATCACCAAGACCGGTCCCGGAACGCTCACCTTGAACGGGACGCATACGTACACGGGGACCTACGTCGTCAATGGCGGCGTCTTGAACCCTGCGACCGGCAATTACGCCAGCAGACTCGCGAGCGGAGCGTCGCTGGTGGTCAACAGCGGCGGACGTGTCGAGGAAAACCGCATCAACAGCCTGATGGGAGGCAACAATGTGGCGGTGACGATCAATGCCGGCGGCGTGATGGCCATCACCGCCAGCGTCTGCTCAGGTTTAAAGGGCCCCTTGACCTTGGCCGGCGGGACGCTCAGCGCCTCGGGTTATCTCGATGCTGTCAACGGCAGTTGGAGTTTTGCGCAGAATGTCGCGGTCACAGGAGGGGTAAACACGTCGGTGATCTCCGCGCCGTATGTCGCTCTCTTGAAAGCAGGCGGTGTGACTTTCAACGTGGCTCCTGGGGCGACCAACGGCATCGACCTGCTGGTCAGCGGTTTTTTCAGCGGTTCCAGAGAACTTATCAAGACCGGCACGGGGTTCATGGCCCTGAACGGGGTCAACCTCTACACCAACAATACGACCGTGAGCGCGGGGACGCTGGGCGGCACGGGCGTCGTCACGGGCAACGTGTCGGTCGCTGCACAAGCGGTAATCTGCGGCGGCGTGCCGTCGGCGCCGGGCACACTGAAGGTTGCCGCGCTCACGCTTGCGCCAGGAGTGACGCTGGCCTGCACCGGCAACACCGTTACGCAAAGCCTGATCGCCGTCACGGGTGCGCTGTCACTGCCCACGTCCGCGAAGGTTCAGCTTACGTTCCTGCCGGGCGCGGTGCAGCCGAACATCATCACCCTGTGCACGTTCGGTTCATGTTCTGCGACAGCGTCGGACCTAGTCGGGTGGACGCGCCTCGGGGACGCGGCAGGCAAGTATTATCTTGAATTGCAGCCGAATGCGCTTGTGCTGCGTAAGGCGCAGGGCACGATGATCAAGTTCTTCTGACGTCAACCGCAAGGTCCGCGCCTCCAGGGAGGGGCGCGGACTCTTAATTTAATTTTATGAAGCATTCACTCAAAGCTCGCATGACCACCATCATTGGCGCCTGCGTTTTGACGGCCGGCGTACTCTGTGCTGTCGAAAGCAATTCTCTGCCTCGGGCTGACCGATGGACCTTTGGCGAAGGTATCGCCACGGTCTGGAAGGTCGAGGGCACGAAACTCCCGCACAAGGATTTTATCGAGCAGGGCGGGCGCAGGGTCGGGCAAAAGGTCTGGTATTCGCTCGATGCGACTGGCGTGCTGAAACTTGAGCGGGATGTGGTCTGGCCGTCACTGCGGATTTTTCCCAACGACACGCACGGCAGTTTGATCCGGCATTACGCGGCTGAGGCCGAGCCGCAAATCACGGTTGACGCACGGCCTGCCAGACCGCTCGTGATTTCGGAAGTCCGGCTCGACGGGACGCTGACGTTTGTCGGACGGGCAGGGGCTCTGGCAATCACGCGCGTGACTTTCCCCGCGTTTGAGAAGTATGCTGCAGTGGACCGGTGGACGCTGAAAAACATGAGTGAAAAGGCGGTTGTGGTGGGTGTCGCGCCGCTCGCGCTCTCGGCAGAGACGGCCGGGCCCTATGGCACGAACATCATGGCGGTCTCTTCCGACGCGCCCGTCAGCACAAGCCTTGCGCCAGGCAACGTCCTGTCGTTCTCTGTTCTTTTTTCTGCGCGTCTCGCCGACGCGCCATCCGAGGCGCTCGACGGCGCGGCTGAGGAAAAGCAGCGCCGCGCCTTCATTGCCAGGATCAACAAAGCCTTGTGCCTCGAAACGCCGGACCCTATGCTCAACCGCGCCTTCGCCTTTGCCAAGTGGCGGGTGGCCGAGGCGATCAACGACACCCGAGGGGGCCTGATGCTGGCGCCCGGCAACCTGCGCTATTACGCCGCGACCTGGTGCAACGACAACGTGGAATACGCCGGGCCGTTCTTCCCGTTTTTGGGCGAAGCGGGCGGCAACGCCGCGTCGCTCAATGCCTACCGCCAGTACCTGTCTTTCATGAAGCCGACCTACGCACGCATCCCGTGTTCAATCGTTGCGGAAGGGACGAGCATCTGGGGGCCGTTCGACCGGGGCGACGCCGCCATGTATGCCTACGGCGCCTCGCGCTTCTGCCTGGCCCTGGGCGATGAGGCGGTTGCCGAGGAACTCTGGAAAGGCATCGCGTGGTCGTTGGAATACTGCAAACGGAAACAAACGCCCGATGGCGTGATCGCCTCCGACACGGATGAACTCGAAGGCCGTCTGCCCACCGGCAAGGCCAACCTAACCACCTCGAGCTTGGCCTATGGCGGACTCCGGTCGGCTGCGGACCTCGGCCGTGCGCTGGGCAAGAGCGTGGAGGCTGCAGATTACGATATGCGAGCAGATGCCTTGGCTGGGGCCATCGAAAAATACTTCGGCGCCACGGTCGAGGGTTTCGACACCTACCGCTATTACGATGGCAACACCGTGCTGCGGTCATGGATCTGCATGCCGCTCTCGATGGGGCTTTTCGGGCGCAAGCAGGGCACCA
>CAYMLQ010000311.1:0-7299 GCA_964390795.1 uncultured Lentisphaeraceae bacterium
CACGGCGCAGCGCGGCGTGAGCTGGCAGGACAGCGGCGAGTTTCAGTACCGCATCGTGGCCGGCGATTATCTGTGGCACTCCGGCATCGCGCGGGCGCATCCTCTATACATCGCGATGGCGCGGGGTTTCGTGACGCTGTTTCCGGCAAGGCTGTGCTTCTATTCCGCGAACATGTTCAGCGGCGTCGGGCTGGCGCTGGCGCTGTCGCTGCTGGCCTGTTGCGTGGTGAGGCTGACCCGGTCGGCTGGGGCGGCTGCGCTGGCGGTCGGCGCGCTGGGGTTCGCGCACATGGCGTGGTGGCTGGGGACGGTGGCGGAGGTCTACACGTGGTCGCTGGCGTTCCTCATGGCGGAGATCCTGTGCCTGATCCGATACGCCGAGGGCAGGGACACCCTGTGGCTGGTGCTCCTGTTCGGGGTGAACGGCGCGCATCTGGGCCTTCATAACGCGGCGCTGCTGGGCCTGCCCGTCTACCTGTTTGTGCTGGCCTCAGGGCTTCGGCGGCGCGGGACGCGGGGTCCGACCGTGGCGTGCGCCGCGGCCGTGTGCTGGCTGAGCGGAGCGGGCCTGGTGGCGTGGCAGGCGGTTCAGCTCTGGCTTGGGACGGGTGATCCGCTTCTCGTTCTGAAGAGCGTGCTGTTCGGCGAGGGATACGAGCGACAGGTCTTGGGTACGGGCGGTTTTCAGGTTCAGGTCTGGGCGGCGAACATGGGCTTGGCCGCAGTCAGCTTTGCGAATCCCTGCTGGCTGTTGGCGGGGCGCGGTTTCTTAGCGGGTAAGTCTCACGCCTGCGGAGCGGGAATGAACGAGGGGGTAACGCCGAACGCCGAACGCCGAACGCCGAACGGTGAAGTTGCCGACAGGGGGCGGAATGACGTCCTAAACTGGCTGCGGGTGTTGACGGTTCTGCATGCGCTGTTTTGGGTGCGGTACTTTGTGCCGGATCAGGCGACCTTCGTTTTGCCGACCTTGGGGCTGTTGGCGGTTTGGGTGGGGGTGGGCGCGAGCAGAGCCAAGTTAGGATTTAGGAGTGAGGAGTTAGGAGTTGGGGGGGTGTCTCTCACAGAGGCGCAGAGGACACAGAGGGGGCCGCTGGCAGGTGTTTCAGAACGATGGCTTGCGATTGGGATCGCGTGTGCGGTGGTTGGCCCGTTGACGTTGAGCGAGGTGATACAACGGACAGGCATGACGGTGGCACGGGGCCGGACGCTGCCGTTCAGGGATGAGACGCGCTATTGGGTGACCCCGTGGAAGCAGGGGGAAACGACGGCTGAGAGGTTTGTAGCTGAAGTCGGCAAGCAGCTCAAGGCGGGTGACGTGTTGCTGGCCGACTCGACGGCCGCGGCGCCGCTGATGGCTGCGCGCGCAGCCGGGCGGCTATCGACGGCGTGGCGGCTGGTCACGCCCTGGTCGGGCGAGAGCGACGGCGCGTTACGCGATCTGGCCCTCGGGCGCGAGGCGCGGACGTATGTGGTTTCGCCTGTGGCGGGCTATGCGCCGCGAGCGGTGCTGGCGGCGGCGAAAGGCTTTACGCGCGAGGGCGTCTTATACCGGGTTTCACCGCAGGGGCGGGCCTCTGTGCCCGTCCGCTTGCGGAAGGAGCGGGAATGAACAAGCGGATCTATTTGTCGCCGCCGTGGATGAGCGGCAGCGAGCTGCCGTTAATCGGGGAAGCGTTCGCCTCGAACTACATTGCGCCGTGCGGGCCGATGGTCGACCGGTTCGAGCGTGAGTTCGCCGAGGCAGTCGGCCTGCCGCACGCGTGTGCGGTTTCGAGCGGGACGGCGGCATTGGACCTGCTGTTCCATGAGTTGGGTGTAGGCGCGGGCGACACGGTGTTCTGCTCCGATCTGACGTTCGTGTCGTCGATCGCCCCGGCTGTGCATCGTGGCGCAGAGCCGGTGTTCATCGATTGCGACGAGTCGACGTGGACGATGGATCCGTCCTTGCTTGCTGAAGCGCTGGCGGATGCGGCGAGGCAAGGGCGGCTGCCAAAAGCGGTCGTGGCGGTCGACCTGTACGGGCAGTGCTGCGACTACGAGCGGATCGAGGCGGCGTGCGCGGCGTACGGCGTGCCGCTGATCATCGACGCGGCGGAGGCGCTGGGAGCCGTGTATGGAAGTCCTGAAATTCTAAAGTGCGAGAGTTCTAAAGTGGGGGAGTCGGGCAGTCGGCAGTCGGCAGGGGCAGTCGGCAGTCGGCAAGGGCATGCTGCATGCCAGGAAAACTATAGAACTTCAGAACTCTCGAACTTTAGAACTTCAGAACTCTCGAACTTTAGAACTGCCGGCCAGGCCGGCTGGGCGGCGGTGTATTCTTTCAACGGGAACAAGATCATCACGACGTCGGGCGGGGGGATGCTGGCTTCGCGGGACGGAGGCGTGGTTGCGCGGGCCAGGAAACGGGCGCAGCAGGCGCGTGAGCCGGTGGCGTGGTACGAGCATGCGGAACTGGGCTACAACTACCGCATGAGCAACATTGTGGCCGCGATCGGCGTGGGGCAGTTGGCGTGTCTGGAACGGATCATCCTGAAAAAAAGGCAGATCTTCGAATGGTATCGGCAACGCCTGGGAGCGCGGGTCTCGTTTATGCCGGAAGCGGCGTACGGGCGGTGTACGCGGTGGCTGACGGTGGTGGAGTTCAGTTCTAAAGTTCTAAAGTGCGGGAGTTCTAAAGTTCTAAAGTGCGGGAGTTCTAAAGTTGAGAGGGCGGAGGGCGGAGGGCCGTCGGAAAATGTGGAGCGGGTGCGGCTGGCGCTGGAGGCGGAGGATATCGAGTCGCGTCCGGTCTGGAAGCCGATGCACCTGCAGCCGGTGTTCCGCGGAGCGAAGGTGTATGGAGGCTCCCTGAGCGAGCGGCTGTTTGGGTGCGGGCTGTGCTTGCCCTCCGGTAGTGGGCTTGAGGAAGCGGATGTGGACCGGATTTGCGGAGCGGTGCTATGAGTCGAGGATATCACGTCTTTCGCTGGTTGATCGGAATCGCGGGTTTAGGCTGCTGCGCGGCCAATGGCGCTCGGTGCGATATCTCGGTGAACGGCGTCACCGTGTGCAGGGGTGTTGAACTGTGCCGGGCGGCGAGCCTGATCACCAACGTTTTTTTAGGCGTTCACGCCCTGATGCCGGGGATCAACGAAGTGGAGCTTCAGGTGGCCGGGTGTGCGGAGGGACTCGACGCGGTGAATTTGAGCGTGGGGCTGGATGGTGTTGACATCGGTTCGTTCTATGCGCTGAACCAGGAGAGGCGGATGGTCTCACCCTTGGCGGGTGCTAATCAAGCTGTGAATGTGGCTGGGGATTTGGTTAAATATCAACCGTTCAACGAATAAACAGTGGAACGCGCGCTGTTCGGCTGTTACCAGCTGCTGTGGCGTTATGTGAGCGTGGGTGATGTGCTTGACTCGTCGGGCTCGGTTGTGCCGCTGTTCCGTGAGCACGATTCGGGATGCGGAGGCGGGATATGACTATGGACAGAAAACGGTTAGCTTGGGCGAGTTGGGTTGTGGCGGGGCTGATGCTTGCGCTCGGGTGGTTCAACTACCGGGGGGCGCTTGCGTACACCGTGTATATGTTTGGCGACCCTTTGGAGGATATGTCGCACGGCTGGGTTGTCCCCTTCGTCAGCGCGTATGCGATCTGGACGCAGCGCAAGGCCTTGCGTCTGGCCGCGGGTGCTCCGGCGTGGCGCGGGTTGGTGTGGGTCTGTCTGTTTCTGGTCATCGGCTGGGTTGGGAGCAGGGGGCAGCAGGAGCGCTTGGAGCAACTCTCCTTGATAGGCATGCTTTGGTCGGTGCCCTATGCGCTTTGGGGAAAAGACGTCGCGAGGCTGTTGCGCTTTCCCGTCGGTTATCTGATCTTCATCATTCCGGTCGCCTCCTATCTGGATTTTTTCACGATTCACCTGCGGATACTGGCCTCGACGCTCTCGACGGGGCTTCTCAACGGTTTTGGGCTGGGTGTCGAGCAGTCGGGGACGGCGCTTTTCTCGCGCGTACCTGGAGGCGAGTTTAACGTCGACGTGGCGGATCCGTGCAGCGGGATACGGTCTCTGTTCGCCATGATGGCCTTGACGTCCGCCTACGCGCACTTCACGCAAAAGACGCTCGCTCAGAAAGGGGCGCTGTTTGCCTGCTCGATCCCGCTGGCGGTGATCGGGAACATCTTCAGGATTCTGTCGATCTGCCTGGTGGCCACCTGGGTTGGGCAGGAAGCGGCGATGGGTTTCTACCACGACTATTCGGGGTACGTGGTCTTTCTTGTGGGCGTGTCGCTGATGGTCGAGTCGGGCGTGCTGATTGGCAAGCTGGACGGGGCGGTGTCGCGCTGGCGCGCTCTCCCCGCGTGGCTGCGGACTGCGACTGGCGAGCGGGCTGCTGCGGCGACAGTCGCGCCGATGCCGGCGAAGGCGGGCTTATCGGTGGCTCTTGCCGCCTTGGCGCTGATGGTCGCGCTGGTTGTGTTGAAGCGTGGCTTGCCTCCGCCGTCGTACGAGGAGGTTGACTTTGTGACCCGGTCGCTGCCGGAGAACATCCGCGGCTTCACAACCGATGTGCCGTGGTTCTGCCACAGCGAACAGTGCTTGGAGGTGACGGAAGAGAAGCGGTTGCGCGTGAAAGGCATGTCAGCAGGCGAGGGCTTCTCCTGTCCCTCCTGCGGCGGGAAAATGCATAAGATCTCGTTGGGAGAGTCTACCGTCCTGCCGAAAGACACCGAGATTTTCAAGCGTACGTACCAAGCGGCCGATGGCCTGACCTACGCGGTGAGCATGGTGATCGCCGGACGGAGAAGGGGCAGCATTCACAGGCCCGAGTTGTGTTTGCCGGCCCAGGGCTTTGTCATGACAGGCGCGGAGCGCGTCGCCGTGCGTGTTGCCGGAGGCTCGCCTGCGAAGGTTCGGGTAATCACGGTACAGCCGACAGGCGGCAGCCCATTCAATCTCGTGTACTGGTTTTTCTGCAAAGAACGGGAGAGCTGTTCCCACACGGAGCGCATCCTTTCGGACATTTGGGACCGGTCGGTACACAATCGCATCAACCGTTGGGTGATGGTTGCCGCGAATGTGTCTTCGACGTTGGATTCGGCGGAGAGCATGGAGCGGTTTGAGGCGTTCTTGTCGGATTTGGCCTCGAGTATTCAGCTGGAGCGGTGAGATCGAATGAGTGTGTTTCGCATGGCTGTGGTCGCCGTTTTACTAGCGACGGCGTGTTGGGCGGAGTCGCTGCTCAACCGGAGCGGCAAGAACAAGGCAGTCGCGCCGGCCGCGCTCAGGCAGGGCTGGAACCGACTGCTGGTCCGCAACGACCACCTGCAGTGGCAGCGGCAGTTCGCCTGCGCGCTGCTGCCCGTGGAGGGCGACACGCTGGATGACCTGCGGTATTCGCTTCTGCCGCGGTAACGAGCCTTTTGTCCGGCCCGGCCTTGATGAGCCGCCCGCGTAATTCCACACTTCGAGAGGTGTGGAATAGCGTGGACAAGGCAGACAAAGGGACAGACAAGAATGGCGCGAAGATAAGCTCATTCGCATCGCGTTTTGACGGCTCAGCAAACCTGATCCCTCTGTTGACCGGTGCACGCAAAGACCCGAAGACCCCAAGATGAGACAAGGCCATTTGCTCCCTCCCATCTTTGGGGCACTGGCCTTTTCGCCCAAGGGCCGCCCGACCATCGCCTATTACGACAAGACGAACGGCAGGCTCAAGATCGCGGAACAAGTGCCCGTCATGCGCGTGGTGGAGTAAAGTTCAGAACCGCGCCTTCAGGCGCTGCCAGAAGGTGTCGGGTTCGAGCGTGGCGTGGTAGAGGAAGCGGGTGCCGGAGGGCGGCAGCGGCGCGGGCGGGTGGGTGTACTGGTGGAGCGTGGCCGCGACCGCGACCGCGGTGGCGACCTCGGGGTCGGGGCTGAAGCCGCCGACGCGCCAGAGGTAGCCCCAGCCATCGAGGCGGTAGCCGCCGATAAACCCGTTCTCAGCGCCTGCCACCAGCACCGTCACGGGGGTGGACCGTGTCGTGGGCGTGCCGCGGTTGACCGCGCTCACGCTCTGACTGAGCTTCGCGGCGAGCGCCTCGCCCAGCCACGCCTGGCCGGTCTCGGTCGCGCGCAGCGGCTCGGCGGACGCGTCGACTTCACCGTCGCCGACCGGCAGGTGCAGATAGCCTGCTCCTGCAGAGGTGCAGTGATCGGTCTTCCACGAACCGCCGTCGCGGTAAGCGGCGCGGAAGAACGAGTAGGCCGCCGTCTCCCACCAGGTGCCGCCGTTGTTGACGTAGCCGCGCACCGCGTCGAGCGTCTCGCGCCAGCGGCCGGGGCCTGCCGACGGGAAGATCTCGCCGTAGGGATTGATGATGGCGAAATACGTGGAAGGGCCGGCCGCGAGCGCGGCGGCGATCTCGCCGTAGGTCGAGAGCGTCTTGACCGCGAGGCCGTGCTGCTTGGCGAGCGCCGAGGCTTCAAAGGCCGCGCGCCAGTCGGCGGGTACGAGCGAGGTGCACGTAGGCGCGATGCCGGGGCCGAGGTCGATGACGCCGATGGCGGGCTTGGCGCCGGGCCAGTCGCGCGGGGCGAGGGCCGCGAGTGCGGGCGGCGGCGGGATGCGCTTGACGCTGCCGCGCGGCGGCAGCGTCAAGCGCAGGCAGTCGGCAGTCGGCAGTCGGCAGTCGGGTTCTTCGCTGGTCGCGAGTCGCTGGCCGGGCGTCGCCTCTCCGTCGAGCGCCACGGTCACGCGCCCGCTGAACGGAACCGGCACGGAGACGGTGGACTGCGGATACCCGTAGATCCAGAGGTCGGTCTTGCCCTTGGCGGTCTCAGTGACGTAGCCCGTGCCGTCCGGCGCGAGACCGGCGGTCATGCCGGGCGCGGACGCGAGGAAGCCGTAGGGCGGGAGGGCGAGAGGGGAGGCAGTCGGCAGTCGGCAGTTGGCAGTCGCGGGCGTCGACTCTCCGTGCCAGGAGACGGTGCGGGGCACGTCGCCGAGGTTACAGACAAGTTTCACGTCGCCGTAGGTGGCGCGGAGGATGCCGTCGTCGGACTCGCGGCGCGGGTCGCCGCCCGTGGCGAAGAGCGGGGTGCGGTCGTGCTTGAAGTCGCACAGCGGCGTGCCGAGGTGGCGGGCGCAGACCGACTTCTGGAGGCGGTCGAGCCAGGCGAGCCACTCGCGCGGCGCGTCCTGCGAGAGCGCGGAGGCGTTGGCGCGGTAGCTGAGGCTGTAGCCGAGGCCGAGGGTCCAGGAGAGGATCTGGTCGTTGGTGACGAACTGGCCGAGGTCGTGGTGCATGAAGATCGCCTTGTCGTGCGCGACGGCGAGG
>CAYMLQ010000312.1:0-5505 GCA_964390795.1 uncultured Lentisphaeraceae bacterium
CGGGCACGAGGCCGAAGAAGGTGTAGGGGAAGTTGTTGCCGACGTTGTTGTTCTGGGGCGGGAAATAATAGGTCTCGGGTTTGCCTTCCTGCCCGATCAGCTTCGCCTGCGCCGCGTTCTGGTGGATATGGTGGGGGATGGGCCCCATGTTGTCGAAGAACTTGCTGTAGACCGGCCAGCGGCGGTACTTGGCCCAGATGTCCGCGCCGACTGCGGCGGCGCCGAGTTCGGCGACCGCGTCGCGCAGCAGAAAGCGCTGGCCCTTGAAGACGACGTAGCTCAGGCCCTCGTCAGGCACGCGGCCTTCGTTGGCGGCTTCCGTGGTGGAGGCGAACCAGCGCTCGTCGATGCCGCCGCGGTTGAGTCCGTACGCGTAGAGGTCGTCGGGGTGCAGCTTGATGCGGCGCCCGGGGTGGAGGAAGGAGCGCGGCACCCAGTTCGGCGCGAGGCGCAGCACGCCCTTGCCCTGGTTGAGCGCGGCATCGGCCGCGGCTTTCACGTTGGATCCGATGGTCTTGAGATCGTTCACGGATTGAGTCTTCATGGCAGCTCCCTTGGGGTTTCACGAGACACGCACAATGCGGGCCCCGTGTTTAAAACTGACTGTAGGCATAGCATAGACACTCCAGCTATCCGCGTCTTGTAAACCACAGCGCATTATGTGTAAAGAATCCGCATGACGGAGGGGGCGCCGGGAGGCCACTAGTAGGTGACAGCGCGCTGAAGGGTTGAGACGGTGGCGGGGCGGACGGGGATGCTGACGCGGAGCGTGTCCCAAACGAGCGACAGGCGCCCGTCGGAGAGCGTGTGGGTGATGGGGGGGTGGAGTGGCCGCAACGGTCGTCAGCCGGAGCGCGAAACCGAGCGCGGCGGCGGAGAGCTTCGTCAGGTCGAACTCGCGATCCCTGCCCGCATAGAGCACGAGGTCGAGCCAAGCCTTGTCGGACTATTGTACTCGGTGAAGGCGCCCTGTTCCAGCGTGTAGTCGTAGAAGCGGCGTAGGCGGGCCGCAGCGTAGGCCTTGAGGTAGGGCCAGCCGTAAAGTTCTGCGGCGACATAGGTGACATAGGTGCCCATGAGTGCGATATTGGTATAGCCGGGGCTCATGTTACGGCGCTCGATGGAGCGGGCGGCGTGGCGGATGGACTCGTCCAGGCGCAGGGCCAAGTCGGGCGGCAGGCGCGAACGGTGGTCGAGGGCGACCTGAAGGAGCTGCACGCCGCAGAAATCGGCCCAGTTCCAGTCGGGAGGCGACATTTTAGAGAGCGGCTCTTCGAGGAACCACGACCAGATGCCGTAGGTTTTGCTGGCGGGGTCGGTGTCCTGCAGGGCGACGACGGTGTCGAGGCTCTCGCAGGCGCGCAGGCGCAGGCCCTCCTCGCCTGTGTCGAACAGGGCGACCGCATAGCCGAGGGCGGAGCGGGTGCTGTGTACGGTGCCTTCCTTGAGGGTGGTGTGGTAGCCGGGCGAGCGGAGCGGCTCGCGCAGCATATGGGCCGCCGGGTCGTAGACGGCGTGGAGCGGAAGGAGCGCGCGGCTCAGCCGGTCTTTCTGCACGGCGGACAGTTGCAGGGGCTCCTGCGGCGCGAGTGGGGTTTTGGCGTCCGTTGCGTCCGCTGTCGCGCGTGCGGGTGCGCATACGCAAAGGAGTAGCGTCAGAGAGGAGATAAGCGTTTTTTTCGGCATAGCAGGTGTTTTCCTTTCAAAGGAAATCCTCATGGGGCGCCCATACGGGTGAATTCCCGTTCGCTCAGAACGCCGTCCTTGTTGGTGTCAAACCCGGGAAACCGGCGGCGTCACCCCAGCCTTGGTCGTCGGTCAGCAGGAAGATGATGTTGGGCCGACGGGTGTCGGCGTCGCCGGGCTGCGCGACCGCGAACGGCGGCACGGAAAGGCCAGCCAGGGCGGCGGTTAGGAGGAAGATGAGACGACGCATCGCGGAACCTGCGACCGTAAGTGTTTTCATTCTGACAGCATAACACGCTTCCACGCCGTTTTCAACTGGCGGAGGCGGGCGCGAAAAGGTATATTAAACGCTTCTTTTTCAGAACCTTTTAGCGAGATCGTGAAACATGAGAATTCTCTCGGGCATTCAACCGTCGGGCAGACTGCATTTGGGTAACTATTTCGGAATGATGCGCCCCGCGCTGCATTTGCAGGAGCAGGGCGAGGCCTACCTTTTTATCGCGAACTACCATGCGCTGACCTCGCTGCATGACGCCGAGCGGCTGAGGCAAGAGACCTGGAACGTGGCCCTGGATTTTCTGGCGTGCGGGCTGGATCCGGAGCGGACGGTCTTTTACCGCCAGAGCGACGTGCCGGAAGTACACGAGCTGGCGTGGCTGCTGTCGATCGTGACGCCCATGGGGCTGCTGGAGCGCTGCCACTCCTACAAGGACAAGGTGGCCAAGGGCATCGCGCCGTCGCACGGGCTGTTCGCCTATCCGGTGCTGATGGCGGCGGACATCCTGATGTGCCAGTCGAACATCGTGCCGGTCGGGCGCGACCAGAAGCAGCACGTGGAGGTCACGCGCGACATCGCGGTCAAGTTCAACAATGAGTTCGGCGAAGTCTTCACGATTCCCCAGCCCTCGATCCAAGAGGATGTGGCGGTGGTGCCGGGTCTGGACGGGCAGAAGATGTCCAAGAGCTACGGCAACACGATCGAGCTGTTCGGCGACATGAAAGAGACCAAGGCGCGCATCATGAAGATCGTGAGCGACAGCAAGCCGCTGGAGGAGCCCAAAGATCCGGCGACCTGCAACATCTTTGCGCTCTACAAGCTTTTCGCGACCGAGGCGCAGCGGGCCGAGATGGAGTCCAACTATCGCGGCGGAAACTACGGGTACGGCCACGCCAAGAAGGCGCTCTACGCGATCTTCGAGGAGTCGTTCGCGCCGTTCCGCGCCCGGCGCGCCGAGCTGCAGGCGAATCCCGGTTACGTCGAAGAGGTGCTGCGCAAAGGCGCAGAGCGGGCGCGTGCCGAAGCGGCCAAAACCATTGACAAGGCGCGCAGGGCCGTGGGGATCGCATAAATGTCGATCGAAGCGCTGTTGGCAGATGATTACAAGGTGGATCTGGAGGTCTTCGAAGGGCCGCTCGACCTGTTGCTCTACCTGATCCGCCGCGAGGAAGTCGACATCTACGACATCCCGATCGAGAAGATCACGGCGCAGTACATGGCGTATCTCGAAGTGATGCGCATGCTGGATCTGAATATCGCGGGCGAGTTTCTGGTGATGGCGGCGACGCTGATGATGATCAAGAGCCGGATGCTGCTGCCGGTGGAGTCGCGGGCTGCGGTGGAGGAGTCGGACGAGGACTGGATCGACCCGCGGCTGGATCTGGTGCGGCAGCTCATTGAGTACAAGAAGTTCAAGGACGCCGCCGGGCAGCTGCTGGAGCTGGAGACGCTGCAGAGCGAGGCGTTCGCGTACGGGGGCGAGGAGCCGGTCTTCGATAAAGAGCCTGAGGATGCGGGCCAGGCGCTGGGCGACATCGGGCTGTTCGACCTGCTGACTGCCTTTCAAGACGTGCTGACGCGCGCGCCGATGGAGCCGCTGGGGCACATCGAGCCGATCCGGTGGTCGGTGCCGGACAAGATGGAGATGATCCTTTCGCTGGTGAAGGAGGGACAGCACGTCGCCTTCTCCTCGCTCTTCAATCCGGAATCGCACAGGGGCGAGGTGATCGTGGTGTTTCTGGCGCTGTTGGAACTGCTGCGCCTGAGGCAGATCGTCCTGCATCAGAATGAGGCGTTCCATGAGATCCTCATCTTGCCGGTGGAGGATCATTCTGAGGAGCGGTATCAGCCGCCGGTGATCGGAGGAGGCGAGCATGTCGAATCATGAGGAGGTCAAGTTGCCGATGGCGTCGAGCCTGCAGCAGGTTGTGGGCGCCTTGCTGTTCGGGTCGGATCATCCGCTGACGGTGGAGGAGATCCGCGCGTGCCTCAAGAATGTGGCGGAGGCGGACGGCGCGCAGTGCGAGACGGTCAAGCTGTTCGCGGAGGCTTCGCCGCGCGAGATCAACGACGCGGTGGAGAGCATCGCCAAGGAGCTGTCGCGGCTGGAGCTGGGCATCGAGGTGGCCGAGATCAACGGCGGATTCCGGTTCCAGACTCAGCCGAGCTGCGGGCGCTGGGTGCGCAACCTCCTGAAGATCGACCGGCCCAACCGGCTGTCGCGGCCCGCGCTGGAGACGCTGGCGATTATCGCCTACCGCCAACCGATCGCGAAGTCGGAGATCGAGGGCATCCGCGGCGTGATGGTGGATCACATCGTCAAGGCGCTGATGGAGCTGCATCTGATACGGATCGTGGGGCGCAGCGACCTGCCCGGGCGGCCTTTCCTGTACGGCACGACCTCGACCTTCCTGGACCACTTCGGCCTGAGAAACCTGAACGAGCTGAACGAGATGGATCCCACGCTGCAGCGCTCCAAGGGCGCGGAGCGCCGGGCCATCCACAAGAAAGAAAAGAAGAAAGAGGAGCAGGCCGCCGATGTGGGGCCGCTGTTCGATCAGAATGCGAAGGAGGGCGGCGAGGAGAAGCCAGTCGCCTCCGAAGCGGTGAAAGAGATTTTGGGCGATGGCGTTTCGGCTGAGAACGCCGAGCCGCTGTACGAGGCGTAAACGGCGGAGAACGCAGGAAGAACGGATGATGGGGCCATGGGATTTCTGAACAAAATACCGAAGCGGACGGCGTTCAAAGATTTTGGCGAACGTGATGCGTTCAATGTCTGGATGAAGGGGGCGATGGCTGTCGCGGCGGGCGTGTGCGTCCTCGGTCTGGCCGTCTGCCTCGCGCTTGAGGGTTGCGGAAAAAAGCGGCCGGCGGACGCCAAGCCGAAACCCGATGCGGCGGCCAAAGAAAGCAAACCGCCCGCACCGCCGCCCGATCTGCACAACCCCGTACGTCCCGCGCCCGCCGCGTTTCCGCCCGACTCCAACCTGCCGCGCGGCAAAGAGTCCTTGGCCTCCGGCCCGATCGATCTGAAGTCGTTCAATCCCACGAACGACCTGGTGCGCTTTGCGGACGCGCGCGTGTGGTTCGAGAGCGATAACGACCACCATACGGATGACGAGGACGACCACATCATTCATAAGGCTGTCGAGGTGCCGCTCATGCGGCTGGTGAATCTGCTGGAGAAGAAGGGCGGCAAGCTCAAGATCCAGGACGCGTATCGCGCGGCGGACAAAAACCGTATACATATGGACATCTCGCTGCACTGCGAGGGCCGCGCGGTCGATCTGACTTGCGAGAAGGTGGGGCTTGGCGATCTGGCGAAATTGGCGTGGCAGTCGGGTTTTGATTTCGTGCTGTACGAAGTTCCGAAGAAGTCGGGCGTACACTTGCACTGCTCGGTGAAGCGCAGCCCGGATGCGCCGCTGCCGCCGCGGCCGGAGAAATAGGGGCCAGGGACAGGAGTGTCCCTGCTCCCAGTGAGGCCGGGACAGGAGTGTCCCTGCTCCCAGTGAGGCCGGGACAGGAGTGTCCCTGCTCCC
>CAYMLQ010000312.1:5605-7282 GCA_964390795.1 uncultured Lentisphaeraceae bacterium
AGTGAGACCGGGACAGGAGTGTCCCGGCTCCCAGGGGGCGTGACTTACATGAGGAAGCGTTCGACGATGGCGGCGGCGTCGGCGACGTATACGGCGCAGGGGCGTTTCTGGTAATACGCCTCGGTGCGCTCGGCGGGCGTCGGGTCGTTCTCGGGGTTTTCGAGGCCCAACAACTGGCGGCAGACGATGCTGCCGTGCCGCTCGCGGAAGGCGCTCGCCATCTGCTGAACCACCTCGTACGTTCGCTTTTTTGCGGCGGCGTCCTGCGGGGTCTCGCTGCCATGTTTGAGACCGGCAAGCAGCGCCATGCCGGAGACCGCGCCGCACACTTCCCGCAGGCGTCCCATGCCGCCGCCGAGGCCGCAGGAGATCCGCATGGCGGTCTTTTCATCCAGCTCGAACAGGTCGCAGTAAGGCAAGAGCACGGCCTGCGAGCAGGTGCAGCCTGATTTGAACAGCGCGATCGCCTTTTCGACGCGCCCGCTCATTTGGCCTGCAGCGCTTTCTCGATCGCCGCGATCAGCTCCGGGGCGTCGGGGGTGGTGCGCGAGCCGAAGCGCGCGATGAGCGTGCCGTCGCGGCCGACGAGGAACTTGTTGAAATTCCAGGAGACTTCGCCTCCGAGGCCGGGGTGCAGCGTGTTGTCGGTAAACCATGCGTACAGGCGGTGTTTCTCGTCACCCTTGACTTTGATTTTTCCGAAAAGGGGGAACGAGACCCCGTAGTTCAGCGAACAGAACTGCTGGATTTCCTCGTTGGTGCCCGGCTCTTGGCCTAAGAAGTCGTTGGAGGGAAAGCCCAGCAGGACAAGGCCGCGCTCGCGATAGGCCTCATACAGGTTCTGGAGGCCGGCGTACTGTTTGGTGAAGCCGCACTTGCTGGCCACATTGACGACCAGCACGACCTTTCCCTCGTACGGGGCGAGATTCGTGCGGGTGCCGTCGATCGTCTCAACGTCGAACGTGTAGAACGCGGGAGCCGAGGGTGCCGCGCGGCTGAGCGGCACATGGATTTCCGACTTGCGCAAGAACCACAGCGTGAAGGGCGAGTTCCAGTAGACGGCATACGGCGCGCCGTTGGTGCGCCACTCGCGCTGCAGGGAGAGCCACGCGGAGAGGCGCTTCAGGCCGGCGTCATAATTGGCGCGGGAGTAGCTGCCGCGCAAACCGATGCTGGCCACAGTCGTTTCCGGCATCGTCCGCACGGAGACGCCGTTGGTGGCCGCGAGGGCTCTCGCCGTGCCGTTGCTGCCCACGAAGAAGACCATTTCGTTGGTCGAGGCCGAGGCTTCGACAGGGACGCTCATCGCGACCTGATTGGCGTTGATGTAGTTGAAGAGCTTGCGGAAAGCCGAGCCGCGGTCTTTGAAGGCGTCGCCGGGTGCGGACGCGACCAGCGTCACACGGCCGGGAAGCGTTTTGATTTCGATCGTGCCGACGGGCGACTGCGGGTAAATGGATTCATAGGACATGGCTTTCCCTCCCGATAGCATCATGGCCGAAGCGGCCAAGATGACGGCATTGAACCGGTTCAGACAACGCATAATAACACCACCTTTGACTGGGGTGAGTATAGCATGTCGGCTCGTTCCAGGCAACCGGGCGAATCGTGCGTCCCGTCATTGGGTGCGATTGAAAAGTGTTGAAGGTTAGGCGGCCTTGGGGTGCGAGCGGTAGT
>CAYMLQ010000313.1:0-7274 GCA_964390795.1 uncultured Lentisphaeraceae bacterium
CTGCCGCAGAGCCTGGAACTGGTCTCTCGCGACTTGGGCGGGCCGATGACCGAGGAGCTGTCGCTGGTGCTGCACGAATACCGGCTGGGCATGGACCTGCCCGAAAGCCTCAGCCGCATGTGCGTGCGCATGCCCTGCGAAGACCTGAGCCTGCTGGTGACGGCCATCCGCCTGACCATGCAGTCCGGCGGCAGCCTGGCCGACGTGTTGGACCGCATCACGGAAACCATCCGGGAACGCGTGGGGTTTAGTGACCGGCTCGCGACCATGACGGCGCAGGGGCGTTTCGAAGCGATCGCCATGGCCTCGGCCCCCGTTCTGGCTTTCCTGATCCTCTTTTTCCTGGACCGCAGCCTGATGCAGCCGCTGGTTCAAACCAAAATGGGCTGGTGCGCGATCGGCGCCGTGGCCGTTCTCGAAACGATCGGTTTCCTGTGCATCAACAAAATCGTGACAATTGATGTGTAGGGGCGAACCTGTGTGTTCGCCCGGTAGGGGCAGGCCTCCGTGCCTGCCCTAGGAGACAGGGAATGGACTTGGCAATCATTCAGATCTTGGTCTTTCTGGCGATCCTCTGCCTGGTGACCGGCATCAACGCCGTTATCCGCAATGAGAGCACCACGCAGCAGGGCGGGAAGCCGGCCCTTTTCCGAGTGTTCAGCAACGAGATCGAGATGCTGGGCAAACTGACCGGGCCGTGGACCGACCACGCCTTCCCCCAGCAGGCCCTGCGCATCCGCAATGACCTGATCGCCTCCACGCTGCCGCTGGAGGTGTCGGAAATCCGCGGGCTGCAAGGCCTGGCGGGCATGCTGCTGGGCGCGGTCGCCTGCATCATGACCTTTATCCTCAGCATGAACTGGGCCTACGCGCTGCTGGGCGGCATCTTCTTCGCCTGGCTGGGCTGGTACTATCCGGTGACGTGGGTGGCCCGGCTGGCGATCCAGCGCAAGGATCTCATGTCACGGGGCATGCCCTACGCCATCGACCTCATCACGGTGTCGATGGAGGCCGGGCAGGACTTTGGCGCAGCCGTGCGCAATCTGGTCACCGACGGTCCGCGCGGTCCGCTGCGCGACGAGTTCGGCATCACGCTGCGCCAGGTGGAATTGGGCAAATCCCGCGTCGATGCGCTCAAAGCCATGGCCGACCGCATCCAGTTGGACGAGTTCCGCTCGCTGGTGACCTCGGTGGTACAGAGTAGCGAACTGGGCGCCAGCATCGCCTCGACGCTGAAAAGCCAAGCCGTGGAGATCCGCCGCCGCCGCTTCCAGAAGGCCGAGCGCAAGGCCGCGCGTGCGCCGTCGCTGATGCTCATCCCGACCGCCCTCTTCATCCTGCCGTCCGTCTTTATCATCATCTTTGTTCCGATCATGATCCGGGCCATGAATTCGGGAATGAACAAGCATTTTTAGCACACTCAGGTAGGGCGGTTTCCCCGAAACCGCGGCAGACCCCGGTAGGGCGGTTTCCCCGAAACCGCCGCAGACGGCTCGGGGCGCCGTCCCGACCGGATATAAAAGGAGGAGCGTCATGTTCAGGTTGACTGTGGAAAAAGGCGAGCCGGCCGGTGCGGTGTTCGATTTGCAGCCCGGCGAGAACACGCTGGGCCGCTCGCGCGCCGCCAGCGTTCGCGTGCTTTCGTCCGACGTGTCGGGACTGCACACGCGGATCCGCGTCACCGCTGGCGTGGCGCGCGTGGAAAACCTCAGCCAGTTCGGAACCCGGCTGAACGGCCAGCCGGTCACCGGCGAGATGACGCTGGCTGCCGGACAGACGATCGAGATCGGCAAAGTGACCCTGCTGCGGGTGAGTCAGGCCGAGGAGACCGGGGCCAGGGTTCAGAGGCCAGGCGGGGACGGGTCGCCGGGACGTGCTTCGCCGGACTCCGAAGCCCCCACCGGCGAGGTCGCGAACTCCGCCACCGGCGCGGGTGAGAACTCCGCCGCCGCCGCCACGCGACCGCTGCTTTCGCTGGGGGCGACACGCGCGGCCGCGGCTGGTGCGGCGGCCGCGGCAACGGGAGCGGGCGAGGGGTCGGACCTGACCGGCGGCGCACCCTCGCACCCCGAACCGGCGCACGGCGCGGCGGCGGACGAGGAGGGCATGACCCGCGCCATGCAGACGCGCGCGGCTACGCCGGAGGAGATCGGGCTCCTCAAGCTGAACGAGCAAAAGCGCGTGCGCCGGCGTCTGCACATCAGCGTCTCGGTGGCGCTTGCCGGACTGGTCGTTTTCGCCGTCTTCCGTCCGCGTACGCCGCCACCGGAGACCGAGATCGAGTGGCCCCAGGACGCCAGCGGCGAGTTTCTGGACGCGCTCGAGCCCGCGCCGGGCGGCGGACTCAAAGACGGAGGCTATGACCTGCTCTATCCTGACAACAAGACGTTTAAGAAGACCAGCGTGGCGGGCGGGATCGCTTTAGAGGGCCGGGTCGGCCGCAAACTTGACGTGCCCATGCGCGTGCTCTTGCAAGAGGAAAACGAGACGCGCTTGGCGACCCTGAGCCGCGCGGAGATGGTGGAGGACTGGACGCGTCAGATGTCGGCCAGCGGCGGAAGCTGGAGCTTCGACAAACCCTCCCCGGACATCGCCTTTTTCGGCAAGAAGAACGGCGTGCCCCTCACGCGCGTGTCCTATCTGCGCGATGGCGGCGGCTCGTGGTTCGGCATCGCCAGCGTGGCCCGCCACGGCTGCCGCCGCATCGTGGTCAGGGCCGAAGTGCCCGCCGCCGAGCGGGTCCGCGCGGAAGCCATGCTGGTGACGCGCCTGCTCCGTATCTCGGAGGAATTCGAGTTCACGCATTGGGAGTACAATCCAGAGGCCGCCACCCTCTCCGAAGAGGCCACCCTCGCCCAGGTGCGCAAAGATTTGGAGCGCATGGCCCCTGCTACGTGGGTGGCGCTGGAGAACCTGCTCACCGGCCTGCTGACCAAAGCGGTTCAGGCCGAACACAAGGAGACCGAGGCCGAGGCGCTGATTTGCCTGGCAGCCTTGCGCGCCCGACAGACCTTGTGGTTCAACAGTCAGCAGCTGGCGTTCGACGATGCCCTGAGCCGGGGCAATGTCGCGAACGCGAAAAAGATTATGGAGTTTACGAAGGGGGTTTTCTCGAATGTGGAAGACCAGCGCTACTTTACCGTGAGAAAATGGAAGGCGGAATATTGAACCTATGCTGATTCGACTTGAATACAACGGACGGATTGTCCAAGAGATCAGTTCGAGCGCGCTGTCGGGTGAGATCGTGATCGGGCGCAGCCACGCCTGCACCTGGCCTGTCCCCAAGGAGGACACGGTCGCCAGCTCGCGCCACGCCGCCGTGTTCCTCAAAGGTAAGGCGGTCTGGATCAAAGACCTCAAAAGCACCAACGGCACCTTCCACAACAGCAAGAAGATCACCAAGAAGAAGCTGGCCGTGGGCGATAAGATCGGCATCGGCAACTGCTTCCTGTGCGCCGAGCCGGACAGGGGCGGATCGGACAAGAAAGCCGCTTCGGAAGTGGTGGTGCTCTCCGGCAAGGGGCGCGGCCAGAAAAAGACGCTGGCGCCCCCCGTCTTCACCATCGGCTCAGACCCCACCTCGAATCTCGTCTTTCTGGATATGCTGGTCTCGCGGCACCACGCCGAGATCCTTGTCAAGGAGGACAGCAGCTGCTGGGTTCGGGATCTCGGCAGCAAAAACGGCACCTCCGTGAACGGCATGCCGCTGCGCGACAACAAGGAGCGCCTGCTGAAGGACGGCGACCGCATCTCGGTCTCGCATTTCGAGGTCGAGTTCCACGACGGCTCCGTCTCGCACTCGAACAAGCAGACGTGGCTGAGGCTGGCCATCCTCGTCCTGACCCTGGTGTCCGGCCTCACGGCCTACGCCGCCTACCAGCGCGTCCGGCCCTCGGCCGAATCCTTCATCCAGGAAGCGCGCCGCCTGGCTGCCAAAGAGGCCTTCAGCGAAGCCTCGGCCGCCGTCGAAAAGGCCGCGACCGCGCGCCACGCCGCTTCAAGCCAGGTGACCATCGAGGAGCTGCGCCGCCTCTTGAGCGCGTGGCAGACCACGGTGACCGTCTGGGCGCGGGCGCGGCAGTCCCTCGAAAAGGGCAAGTGGACGCAGGTCTCGCGCGATCTGGGCCTGCTGCAGGCCAGCAAAAGGGACGCGTGGGAGTGGAACGCCCAGGCGTCGGTGGAAAACGGCAACATGTCCCGCGCCAAAAAGATGCTCGACGCCTACCTGCACGCCGAGGCCGCCGTCGGCCGCGAGGAGTTGACCTGCGATGAACTCGCCGAGGATCATGCCGCCGTGACCAACGCGCTGGCGACCCTCAACGAGAGCGTCCCGCCCTATCTGGCCCCGCTCAAGGCGGAGCTGGAGAAGATCGAGGCCCGCCAGGCCACCCTGCTCGGCGAGAACGGCACGTTTGAACAGGTGCTGGATGGGCTCAAGCGCGAGCCCACCCCGTACGGCGAGATCCTGAAGGCCGTCGAACAGGCGGCCGCGAGCCAGGAACCCGCCCTCAAACGCCGGGCCCAGGCGCTGGAACCCGCAATCCGGGCCCTCGCCGAGAGCGCGGGCCTGCTCGACGGCGCCGAGCAGCTGATCCGTGAACTGGAGCTGATGCAGGCGCTCGCCGTGGATATCAAGATGCCCTCGGTCGATGAGTGCTCGCTCGACCCGCGCGTCTCGCTGGCCCGCCAGACGCTGGAGAAGAACCGCTCCAGCCTCAGGGTCAAAGCCGGACAAACCGTCGCCCTGTTCACCGAGGTCGAGAAGCGCATCGGCCGCGAAGGCGACACCCCGGAGTGTTTGCGACCCTTCGCCGATGCCGACTTGCTGACGCGCGCCCTCGCGTGCGATGTTTTGGAGCAGCCGCTGCCCAAACGCAGCCGTAAAGAACCGGTCGGCGAATTCGACCGGCTCTTCGGCGCCGAGGAGTTCTACATCCACCTGAGCGCCTACCCCGGACAGGCCGACCCTGCCATGATGAGCGACCTGCCGTTCGTCTCGGCCCTTACGCAGTTCCGCGAGGCCGTCCAGAAGAGCGAGATCTTTCTGTCGTTCATGCGCCAGCCGGAAAACAAAGCGCTACACGGCGGCAAGATCCAGGCCCAGCTCACGCGCCTCGAAGGAATTCTGGCCCGCCGCGACGCGCTCGTCGCCGTCATGGTCACCAAGGCCGAGGCCGACTCCGGCCGAGCCGGACTGATCGCGGGCGGCATCGTCGCGCGCCTCGCCACCACGGACAAGGTGCAGATCCAAAACGCGCGCCCCCAAGAGTGGGTGGCCGCAGGGCTGAAGCGCCTGCGCGCGACACTGCTGCGCCTGAACGACGAATACTCCCTGGCCGCGCCCGCGCGCCAGATCGAGATCCGCAACGAGATCATGAAAAACGGCCTGCCCGGCGATCCGCTGGTTCGCCGCATGTGGGCCTTCCGCGACTCCGTGACCAAGTAATACATTGCCGAAAAGTCTTTAGACTCTATGAAGGGCTCCAGACACACGGGAGGGGCACGCGTCGGCGTGCCTAGTAGTCTGTACAGCCACAAAATTCGGTATTTTTGGCCAGGATTACATGATTTACAAGATTGAATTCATTGGCTATTAATCATGT
Source organism: uncultured Lentisphaeraceae bacterium (assembly GCA_964390795.1). GTDB lineage: Bacteria > Verrucomicrobiota > Kiritimatiellia > RFP12 > UBA1067 > CAYMLQ01. Next base: position 5,604 of record CAYMLQ010000313.1, read on the forward strand.
GAATCCTGTAATCATGGCCGAATTTTCATGTTCTACTGTGTACTAGGACGACCAGACGCTCGTCCCTCCCTGTGTGTGGAACAGCCCTTTTAGAATAAGCCTAAGCGAACGGACTAAGCGTATCCGACGACGCGTGGGACTAAGCGTAAGAGACGAAGTGTCCTGCGGTCCCGACCCAACTGCTCTTTTTAGGTTCACTCGTCTGCGGGCACGAGCTTGGCGACCTTGGCTTTGGCCTGACGGAGTTCTTGCTCCAGCGTCTGGAGCTGGGGGTCGGCGGCGAGGGATGCGGGAGAGGCCGGATGGGCGTCCTTCCAGACTTTGTACGCGGCGGCCTCTTGGTCGGCCTTGGCTTTGATGCGCACCTGCTCATACTTGAAGGCGCGCAGCGTGTCGAGCGCCTTGGATTTACGAGCGCCGGTGAGGGTGTTCATCTGTCTTTCCAGCTCGGCCGCTTTGGCGATGCTGTCCTGATAGGCCTTTTGCGCCTGACGCGCCGAGTCGAAGTGCGGGTTGGCGGAGAGCGCTTGCTCGGAGAGCTGGGCCTTGCGGTCCTCGGCCTTGCCCAAAAGGGAGAAGTAGAGGCCCAAGTCCGCGAGGGTTTGCGCGTCGAGCGTGTCGGGAGAACCCTCGTAGGCGGCGATTTCGGTGCAGTCCAAGAGAAGGGGGCCTTCCCAGGTCTCGCCGCGTTTCACGGTGCTGACCAGCATGGCGTTCTTGGAGGAGGTCTTGACGTCGGTATATTTGAACAGCGTGCCGCCCGGTAGGCTGCCGAGGTTTTTGCCCTGCGGCGAATAATATGGGCTGCCGGTTTTGACGAAGCCCCAGCCGCTTCTAGGGCCGACGAAGGTGATCTTCGTGACCGTGTTGGGAGGTGCCTCGCGGGGCGGCGTGTCGCTGTTCAGGCCCGTGTTGCTGTTGTGCGCGGCGGCGGCGCCCGCGCCGGACTTTTTGGAAAAGGGCTCTAGGTTGCGCGATGACTTCTTCAGCTCCGCAGACGCGGCGCAGGCTGTCAGGACGAGAACGGCTACGGCTAGATCGCGCTTCATGTGTACTACCCCTTTGAACCCAAAGCGGAGGATTGAAGCATAAAAACATCCTGAGACCAAGCAGAAAACCGTATTCACCCGTAATCGGTTGGGGATCGAGGAACGCGCGTCGTGTGCGCGTAGCGCTGGGAGCGGGGACACTCCTGTCCCCGTTGTGAACGGTTGAGCAACACCGAGCCGCAGGATACAACGAGACGACCGTCTGCGGAGCGACGCTTGGCCGACCTTTCGGGGACAGGAGTGTCCCCGCTCCCGAGCTTGCGACACAGGTTCGCCAGCAACGCTCACTCCTCGAACACCCCTGCCACCAACCGATTACTTTTCACCCCGTGGTTGGTTCCGTTCTCCGCTGGTGAGGGGGGTTATCCCGGCGCCTTGGGTTTACGCCCGGAACAGGGCTCCAAGCTTCTTGCCGAGCAGCAGGCTGCTACCCGCGATGGTGACGGTGAGAAAGAGCATGGCCCAGACGCCGAGGGCGGCCGCGAGGTAGCGGCCGATGCCCATGAGCTGGAACAGCTCGAAGATGGTCTTGGTGATGGGATAGTACTCGATCTTCTGGGCGAGCAGCAGGCTGTCCGAGACCTCCAGCATGCTGAAGGCGAAGGCGAGCAGCAGGCCGGCG
>CAYMLQ010000314.1:0-5899 GCA_964390795.1 uncultured Lentisphaeraceae bacterium
TGCCAATCATGGGAACTGGTTTGTTGCCGGCGAATCCTATGGGATGCTAGTGAACAATTGTGTCATTTGGGGAAATCAGGCATCGGTCGGCGAAAACTATTCGACATACAGGTGGCCGAGTGTTTTCTCCTTTTCCTGCACCGCTCCGCTACCTATAGGCGAGGGCAATGTGTCAGCCGACCCGCTCTTCGTCAATCCGGACCTAGGGAATTTCCGGCTCGCGCTGAACTCGCCCTGTATCAACGCGGGGGCGAACGCGCTGGCGGTCGGGGCGACGGATGCGGCGGGTCAGGCACGGATCATGGACGGCAGGGTCGATATGGGCGCGTACGAGTCGCTGCCGCTGGCCCTGGCGCTGAATTGCAGCAACCTCGTCTGGACGTCCGGCGGCGACGCCTACTGGTTCTGTCAGTCTGCCACGACGGCCGACGGCAGCGGCGCGGCGCAGAGCGGCCCGCTCGGTGACGCGCAGAGCGTCTGGCTACAGGCCGTGACCGAGGGCAAGGGCACGCTCAGATTCGTATGGAAGGTGTCGTCCGAGGAGCGCGACTACCTGCGCTTTTATCTGGACGGCCAAACGGTCGTCGCGCTCGCCGGCGTGACCGGCTGGCAGACGTTCACGGTCGCCGTGACCCACGCGGGCGCGCACACCTTCCGCTGGGAATACGCCAAAGGCAAGAGCGGCGCGGCAGGCGCGGACGCGGGCTGGCTGGACCAGGCGGTCTGGTCGCCCCTGCTGGCCACCGTCACGGTCGCGGCCGCGCCGCCGGAGGGCGGCACGGTCACGGGTGGCGGCGTGGTCGCGGCGGGCAGCGCCCTCACGCTGGTGGCGGCACCCAACCGCGGCTGGCGCTTTGGCCAGTGGGAGAACGCCGACCCGAACGCGCGGCGCACGCTGGTGGTGCCGGACGGCGGCTGCGCCTGCACCGCGACCTTTGTCCAAGAGGCTCTGCCGCTGGCCGAGGCGTTGGACACGGCGGTGCTGGCCTGGGCTGCCGGCGGCGACGCGCCGTGGAACGGCTGGGCCATGGTGTCGGCGCATGACGGTTCGGACGCGGCGCAGAGCGGGGCGGTCGGCGACCTAGGCTCGTCGCAGGTGGGCACCGAGGTGGCCGGCCCTGGCACCCTGACGTTCTGGTGGCGCGTCTCCTGCGAGGAGGACTTCGACTATCTGGACTTCGCGCTGGACGGTCTGACCTTGGGGTGGCTGACCGGCGAGAGCGGGTGGCAGCGCGTGACGCTCACGCTGGGAGAGGGGCCGCACACGCTGAGGTGGGAGTACTGGAAGGACGAGTCCGACGCCGGCGGCGAGGACGCGGGCTGGCTGGATCAGGTGACCTGGACGCCCACGCAGACGCTGACCCCCGTCCCAGTCCCCTACGCGTGGCTGGACGGCTATCCGCTGCTCCTCAGCCTTGCCGGCGGCGACTACGACGCCGCGGCAACGGGGGACGCGGACGGAGACGGCCATTCCGCGTGGCAGGAGTATGTGGCGGGATCGAATCCGACGAACGGCGAGTCCGTGCTGAGAGCGGCGCTTGAGGCGGGCGACGGCGAACCGCGCGTGACGTGGTCGCCGGATCTGGGCACGGCACGCGTCTACGCGGTCGAAGGCCGGGCTTTTCTGACGGAAGGCGCCTGGGGCGCGACCAACGCAGCCAGCCGCTTCTTCCGCGTGAAGGTCACGATGCCGTAGGTGCCTGGTGCTTGTTTCATTCATTTTATGTTTGCACAAAAGTTACGGATTTCGTAACTTACATGCATGCAATCGCTGACGGAAAAAATGCTGCGGATGAACCTTCGGGACGGGTTATTTGACCGGACGGTTCTCACACATGCGTTCCCGACATCCTCTTCCGGAGCACGCCAGCTTCTGCTCAACCGCGCTCTGAAGAGGAATGAGGTTGCACGCGTCGCTGCGGGCGTTTATTGCCTCGAACCCCCTTTTCGCAGCGAGCCGCCCCACCCGTTCGTTGTCGCGCTCATGATCCACCCTCTCTGCCACGTCAGTCTCGAGTCCGCGCTGGCCTGGCACCGCCTGATCCCCGAGGCCGTCTATCAGGTCTCTTGTGTAACCGTCCGCCGCAGCGTAAGACTGACCACGCCCCTCGGCGTCTTCGATTACCGGTGTGTCCCAGCCCGTTCGCCGTTCGCCGGAGTCGAATCGGCCGAAGTTGCCAAGAACCGCTTCATCCCCGTCGCGACGCCACTGCGCGCCTTGGCCGATCTGGTCTACCTGCGCAACGTTACATGGGATAAAGACGGGGCCGGGTTCCTGCTCCAGTCCCTTCGCCTCGAGCCGGATGACCTGGCCCGCATGGACTTCTCCCCGCTTGATGAAATCACCGCGTCCCTGAAAAGCAAACGCGTCGGATCGTATCTGCAATGTCTGAAAAAGGAGGTGACCGCGTGTTGAACCGTCTGATCGAATCCCGTCTGGCGCTCCATAACCCTAAAAACGCCCTTGAACAGGAACACGCGCTAACCGAAATCATGCAGGAGTTCATCCTGCGGTTTCTGGCGGAGACCGACTTCTTCCAGAAAGCGCTGTTTCACGGGGGCACCTGCCTGAGAATCTTCCACAATCTTCCCCGCTTTTCAGAGGATCTCGATTTCCTGCTAGCCCAGCCCGACCCCCTCTTTGCGTGGGACCCATATCTGTCTGCTGTCCGGAAGTCTTGCGAAGAGACCGGCATCCGCTTTGAGCAGACAAGCCGCGAAAAGGCCGACGCAGCAGTTAAAAAGGCGTTCCTCAAAACAGACTCGATCGGCACAATCCTACTCCTTGCTTTGCCCTTCCAGCGGCAGAACCCAGCCAAGATCCGCATCAAACTGGAAATTGACACGCGCACTCCGGAAGGGTCTGCCGTTGAAACGCACTTTCTGTCCTTCCCCGCGCCTGCAGCCATCGCAACGCAGACCCTCAGTTCCGGGTTCGCCACCAAAACGCATGCCCTGCTTTGCCGTCCGTATGTCAAAGGCAGGGACTGGTTTGATCTGCTGTGGTATGCGGAGAGGCGGATTATTCCTGATTGGAGCGTGCTGGCAAACGCCTTGTACCAGACCGGACCGTGGCAAGCTCAGAAGTTGGACGTGACCCCCGAGTGGTTTTTCAGCATGCTGGCTGAAAGAATTCGGACACTTGACTGGAACTCCGTGCGTGAAGACGTGCGGCGGTTTCTGCCGCTCTCCGAGCAGAAAGCGCTCGCGCTCTGGAGCGAAACCTATTTTCTTTACAGAATCGACCAGTTGAAAAAATCGACACCCTACGCACGCGAATGACTCGTTTTCGGCTTTGCCACAAACGCGCCAACAGGCTAAACTGTACATGCATTGGAACGGATTGCGACCGCGTCCACACGCGAAGGGAGCGACGCGCCCGTTCGCCGCAAGACGAGAGGACAAGCCCGCCGCCCGCTGAGCGGGAACAAACGTGGGAATAACTCCAACGCTCAACGCTCAACGTTCAACGATCAACGCTCAAGTTACCGGCAAAGGAGACTGCTGATGATTCCGCTTTTTATTGTGATTTCCGCGCCTTCCGGCGCTGGCAAGACGACGCTGTGTGACATGCTGCTGCAAAGTTACCCCGAGATCTGCTACTCGGTCTCCTGCACGACCCGCGAGCCCCGGCTGAACGAGGAGGACGGCGTCGATTACCAGTTCATGACGGTTGAGGCTTTCAAGAAGCTGGTCGCGGAAGGCCAGTTCCTCGAGCACGCGAAGGTTCACGACAACTACTACGGAACCCTGAAGGCGCCGATCTACGAGGTTCTGCGCGAAGGCCAGTGCATGCTGCTCGACATCGACGTGGTCGGCGCCGAACAGGTTCGCAAACACGTGGACTCGCTGCCCGAGAGCGACCCCATGCGGCGCGGCTTCATCGACGTCTTCATCAACCCGCCCTGCATGGACGAGCTGCTGGCCCGCCTGGAACACCGGGGCACCGACTCCCCGGCGGTCATCGAAAAGCGCATCCGCAACGCGGAGCGCGAGATGGAGCGGGCCGGCGACTATATGTTCCAGGTGACGAACGACGACTTGCAGACCGCCTTCAAGCGGCTCTGCGACCTCATCAACGTGAAAGCCGGCCTGATCTGACGTCAAGACTCCGGACTCAGGACTTTGAACACCGGGCGTATGCATCCTAACTACTAACTTCTAACTCCTAACTACTAACTTCTTCCCGGAGTTCCGCCATGTCCACAATCCTGCTGGGAGTCACCGGTTCCATCGCCGCCTACAAGGCGTGCGAACTGACGCGGCTGCTGGTCAAAGCCGGACATGAGGTGCATGTGCTCATGACGAAGGCCGGCACGCAGTTCGTGGCGCCGCTCACCTTCCGCACGCTGTCGCGCAACCCCGTCTCCGTCGACCTGTTCGACGCTCCCGACGAGTGGATGCCCGGCCACATCTCGCTGGCCGAACGAGCCGACCTGCTGGTGATCGCGCCCTGCACCGCCAACGTAGCCGCCAAGCTCGCGAACGGCTTGTCCGACGACCTGCTGACCGCCACCGCGCTGGCCACGAAGGCGCCGCTGCTGATCGCACCGGCGATGAACACCGGCATGTGGGAGCACCCGGCCACGCAGGCCAATCTCGCCACGCTGGCGTCGCGCGGCGCAACCTTTGTGGACGCCGGCACCGGCGATCTCGCATGCGGCACCACCGGCAAAGGCCGCATGGCGGAGGCGCTGGAGATTTTCGAGGCGGCGACGCGGCTGCTGAGGTAGCCGCATTAACTCTTGTAGAACAGCATCGTTCCGACGGGTATTTTGCCGTCGTCCACTTTGTTGCCGGGGACCAGCACGCCGGAAATCAGGAAAAACGTGTCCGCCGAGCGCCAGCGGTTGCCGCAGATCGCCGTGGCCGGCCGGTTATTCGCAATGGGGCCGCCGACCGCATAGCCGAGCAAAACCTTGGTGCCGTAGGGCAGCTTGAGTACGGCGTCGGCTTTCAATTGACTGCCTCGCTCGTAGCGTCCGTCGGGATACACGTAGATCGTCGTCGCCGCCAGCACCTCGTCGCCCGCGATGTCCTGCGCCCTGCCGTTGATACCCACGACCTGATAGGTCTCGATCCGGTTATCGGCGGGCGCGTTGACGGTCACCTTCGTTCCGGGGGGCAGCAGCTTGAAGTTGCCGATCTGGTTGCCGCGCTTCTGCGACCCGTCCGGCATGACGTAGAGCGTCGTGGGATCATCGTACGCGTCGCGGGCGATATCCCACGCGCCGCGGCTCTTCCCGATCACGTTGGAGGGCACGCTCAGCGCAGCCACGGACTGCTTGGTTTGAACCGCACCGTAAAGCACCTGCGCGAGATAGGCGTCTGCCACGACCAAACGCCGGGCCTTCACGTCCGGGTCGAACGACGGACGCGACTTAAGGTTCAGCCGCGCACGCACCGAGGGCAGCGCGAACATCATGCCGCACCGCTTGCGGCCCCGATGACTCCGCTTCTGCCACTTGTTGGGCGCGCCGTACGCCACGTGCGAATGCGCCAGCACGTTCTGATCCGGAATCTTGTAGACGGCCTTCAACTCGCCGACCAACGCCGCCAGCGAACGGATCTGCTCGGCGCCCAGCGGCTTGTTGTGATAGCCGCACACCTCGATGCCCACCGCGAAATCGTCCACGTTGGCGCGGCCGTTCCACATGCTCCGCCCGGAGTGGAAAGCCTCGCGCCGATGGTCGATGATCCGGTAGACCCGCCCGCCCTCGTCGATGCAGTAGTTACACTCTCCCAGATCGCTCAGCTTGCGCAGCGCGCTCCGCGACGGGGCCTCGGTCGTATGCAGAATAATGAGCGAGGTCGATTTGCGCACATCCCGCTCTTTGTTGCGGACGCTATAGAAGCTGTTGTCGAAGGTGAGCACGGCGAAAGCCGAATGAACCGCCAG
>CAYMLQ010000314.1:5999-7257 GCA_964390795.1 uncultured Lentisphaeraceae bacterium
CTGGTCTTCACCATGCCGGTCACGTAGTCGAGCATCTGCTCGGCATTGCCGTGATCCGCCGTGATGAGCACGTGCGCGTCCAGCGCGAACAGGCGCGGCAGCAGCTTGCCGATGCACTCGTCCACGACCTCCACCGCCCGGCGGGCCGCGTCGGAATCGCCCGTGTGCCCGACCATGTCGCAGTTGGCGTAGTTCACCGCCACGAACGCGTAAGGGTTGTTCTCCAGCCGCTTCAGCAGCGCCTCGGTCAGCAGGTACGCCTCCATCTCGGGATGGCTCGCGAACGTGGCCGGATCGAAACGCCCCTGCACATCGACCTGATCCTCGCCTGCGTACGGCTGGGTGGACTTGCCGTTGAAGAAGCTCGTCACATGGCGGAACTTCTGCGTTTCGGCAATGCGGAGCTGCCGCAGCCCGGCCTTCGCAATCACCTCGCCCAGCAGATTGTCCATCCCGCCGTCCCCGCCCATCGCGCCCAGCAGGTACTCGGTGAACTCGTCCCAGTAGCGGGTGAAGCCCAGATAGGCTACCTTCGGACGCGCCTTGCGCACGCCTTTGTAGTCCTCGCAGACGAACGCCTGCGTCAGCTGGATCGCACGGTCCTGACGGTAGTTGAAGTGCATCACCGAGTCGCCGTCCCTCATGCCCGCATAGCCGCCGATCACGTAGGGCGGAATATACTCGTCCACCATCGGGGTCTTGTCCGGAGTCTGATCCTGGTCGTACGACTCTTTCACCGCGTCCACGGCCTTGCCAGCCGCGCGCCCCTCGGCCTGCACGATGCACGCGTAGGCGATGTCGGTGAGCCCGTAATTCTTGGAGCGGTCCATCGCGTAGTAGCGCCCCTGAACCGTGCCGATCACGCAGTTGCCGACCGCCTCGATCTCCTTCTCGAGCCGCGCGAGGTACTCCAGCGTGCTGCGCGGAGGCGTGTCGCGACCGTCCAAGAACGGATGCACCACGATGCGGCCGGCGGGATTCTCGCTGCGCGCGCGGCGCATCAACTTGAACAGATGCTCCTGATGCGCATGCACACCCTCGTCCTGCAGCAGTCCCATGAAGTGCAGCGCGCTGTTGTTCTTCTTCCAGTTCGCAACCAGCCCGGCCCACTTCGGCGATTTGAACAGCTCGCCCGTGCTCAGTCCGTCGTCGATGCGCTTCAGCTCCTGGATCACCACGCGTCCCGCGCCCATGTTGAGATGGCCGACCTCGCTGGAGCCCTGATAGCCGTCCGGCAGCCCGACCGCCTCGCCGCTGC
>CAYMLQ010000315.1:0-7242 GCA_964390795.1 uncultured Lentisphaeraceae bacterium
TTAAAGGCGACTGGCATTACCGTAGGACTACTCATCAACTTCGGACGTGAGCGGGTTGAGTTCAAGCGTATGGTATATTCTGAACCATCCGCGTTTCATCCGTGTCAATCCGTGGCAACAACAGGGGAGCAACCATGAGACGCAGGGATTTCTTAAAGACGGCGGCGGCGGCGGGAGCCGTGATGACGGCTGGCGGATGTCTGACGGCGAAGCCTGCGGTTGCGGCGAGAGCCGCCTCCAAACGGATCGCCGTGGCGGACACGGGGTGCGAGTTCGAGCGCGAGCCTCTGCTGCGTCCGTTCGGCTTCAAGGGAGGCTACCTCACCAACATCTGGCAGAGCGCGGCGATGATCCGCAGCACCAGCGGCAAGCGAGGCATCGGACTCTGCACCCATAGCACGCTGTGGAGCGACGCCAAGGTCTTCGCGGCGAACTCCGAGGCGGGCGGCAACGCGCTGATGTTCGCCATGACCGCCTACGCGCTGAAGCTTCTGAAGGGCCGGACGTTCACCGATCCGGTCGCGCTGAACGACGAGCTGTTCAAGGAGGTCTACGCGTACGGCAAGCAGATCACCCGCAACCCGAAGCTGCGCCAGACCTTCGCGCTGAACGCGCTGGTGGGCGTGGACAACGCGGCGTGGCTGCTCTTCGCCAAGGAAAACGGGATCACATCGTTCGACGATATGATTCCTGCGGCCTACAAGCCGGCCCTCTCGCAGCGTCATCCGAAGGCGGCGTCGATCCCGCTGATGGCGTACTCGATTCCCATTGAGGAGATTAAGCAGGCGGTCGAGGCCGGCTCGTTCTTCATGAAGATCAAGATCGGACAGAAGGGCACGCAGGCGGAGATGCTGGAGAAGGACATGGCGCGCGTGAGCGCCATCCACGCTGCGCTGGACGGCTGCCGCACGCCCTATTCGAAGAGCGGCAAGCTGCCGTACTACTTCGACGCGAACGGACGGTACGAGAAGAAGGAGACGCTGCTGCGCCTGATCGATCACATCAAAAAAATCGGCGCGTTCGAGCAAGTTTCAATCATAGAAGAACCGTTCGACGAGGAGTTCGAGATCGACGTGCGCGACATCCCCGTGCGGCTCGCGGCCGACGAGAGCGCCCACACCGACAAGGATGCGGTCAAGCGCATGGAGATGGGCTACAAGGCGGTCGCGCTGAAGGCGATCGCGAAGACGCTGAGCATGACCATGAAGATCGCGCAGGCGGCGCATGAGCGGGGCGTGCCGTGCTTCTGCGCCGACTTGACGGTCAATCCGATCCTCGTGGAGTGGAACAAGTGTGTGGCGGCGCGGCTGGGCTCGTTCCCCGGCATGGAGGGCTTGGGGCTCGTTGAGACCAACGGGCACCAGAACTACAAGAACTGGGAGACCATGCGCAGCTACCATCCGTACCCCCAAGCGCCGTGGTCCATGACCGAGCGCGGCGTGTTCAACCTGGATGCGGACTACTATGCCAAAAGCGGCGGGATTTTCACGACGATGCCGCACTACGAGGCGATGTTCCCGGAGGCGAAAGGGGGATAGGGAGAAGTTAGGATTTAGGAGTTAGGAGTTGTGGACGGCGGCTCCGGTCATGGGTGTCGCGCGTCGGGAGTCGGGCGTCCTGCGGGGGGAATATGATGCGAAAACGGGCGATGGCGGCAGCCGTCCTTATGGCCGCGGTGGCGGGCGCGGCGGAAGAGCCGCTGGCGTGGCCGGAGATCACGCGCGAGTGCAAGCCGTGGGCCTACAACTGGTGGCCGGGTTCGGCGGTTGACCCGCAAAGCATCAGCAACGAGTTCAGGCGCTACGCCGAGGGCGGGCTCGGCGGCGTGCATATCGTGCCGATCTACGGGGTGAAAGGGGTGGAGGGCAGGTACGTTGACTACCTCAGCCCGCGGTGGATGGAGCTGTTCGCCTGCGCGGTTGCGACGGCGGAAAGCCTCGGGCTGGGTGTCGACATGACGACGGGCTCGGGCTGGTGCTTCGGCGGGCCGCAGGTCACGCCCGAGCGCGGCGGCTGGCGGCTGGACGTCAAGGTGTATGAGACGCACGCTGGCGAGGCCTTCACCAACACGCTCCGGCGGCAGGCGCTACAGGGCTTGCAGGCGGTCGCGCTGGACGGGACGTCAACTGATCTGCTGCCGCTCGTGGATGCGAAGGGAATGCTGGACTGGAAGCCGCAGACGCCAGGCGTGAAGATTGTGGCGCTCTCGGCCGATTGTGCCAAGGGACAGGCGGTCAAACGCGCAGGGCTGGGCGGCAAGGGGCTGATGATCAACCCCTTTGACCCCGCGGCTATGGCGCAGTTTCTGGAGCCGTTCACGAAGGCGTTCCCCGAGGGCGGTACGGGGCCGAAGCCGAGGGCGATGTATCACGATTCGTACGAGTACTACGGCACGTCGTGGTGCGACGGTTTCCTGTCGGCCTTCGCGCGCAAGCGCGGGTATCGGCTGACGGACGAACTGGCCGCTTTCGCGGGAGTCGGCGAGTCCGACAGCGCGGCGCGGGTGCGGGCCGATTATCGCGAGACGCTCTCCGATCTGATGGTGGAGGATGTGTTCCCGCTTTGGACGGCGTGGTGCCGGGTGCGCGGCATCGTGACGCGTAACGAGGCTCACGGTGCGCCGGCGAACATCTTGGATCTGTATGCGCTCGCGGATATTCCGGAGACGGAGATGTTCGGCCACGGCGGGGCTGACCCGCTGGTGTCGCGATACGACGCCGATTTCGGTAAAGCCGACCGTAATCCCTTCATCTCCAAAATGGCGTCATCGGTGGCACATGTGAAGGGCACGCGTCTGGCGTCCGCCGAGTTCGGCACGTGGCTGGCGGAGCATTTTCACGAGACGCCCGAAGAGATCAAGTGCCTGGCCGACCTGATGTTCGTGAGCGGCATCAACCACCTGTTCTATCACGGCACCTGTTTTTCGGCGGATGACGCGGTGTGGCCGGGCTGGCTTTTCTACGCTTCGACCCAGATGAACCCGCGCAATCCGATCTGGCACGACGCGCCTCTGCTCAACGCGTACATCGCCCGCACGCAGGCGGTGCTGCAGTCCGGCAAGCCCTCGAATGACGTGTTGCTTTACTGGCCGATTCACGATTTCTGGAACGCGGAAGGGCCGTATGTGAGGCAGATGACCGTGCATGATCCGGCGTGGCTGACGAATCAGCCGATCGGAAAAACCTCGGCGTCGCTGTGGCGGCTGGGCATCGGGTTCGACTACGTATCCGACCGCTTGCTCAAGCGGGTCAGCGTGTCGGACGGGAGGCTGGTGACGGCGGAGGGCGCAACCTACCAGGCGCTGCTGGTGCCTTCTACGCGGCTCATGCCTCCGGAGACCTTCGAGAAACTCATGCTGATGGCTGAGGCGGGCGCGAAGGTGGTGTTCTGCGAGCGGCTGCCAGAGGACGCTCCGGGGTGGGGCGGGCTGGCGCTGAAGCGGGCCAGGCTGGCTGCGGCGCGGACGAAGGTCGAGGCGAAGGCGACGGACGCGCTCGGTGTGGCGAAGGCGGACGTGGGGAAGGGCGCGGTCTATGTCGGTCGTGGCGACGAGGCGCTGAAGCTGTGCGGGGTGCGCCGCGAGCTGGCTGGCGTGCCGGAAGGCGTGCGCTTTATCCGGCGGCAGCATGAAGACGGGTTCTCCTATCTGATCGTCAACCACGGCGTGAAGACGCTGGACGGTTGGGTTCGGCTGGCGGTGCCTGCGGCAGGCGTAGTGGCGATGGACGCGCTGAGCGACCGGCTGGGCGTGGTGGAGTCGCGCAAGGTGGACGGTGGAACGGAGGTGCGGCTTTATCTGGAGCCGGCCACGTCCGTGCTGCTGCAGACCTTCGGGCGGCGGGCGCCCGAAGCTGCGCCGTTCCGTTTCGCGCGGCCCGGCAAGGCGTTGCTCGACGTGCCGGGGCCGTGGCAGGTGCGTTTCGTGGCCGGCGGGCCGGAGCTACCCAAGGCCTACGAGGCTGCGGCGTTGGCGTCGTGGACGGCGAACGGCGATCCCGACACGGTGCGCTTTGGAGGCACGGCGGTTTACCGGACCGCGCTTGACGCGCCGGCGGCATGCGTGGGCCAGCCTGTGATTCTGGAGCTGGGGCGAGTGGAGGTCAGCGCCCGCGTGCGTCTGAACGGCGAGCCTGCGGGAAATGCGCTTCTGACGCCTTACCGCGTACTGCTGCCGCAGGGGCTGAAGGCGGGGCGGAACGAGCTGGAGGTGGAAGTCACCAACCTTGGCGCGAACCGCATCCGCGACCTCGACGAGCGGCAGGTGCCGTGGCGGATCTTCCAGGACATCAATTTCGTTGATATTCAGTACAAGGGGTTTGACGCGCGGCGGTGGCCTGTGCGAGACTCTGGACTTTTAGGGCCGGTGCGGCTTGTGATGTGCCGGGAGTGACAAAGGAGCGTTATGGGATTGACAGTGAACGGGGTGGCGATCGCCGAAGAGAAGATCGCTGAGGAAATGGCGCGGCTGTGCGAGGGGTATCAGGCGTACGTGAGACAGAACGGCGGCGAACCGACGGAAGCCCAACTGCGCGAATGGGCGGAGGAAAATTTGATCGAGAGGGAGCTGATCCGTCTGGAATCGACCGCCACGCAGCCCGAGCCCTCCGAGGAACAGGCGCTGAAGAACATCGAGGCGTGTCCGGAGTTCTACGGCAGCATGCCGGAAGTCGAGCGCCTGGTTTGGAGCAAGGTCGCCTTGCGCGTGCAGGCGTTCGAGAAGGCGGTCCGCAAACAGGTGTCCGCCCCGAGTGAAGAGGAGCTGCGCAAGGTTTATGAGGAGTGGCCAGGGCAGTTTATGACCTCGGAGTCGCTGCGTCTGTCGCACATCTGCCGTCTCGTGGGGCCGGGCGGCACGGACATGTCGAACGCCTATTTGGATCTGCTGCACCTCAAGACGGAGCTGGCCAGCTTTCGGCTGAACTGGTTGGAGGCGGTGGAGACGTCAGACACGTACCGGAAGGACTACGGCATGTTCGATACGGTGTCTCGCGGGGAGCTTCCCCCGGCGGTGGAGGCGAAGGTGTTCGCGCTTGCGCCCGGCGAGGTCAGCGACGTCATCGACTGGGGGGGCGGCAGCGTACACCTGTTCCGGTTGCTGGCGAAAGAGCCGCCGCGCAAAGTGGCGCTCAAAGAGGTGCGCGAAGAGCTGTCAGGCGTCGTGTTCGAACAGGCGTTCCAGAGCAAGCTCGAAGCGGTGATCGACGCGCTCAAGGCCAAGGCGGTTATTCAGCGGGAGGCGTAGCGGGGGGCACGAGTTCGGCCGCTCGGATGAGGGCGGCCGAAAGCAGGGGGCAGCCTGTCGCTCGGGCGTGGACCTCGGCGCGGCGTGACGAGCGCATGAGCGTCATGCAGTAGGCCGCGCCTTGGGCCGCATCTTTCGGTTTGTCCATCCAGCGCAGCTTTTCGTCGGCGCTCAGTTTGCCGAGGGCGATTTCGACGCCGCGACCGTTGGCCTCCAATTGGACGATCCCGTCCGCCACGCTGCGGGGAATCACCGTGCGCTGCTTGCCGAGGTGCTCGAAGATAAGCGGGCGGCCGATTTGGGCTTTAAGGTATTCGGCAACCAACGCGTCCGGCTCGGGCGTCTCGTCGAGCAAGGCCTGCATGGCGTCCTTTCCCTGAAAAAGGTCAGGCGCGGTTTTCAAGCACGCGCGTGCTGCGGTGAGGTCTCCAGCGGCGAAGGCTTGTGCAAGTCTCTGAAGCAGCGGGTCGGGGATGCCTGCGGGCAGCTTGCTTGTGACGGCAGGTTGCGGATTAGGCGCGGGCGCTGGGGCGGGCGCTGGAACTGGCTCTGGCGTCTGTGCGGGCGTCTGTGGCGCTGGGCTAGGCGCGGGCGCTTCAGTGTCCGGCTCTGGGACTGGGGACTCGCTGAGAAGATCGGGGTCTTCCTCTTTTACCGAACCGAGCCTGACATCCTCAAGGGACTCCGAGAGGTGGCTCATCGTCGCATCGGCCAGTTGCGTGAGGGTCTGCGAGGTGCCGGTGTGGGCCGGGTCGGCTTGGTACACGGCTCTGAACCAGAAAATCAACGTGAGCCAGCAGGCGAGGATGCCCCAGCAGACCACGGCCCGTATGAGTTCGTCCCTACGGATTTCGATCGCATGACCGTCGGTCAGGTGTTTGCCCTGATAGGCCGAGATCTTCTCGCTTTTTTTACCTTTCCGATTGAGCCGCAGGCGGCTGGTGTCGTGCACCGCGCTGTCAGCGGCGCGTGCCGCTTCGAAATCCGTATCGATGGTGCTGAGGTATTCTTCGTCGGGACGCACACAGGAGGGTTCGGAGCCGGAAAGGATCAGGCGGATATCGTGAAGCACCTCGTCCCAGTCCGCATAACGGTTGTTGGGGTTCTTCATCATCAGCCGGTGGAGGAACCACGAGAAGTCGACGGGAAGCTGTTTGTTTAGGCGGTGCGGAGGAGGGATCTGGTGTTTGATGTGGCCCGACAGGATGGACACGACATCGAGATCCTCGAACGGAACCCTGCCCGTCGCCAGATGGTACAGCACGACGCCCAGCGCGTACATGTCAGACTGCGTGTTGAGCATGTGCGAACCTTGAGCCTGTTCAGGCGAGAGATAGCAGGGCGTGCCGACGATATGCCCGCCATCCAACGCGGTGGCGTCAACACCGGGGCCTGCCGCAATCGCCATGCTGAAATCCGTAATCTTTGCCACGCCGCGCGAGTCCAGTCGGATAGTCGAACTCTTCAGGTTGCGATGAACGATGTGCGCGGAGTGCCACATCTGATCGAGGCTGGCAATGAGCGAAGCGGCGATGCGGAGCGTCTGGTCACATGGAAGCGGCCCCTGGGTGGCGACGAGTTCCTCGAGCGTAGGCCCGTCAACGAACTCCATGACGACGTAGTGCAAGTCGCCTTCGCTCACGATGTCGAAGACGGCTGAGATCGATTCGCTCTTAATGCGCGCGAAAAGGCGGGCAATGGAAAGAAAATGGTCGCGCTCTAAAGGCTTGGCGGCCGCCTCTGGCTTGAGAACCCGAATGATGACCGTTCGGTCGAGCGTGTTTTGGACAGCTTTCCAAACGACGGTTCTGCTGGTATCGTCCACCTGTTCCACCAGACGGAACCCGTTTTCTTCTATGAGTTTCGTATTCACTCGTACGGTGCAATCCTAAAACTTAGCATAACGTGAAAAGATTTTTAGAATAGCAGAATCATCCCTCCTTTGGAAGCGTCTTGTGTCTTCCCTTATAATCGTTTAAAAAACCCGCTTTTTAAACCCG